>LFCU01000128.1 GCA_001044195.1 Candidatus Achromatium palustre
AATTTGTATACTTATACGACGCATAGAAATAACAAGGAGGAGATTTTATGAGTGCATTATCTATATTTAACTTTGAAGATAATATCATCCGTAGCCTTTATATTGCAGATGTACCTTGGTTTGTAGCAATTGATGTTGCTAACGCATTGGGATATACAAATTCACGCAAGGCAATCATCGATCACTGCAAACGAGCTAAGTCATTGAAAGATATAGACGTAACGAATCGTTACGTCCAACAAAATCAAGAACTTATGGGATTAGACCCTAAAACTAAAATTATTCCCGAACCTGATCTATATAGACTAGTAGCAAAGTCTACTTTACCTGCTGCTGAAAAGTTTGAATCCTGGATATTTGAAGATGTCCTGCCTACTATTCGTAAAACTGGCCAATACTCGATACAGGCTAAACTTACTACGGCTCATACTTGGGAACAACAACGTCAAGCTGGTAAAGCGGTACGGGCGGATTTTACTGGTACTTTAAAAGATCACGGTGTCAAAGGCTTTGGTTTTGCGCAATGTACCAATGGTATTTATAAACCTCTGTTTGGTGCTACAGCATCACAATTAAAAGATCAACTTGGCTTAGATAAAAAGGCATCATTACGCGATAGTATGAGTGGCGAAGAATTAATTGCCTCAGCCTTTGCTGAGATTGTTGCAAGTCAACGCATAGATGCCAATGATGATCAAGGCAACTCACCATGTTATAAAACCTGCAAGGCATCAGGTGAAGATGTAAGTGGTTTGTTGGTAAAAAAATTAAAGTAAGCTGTAGGGCGGGAACTCGTAGGATAGGTAGAACTAAAGCGAAACTCATCAAATATGCTCAATTTTGCCAACTACAGTTTAAACTCTTATTAACGATACGACGACCATTTGGTGCATAAACTTGTACCCTGTATGGTTCATCGTTTGCAGCAAGCAAAATTTGATAAATATAATTACTATTACGCCAAGCAATATAAGCCTCTCGCTGATATGCATCTACTTTATTACTACCAAGATAAATTTGGCCACTTCTAACATGGCCTTCATATGAAGCATTCCAGCCATACCCTGAGACAACTATAGAAATGTCCTGACCAAAACAATGATAGGTAGCTATAGCAGGAATAGTGGTTAACCAGCCAATCCCTAATAAAACAATAACTTTAGCAAGCTGCATATTTTATCCTTTTTAAATATATTTATAGAGCTTTTAACTGCATTTTTTATCATTCCTACGCAGAGCTTGGGAACGATTCATGTAAAGTACTTTGGGCAAGCAAATGAAGGATGCCTTTTTAAGCATAAAAAATTGTATCATATTTTTTATTGGTATTTTGAGGCGTTCATTTACAATGAACTCTTGAAAATTGTGCTCAAGCTCATAACATTATCAACAATGTATAGCATCTTGGCACAAAAATTTTCATATCAAAAAGGTAAAGGTGCGCAATGCGTATCCTAAAATTATGAATTCCTCTACAACATTTACCACACCCTCACGTCTCACCCCTAAAACCCACCAACGTGGGTCTACGAAACTAGAACACATTACGACAAACCCAACCCAACCTAGACTACGTCTCCCACCCTGGATTCGTACTCGAATTCCTTGCGGTTCTCAAGTAACTAATATGAAGCGAACGTTGCGTCTCCAAGGGCTTACTTCCGTATGTGAAGAGGCTGCATGTCCAAACTTAGGAGAATGTTTCAATAAAGGTACCGCAACATTTATGATCATGGGAGATCGCTGCACCAGACGCTGTTCCTTTTGTGATGTAGCTCATGGAAAACCGATAGCCTTAGACCGCCAAGAACCCATACGGCTTGCTCAAGCGGTACAAATTCTTAAATTACGCTATCTAGTTATTACCTCAGTAACTCGAGATGATTTGCAAGATGGTGGTAGTGCTCATTATGCAGATTGTATACGACAAATTCGCAGTCAAAACGCTGAAGTTAAGATAGAAATTTTAGTACCAGATTTTCGAGGATGCCGCAAGCAAGCTCTACAAAACCTGTTTACAGAGCCACCAGATATATTTAATCATAATTTGGAAACCATACCACGCTTATATACTAAAGTACGCCCTGGAGCTAATTATGTTGAATCGCTAAAATTATTACAGGAATTTGCTACATTATGTCCAAAAATACCAACTAAATCGGGCTTAATGCTAGGTTTAGGAGAAACCGCTGCAGAAGTAAAAATTGTACTTCAAGATTTATTAGCAAATGGCTGCCAGGCACTTACTTTAGGGCAATATTTACAGCCAAGTTCTAGCCATCTACCAGTGGCACGTTTTATACCACCAGATGAATTTGCATCTTGGCAGGATTATGCTTATACTTTAGGTTTTGTTCAAGTTGCAAGTGCGCCATTAGTAAGGTCTTCTTACCATGCTGAATCTCAAGCACGACCATTCTTTTAAAATTAATATGCAAAATAGGGGACTAAATGAAAAGCCATGTATTTATTATTTTGGCAATAATTGCAATGTTTGGAGGTTCTGTAATGCTACTTTCTCAAGCTGACAATATCCAGACTAATGAATCTATTGTCTTTGGTATGGGATGTTTTTGGGGAGCACAAAAACGTCTAGAGTCAATCCCTGGAGTAATAGATACTGAAGTAGGTTACGCAGGTGGCAGTTTTCCAAATCCAACTTATCAACAGATACTCACTATAGAACAAGATATAGAACAAGATAATAGTAAGCGCAATCATACTGAAGTTGTCAAAGTAACTTTTGATCCTAACAAGGTTAAGATTGAAAAAATCCTAGCCGCTTTTTGGCAAAATCATGATCCAACTCAAAAAAATCGCCAAGGTAACGATATAGGCTCTAACTACCGTAGTGCAATTTATTATACTAATCCTTGGCACAAGACAGCTATAGAGCAGAGTAAAATTCAATATCAAAAAGCCCTTACCCAGGCAGGTTTAGGTACTATTACTACAGAAATTGCCCCATTAGATACCTTTTATCCAGCAGAAGACTATCATCAAGATTATTTGCGTAAAAATCCTTATGGTTATTGTGGCCTTGGTGGGACTGGAGTCAAATTTCCTCTCCAAAAAGTTACTCAAGAAGTTACTCAAGGAGTTACTATAGATAATATATCTAACATATCCAATAAAGCTGTTAAGCCTCTGGATAATGAAAAATTAGATAGCCAACGCCAATTGGTGGTATTTGCAGCAGAAGACTGTGGCTCTTGCAAACATTTTGAGCAAGATATATTAGCACAATGGCAATCTCAATTGCCTATTGTCAAAACCTTAACCCCAAAGCCACCAGCAGGATGGAGTATAATAAAACCCATAATAGTCTCACCTACAATAATACTATTTGAACAAGGCCAAGAGGTAAGCCGATATACTGGATATACTGGTGATAAACAAAGATTTTGGTCTTGGTTAGGGCAACAACTACTCTCTCCAGAACAACGCCATATTGCTTATGAAGCAGGTACTGAGCGACCATTTACAGGATCCTTATTAGATAACCACAAAGCTGGTACTTATGTAGACCCAATAAGTGGTGCCCCACTATTTCGTAGTGAAACTAAGTTTCATAGTGGTAGTGGTTGGCCTAGCTTTTTTGAGCCAGTTCCAGGTGCGCTAATTATGCGTTCTGATTCTAGTCATGGTATGCAGCGTATTGAAGTACGTAGTGCTAGCTCTGGGATCCATTTAGGACATGTATTTGATGATGGCCCTCCACCTACTGGTAAACGCTATTGCATTAATAGTGGAGTATTGAGCTTTGTACCTGATAAATCTAAATAAGAAGGGAAACAACATCCTAGGACACCTTTGACTAGAAAAATTCCTGATTCTACCGCTTTCTGTGGGTAGTAATATCCTACGTATAAGTAGCTTTGTTAGTATTGATAGTATACACTTACAATCCTCTTTTGAATATAAGTAGTAGACATTATCCGAAACCCTTTACCAGATTAACAAATATAAGGCTATATTGTTAAGGTATAGATTCCTGCTTTCGCAGGAATGACTAGTTTCGGATAATGTCTAATTTATATCCACAAAGCTTTTAAAATCAGAATCGAATAAAAGGAGGCAAGTTAAAAATTAGACTGTTTTGAAACCTCATTTACATTATGAATTAACCTAAGAGTAGGTTCATAATTGGCACAACAATCTAAAGAACGATCCAAATATTCAAACATACCTTTAACATTATCTCCATTAAGATGCCCTAATGCTTGATTATATAGCAAACCAGGATGATGGCCATGACTCATCATAATACGAAAAATAGAGTTTGCTTCGATATAACGACCTTTTCTGGCTAAAGCATTTGCTTTGGTAAGTTGTGTATAACGCCTATCATTTCCCAACATAGAACGGATTTTTAGGTATATACTTGGCACTATACCAATTATAAAAATAAAATTATAAGCTAACATCTTCCAAAATAATCTACTGGCACATGTTGAACATAAATGCCGTCTGGTTGAACTATAGCCATATATTAACAGCAAAAAGTAAAAATAAAATTCTGTATAGCCTTTGATATGGCCAAACACACCGCATTCATCACAAATTCTATAGGTTTCCCCATTATTGATTATCCTAGTGCCTTCCCAATCTATTATGGACTCACAAAATCTACAGTAGGCATAATTGGTTCTTTTAAGCTCAGATAAATTGATGATGGCGTGACAATGGGGACAGATTACGCTATGAAAGAGGTGTTTTTTGCCCTGCTGTTCATAATCAGCTTGAATCAGTTTTATTTGTTCAACACTTGCTTCTCGATCAATAGCACGTTCTAGTTCTAATGCCTTAACCTGATATACTTCTAATACATACGCATTTTCACCTTCAATTAAAATTACTAAGCGGTTATCGCGTCTTGTAGTATCTGAGATTTGGACTAGTGGTATTTGTTTATTATCCAAAGTTAGCCTATTGTGTTCAAGTATGCCAATTTTGGAAAAAAAGCCTTTGGCGTATCCATCTTCAACATATTTGAATCTAAATTTAAGTGGTAAATTATGTACAGTCAAAATGTTAGTTCTCTATAATTTTATATTCAGATGTAGGTGCAATTAGAGTAGCGTAATTGCAAATTATCCATAAATTTATTTTGATACTGGTTTTAACAGAGGACTGACACGAATCTCAGGAGCACCTTCCAAAAATTGTAAACGACGTTCCATAGCTGGTAAAATGTATAGAACGTTAGATTTATCAAGTAAAAAAGCATATTTAATGCGCATCGCACTAGCTATCTTTATCCAGTCTTTTGGCCCGGCAACAAATAAAGCATGGGCTGCTGCTTCTGCGGTCACCGTATTATTATGTAATACAGTGACAGATTTAGTAACAAATACTGGATAACCAGTACGCGGATCAATAATATCATGATACCGCTTGCCCTTATAAAGAAAATTGCGTTCATGTATTCCTAGAGTCACAATGCTTTCATCTCCAGATAGTTCTATAAACGCCAAGACTCCACCTGTTGGACGGTTTATAGGAATCTTCCAGGGTTGGCCATCTCGATTGCCAATAACCCGTAACACACTATCAAACTTTACTACAGCATTGCGAATCCCAAATTCCCGCAACCTGGCAATTGCCAAATCGATCCCATAACCTCTTAAAATATCGTTAAAATCTAGTTTTACAGCCGAATTATTACTGCGTAACATTAAACCATCTAGATCTAAATCTCGCATTTTGGGTTTAGCATGTACCAAACTCTGAATATCCATATCATTAGGGATAGGATGGTAGCCAGGTTCTGAAGTATTAAAATCCCATAGTTCGATAATTTTGCCGATGGCCGGATCAATTAGGCCGTCACTTCTGGCAGCAAAACTTTGGGATAATTTTAGTAATGGCAATAAAGAAGGTGGTATAATAAATGCCTGGCCAGTAGGTAATTTGCGATTTACTATGGCTAAATCTCCAGATCCACCAACACGCAAGTTACGATCTATATAGGAAAAATCGTTTTTAATAATAGATATCACATCGCGGCCAGTATCTGCATCAATTCCTATAATGCTAATCTTTACTACCCCGCTTCTAGTAAGTAATCGCACATTTAGAACTGGCTGGATTGGTTTGCAAGCTGTAATTAATGTTGTAACTATTAGTGTTGTAACTATTAATATACTTAAAAAAATTATTCTAATTTTGTTATGGGTCATAGCTTGAGACTTAAGTTTTTTATTTAAGCTTTTTTGAGTCTACGTTCGCAGGCATTTAATAAATCGGTTGCGATATCCAAGTCAAAGATCTTATCTAACTCCCGTAGACAAGTAGGGCTGGTAATATTGATTTCTGTTAGATAATCACCAATAATATCAAGTCCAGCAAACAGGATACCACGTTTTTTTAACTCAATACCTACCTGGCGTGCGATCTGTTTATCTTTGGCACTAAGTGGAGTCCCCATACCTTTACCGCCTGCTGCTAGATTACCTCTAAATTCTCCAGGAGCAGGCATACGAGCCAGGGCATAAGGTATAGTTTCGCCATCTACTATAAGAATACGTTTATCTCCAAAGCATATTTCTGGAATAAACCGCTGCACCATAATTAATTTTTGTTCATTATGGGTTAGATTTTCAATTATAACATTCAAGTTTGGATCTTGGTGCCGTATTCTAAATACTGAGGCTCCCCCCATACCATCTAAAGGTTTTAGTATGATATCCTCGTATTGTGACCAAAAAGCACGTATATCTTCAGCCTTAGTTGTTACTAAAGTTGGTGGGCAAAATTTGGGGAATTGTAGTGCAAAAAGTTTTTCGTTGGCATCGCGTAGACTTTGGGGAGCATTTACTACTAAAACACCTGTTGTAGCAGCTTGTTGGAGCAGATACGTGCTCATAATATAGGATATGTTAAAGGGTGGATCTTTGCGCATTAAAATAATTTGTAGATTGTACAGGGGTTCTGGTTTAGGTATACCCAATTTAAACCAATTTTTCGGGTCATCTGCTACTTCTAATGGCCGCATCCATCCATAAGCTGCATTATCCTTAAGGCTAAGGTCTGATAATTCCATGTAGCTTAGTTGCCAACCGCGTTTTTGTGCTGCTAGTAGCATAGCAAAGGTGCTGTCTTTGTGTATTTTTATGGAGCTGATTGGGTCCATGACAACACCAAGTCGAATAGAATTTAGCATATTGTAGGAAAATTCTGCTCCCAATTGATCTATAATCTATAAGTTTAATAATTGCTGATTCTAAGGTTTTCTGTGGGTAATAATATCCTACGTATAATTAGCTTTATAAGTATTGATAGTACACACTTATCATACTCTTCTTGACCATAAGTTACTTTTGTTCATAATTTTATATAGCATTATCAAATACATATATGCACACAGAAAGCGGTAGAATCAGGAATTGTATAAAATTATACAAAAATACTTATAGCATATTTCAACCAAAAAGTGTTAAAATATTTTTGGGCTAATTTACTATTACACATCGATCTTTAAACACAGTGCAATGATGAATAAATATAAATTTTGGTATATTCTAATAAGTATCCTTACACTTAGCTATTCACAAGCTGGTTTAACTGGCTGGTTTACTACTTCAGAACAAGAAGCAGCGCAACTTTTTCAGCGTAAGCAATATAGTAAAGCAGCTTTGAACTTTACAGATCCTTATCGTAAAGGAGTAGCACAATATCGGGCTGGTGATTTTCATGGAGCTGCAATAAGTTTTGAGCGAGTTTCGCGTTCAGGAATTCGTCACGATGCGTTGTATAATCTAGGCAATGCTCGTTTTCAATTGGGGGATTTTGTTGGAGCTATTGCAGCTTATGAAAATGTACTACAGCTTGATCCTAAGCATGAAGATGCTGCTTATAATTTAGCTTTAGTACGTTCTATGTTGCCAGATGCTAAAGATTTAGATTCTAGAACTAACCAATCCAAACAGTCTAAACAATCTAAGTCTCAGAAGCAAAATAGTAATAAACAAAACCAATCTCGACAACAAACTAAGCAGCAGCAAAAACAACAGCAGGATCAAAAATCACAAAAGCAAAGCCAGCAACAAAAGCAGCAGTCTAGTAATTCTAAACAGCAAAAACAACAGTCTGGCGATTCTAAAAAACAAAAACAGCAGCAATCTAGCAATTCTAAGCAACAAAGGCAAAAGCAGCAGTCTGGTGATTCTAAGCAGCAAAAGCAACAGTCTGGTAACTCTAAACAGCAAAAAGATCAACAATCAGGTGATAAACAAGATGCTTCTCAATCTCAAGGATCACAAAATAAGCCTGACCCACAACCTCAAAATACAGATCAAGACAAGGATCAAAAGAACCAAGATCAATTAGATAAATCGCAACATCTCAAAGATCAAAAGCAAGAGGGACAAAAGGATAAAGATTCTCGACAAAACGATAAGAAGCAGGGCCAAGAAGCTAACGATCAAACTAAAGACCAAGATGACGCTAAACAAAAATTGCAAGATCAAGACTCCAAAGACTCTAACCAACAAAAGCATCAAAATCAAGATAAAGGTGATGCTAAACAACAATCTAATGATCAAGGACAAGATAGCGATCAACAAAAATCTAAAGATCAAGATTCTCAAGGTTCTAACCAACAACAGCGTCAAAATCAAGGTAAAGATGATACTAAACGACAATCTAACAATCCAGGACAAAATACCAATAAAGACCAAGATGCTAATCACAGTCAAGATGCCAATAAACAAAAGCCTACAGATCAAAAATCCAAAAGTGCTAATCAGCAACACCCTCAAGACCAAGATGGCAATACACCAAAGCCTCAAGATCAAAGACAAGGTGACAACAAATACCAGCCCAAAGATCAGCTATCAAAAAAAGATGATCAATCTAAATCCCAAGACAGTAATAAAAACACACCACAAGACAAAGACCATAATGGAAATACGCCTACCCCACCACAACCTAATAACGGCTTAGGTAATACCAAACAGAAACAACATCAATCTGTTTACTATGGACAACGCCCATCTCAACCCTCAGACTTACCACCAGATCTACCCCCCACGGGTCAAGATTCTAAAGCAGTCTCTTTAGAACAACTTGACCAAGCAGGCAAAACACCTGACCAAACAGCATCTGGCACTGAAGGTGTACCAGCTTTAGGTGGCAAAGCGGCTATCGGTCCAAGTATGGCCATCTTAGAACAATGGCTTGAACAAGTAGAAGGCGATCCATCCAATCTTATGCGTAATGCCTTTATGTTTGAAGAAGCGCGTTACAGAAGAACTAAAGGCGGCCCCATCTTGGAATCTAGACCTTGGTAATCCAAGCCTCAATTCTATAGTAATTTTTCAGTAAATTATGGTATCTGAAGCTTGTAAGTGCGATTAGCTCGTAGGTGGGATGGGTATGCCCCCCAACACAAATAAAATGTCACATCAAAATCTCAAATATAATTTGTATGTTATTGTTAATGTTGGGATTAGTGCCTCACCCCAACCTACCATGCTTGGCTGACACAATAGAATTAGACATCTGGTTTGCATTCAGGGTAAAATTTTTTATCAAGCAATTGTTCAATAGTATATGGGCATATCAAAGGAAAGGTAGATTCTGCTAAACCGGTCTCTTCAATGGCCAATTCTAAGGCATCAGGATAAGCTTTTGATATTGCATGTTGTAGACTGTTTTGCAAACTAGGATTTTGTTTTAACAATTTGATGATATTCGATCTTTGTATCGAAATTGTGCCTTTCCAACTACCTCCAGTAAAAGTTATCCATTTACCTTGTAGCTGTTTAAATTGATATTCCCATTTCAATAAATGGGCGATTAACACAATGAATCTGCTATCTAATTCACGTAAATTACTTTTACCCATATCTTCTAATTCATTTACAAGATGTTCTGTATCAACTTCATTCCATCTCCCTTCATTTAACAGAGTAATATGATGATTAATCCATTCTTGAAAATCATATTCATATACAGCTTGTAGATTCATAACTAATCTCTATAGTTAGGTAGGGTGGGCAAACGGCTGTATAATTTGCCCACGCCAACCAAACAGCAAATTATTTGACAATTCCGCGTGGGCACGATGAGGCCGTACCCACCACTTTTGGCTGAGGCTCTGCCCCCAAAACCAATGTTTATTCATACGGTACTTAATTATGCCATACAGTATAAATTTTAAACCATAGAACAGGCTGCGGATATATTTGCACTATTTGAAATGACACGCGAATTATTAGAAGATGCTAACTTCGTAAATAAACAGGCAATATGTCAGCATATTATTACTCGTATCTTAGCTCGTAGGTGGGATGAGGTATGAACCCCAACACAAATAAAATGTTACATCAAAATTTCAAATATAATTTGTATGTTATTGTTAATGTTGGGATTAGTACCTCACCCCTACCTACCGTGCTTTGAGATCTATCTTACATAGATATAACATACAAGGTTGGGTTGTAAGTCCGTTTGACAACCCTGAAATCAAGTAATACAAACACACATCATACACTAGAACCAACCAATGAATATATTAAAGTCCTTTAAATATAGCTATATTATAATTAATATCTATTTAGTCAGCATATTATCCCTGCTAACAATACCACATACCCAAGCAGCAGCACCTTGGTCATCACCTTACGAAATACCATATGGACCCAATATACCGACACCATACCACAGATCACCATACCATAGACCACCATATCAAATACCACAAACTGATTACAATTTTCGCCCCCAAGATCCAAATAAACAAGATCCAGCGCACCAAAATCGCTATATCTACCAACACTCATACACCCCAGCACCACCTAAGCTAGAAGCCGAAATAAGTAACGACCACCCTTATGTTCAAGAAAACGTTATTTTAACATTGCGCGTTATCAGTACTGGCAATATCCAACAAATGGACCCCAGCCTCCCCCAACACCAATCAATAATATTCCAACTACTCCACAACCCAATATCATTCACACGCTTAGTAGACGATCAAACCGAAATAGTCAATGAAATGCGCTATATGGTTACAGCCATCAACACAGGCCCAATAGCTATCAAACCAAGTGTTACCGTAGTAACTAATACCACTAATAGAACTAATACAGGACAATACACAACCCGTACAACCTTAGAACTTTCTGAAGCATTGCATCTAAAGATACACCCTCCTAAAAAAGGCGTAACACCCTGGTTACCATTAGAACAACTGGCCTTAGATGCTAATCTGGATGCTCCACCTACAGTCAAGGCTGGTGAACCTGTAACTCTAATGCTTAAATTATCGGCGGCAGGAGCATTAGGCAAGCAGCTACCAAGTTTAGAGAAATTTTTACAGGTTCCAGATTTTCATGTCTATAAAGGCAAAACTAAAGTTGCTGGAGGGCCATCCCAAGATCGACAGCATATTATGGGCATCCGTACTGAATACTACACTTTAGTGCCACAATATGGTGGTATATTACGCCTTCCTGAATTACGTATTGCATGGTTCAATGTAAATACTAATACCATTGAATATACAACATTGCCAATTAAACTGCTAACCGCATCTGGCTCTGAGACTGGCCGCTCTGATAGGTTTTTAACAGACAAGTCTAGTCAACGTGGTTTTTGGACATTGCTTACATCAGGCTTTTGGCCACCAGTAATTGGTATTCTATTATTACTTATTGGCTATTGGCTTGGTGTATGGTATCATAATATTTGGCGACACTTAATACCCTTGGGCACTTTCTCTAAAGTACCGTATCCTACGGTAACTGATCATGTCTATAGCATAAATACTTGGTTTGGCAATGCCATTAAACCTCTTAACCCAATGTTATATTGGCAATATATCTTAAATACATCAGCTAACTATTTGCCATTATCTATTCGGTTTTGGTCATGGATACGTGCTGCCAATGTTGAATCAACTCCGATTATATGGCACCGAACTTTGCAATTTTTGTCTAATCGGGCACTTGCGAGTTCTACAAGTGTTACAGTATGGCCATCAAATATGGCAGAACGGATTATACAACTGCAACCTGCTGTTGATCCTGAACGCATTAAACTGCTTTTGGAGCAACTTGATGCGGCTATTTACGGCAATACAGCATTGGATTTTGAACGCTGGAAGCAGGATTTTGAACAGGAAGTACGTCCTAAATTTAAAAATTTATTTATTTTTCAAAAAACCAATAGGAAACACCATGAGCAATTGCCGCCTCTTAATCCTGAAATACTATAGTGAATATAGGTTAGATTGATGGCCTTATTGTCAACCTGATAGTAAACGATAGTATATGATAGCATGTGAAAAGTCAACAGCTATTTTAGCCCTATTTTACGATTTTATAATATTTTCCAATGCTGCTGACAAATTGGGGTATAAAAATTGATATCCATGCTCATTGAGTTGCTTGGGGATTACTTTTTGCCCGGTTAAAAGCAATTCATTTGCAACTTCCCCCATTAGTAACTGCAACATAAAGGCCGGGACTGTCATTATTGTAGGACGCTGTAAAGTTCTGCCTAAAATCTCTGTAAACTCTGTATTGGTTACAGGATTAGGAGCAGTAACATTGACAGCACCAGAGATAGTTTTATTTCGAATCAATTCTAAAATACAACCTATAACATCTGCTATATGAATCCATGACATCCATTGTCTACCGTGGCCTAATTTACCTCCTAATCCATAAGAAAATGGTGTCAGCATAGATGCCAAAGCCCCACCAGTTTTTCCTAAGACAATGCCAATACGCATACAACAAACACGTACCCCATAATTTGCAGCCTGTTGTGCTATGGCTTCCCATTGTATGCACACATCTCTTGAAAAGCATGAACTACCAGCTACAGAGGCTTCTGTAAGCTCTTCAGATTCTCGATTACCATAATACCCAATGGCAGAACCGCTAATAAATTGCTTGGGTTTGGTCTTGGTATTGTTTATATAGTCTATAAGTTGCCGGGTAGTGTCTAGCCTACTGGCCATGATGAGTTTTTTGTTACGAGGGTTCCAACGCTTAATAATTGGTTCTCCAGCTAAGTTTATAATGGTAGCAAACTCTTCTATACCACTAAGTTGCTGGATACTATTAATAAGTTGTAATTGGTTATTAGAGCCAAATAATTTAGTCGCTTTGGTTGGATTTCTGACTAAGAGCGTTAAGGTATGGCCTTGAGTTAATAGGGTCTTACAGAGTTGTTGGCCAATAAATCCAGTACCTCCAGTAATTAGCAATTTTTGGGGTGGTATGTCGGGATATGTTGTATTGTGATGCATGCTTTAAGATCCTATTGTTTAGATTAGACATTTTTCTAAATCACAATTGTAAACATCTGTTATTTTAGCAGAAAAGTATTTATATTGGAACAGAGTTTAGTTTAATTCATTGGATAATATTATGTTATTTAAATAAATATTATTTTTTAGGTTGGGTTGACAGCCTCATTGTCACAGCAATATTTTACGAGGCATGTATGCTATTTTATGGTGTGTGATGCGCACCCCCTACCTGGCTTATAACCATACAAATTCTTCAAGCGGAGAATTTCTTACCGTATTCTCTACATGTACCCGTAAGCGTCGTTTAGTTTTAACTTGCTCACAAGTTATTTGAATACGTATGGCGGCGTTGTTCGGAAGTGTGGCCAAATCTTGAGAATCCCGCTCGCGTGGAATATCTTGTTCTGCTATGGCATTATTGGTTGTAACTTCGGTGGGTTGAATGCCTAGTAGACCTTGATCTAATGCTATACCATATAGCCTTGTAAGTATATTAAATAATTCACTATTAGTTATCCCAGATTCTTCTAGCTCCTGAATTTGGCTAATAAGGACTGGTACTGGATCTACTTTAGCTAAACGCGCTCCATGTAAACACAAGCTAATTTGCCACTGAGTTTCAGCGATGTTGGCTGGAGCCGTTGTGGGATAGATTTCTGTTACAGTTGGCTTTTTGTGCTTAAATAATTCGGGAATACATGGAATCTCTACTATACTAAAATCATCCGTTTGTGGTATATCCTCACAAAAATTATCGAACGCATTGCTGATATTATTAAAAAAATTTGAGGAACCAGCAGCAGAATGAATTGTAGCCTCTAGGCCATATTGTCCAAAGGTCGTTCCATCCAAGGCTTTGGCTTCTGTTACACCATCACTTACTAATATAATACGCCATCCTGGGCTAATCTGAATGTGTTGGCGACCAGTGCTCATGTCCTGTAGTGGCAAGATACCTAAAGGTAATAACTGTGCAGCTATGCGTTGCCGAATATTGCCTGCTGGATCTAAGATTATCGCATCAGGTAGACCATTATTAAATATTTGGATATATTCTAGGGTTTTAGGAATTCGTATAAAAGTAGCAGCCAGAAACATCCCAGCTGGCAACAGGCTGTTTAGCTCTTCATTCATAACTGCTAAGATGCGCTCTGGTGGAAAACCTTTGGCAGTCATAGCACGAAATACGGCAGTAGCTGGCAGTGCGCCTAGTGCGGCTGAGAGACCATGTCCAGTAAAATCTCCCAGTAATAGATGCAGATCTCCAGAAGGTGCGCGAGCAGTTAGGAGTAGATCGCCACTGAAGATCGCGGCAGACTGAAGTCTATGCGGTATTAGGTCCATAGCGACATTTTTGCCTACTACAGCGGTGCTAAATACTTTTTGAGCGATTTCTTCCTCTTGACGCATTCTACTATAAAGCCGATTGACTTCTTGATGCAAGGCTTTAATACGAGCCATAGCTATAAGCTTGGATTGCAATATGGCATGGCTAAATGGTTTAGTGAGGAAGTCGTCGCCTCCAACTTCTATACAGCGTACTAGTGCGGATTCGTCAGTAAGAGCGGTTAAAAAGATTACTGGAACAAAGTGGGCACCAGCCATGGCTTTGATTTGTATGGTAGCCTCATAGCCGTCCATTTCTGGCATTAAGACATCCATGAATACTACATCTGGAATATTTTTGCTAAATAATTCTATGCCTTCGCGACCACTTTTGGCTTCTAATGCTTTATAGCCAAATCGTTTTAGTAGGGACTTGAGTATCATACGGTTAGATATTTCGTCATCTACTATTAAGGCTATGGCTTGTGGTTCAGTAGGTGCTGTGTTATTTAGCGGTTTACTGCTCATAAAATTGGTGTGTAATTTAATATACTTTAATATTAGTCTATATAGTTATGGCGTATGTGAATTATTCAGATTAGAACGCAGCAATGTTGTAAATAGGTGTTGGCCTTTATTACTATTTATTTTTTTAAAAGCATCAAGAGCTTGTTTTTGCAATTTTGTTTGGCGTTTAGTTACTGTAAGTAGAAGTTGCGCAAAGGCTTTCTGAGTATCTGAATTTTGCAATTCTGGATAGGATGAGATTTGCGTTTTTAGAGTATGTAGATTTTGGAGTTGTACGGAAAGATCTTGATGTGTACCTAAACAATCTAAGAGTTTTTTGAGTTTTCTAAGAATGTGGTTTACGAGTTTGGGCTTATAGAGATCTTTGAAAAATTCTAGGAAATAGCGCAGCTTTTTGCATTTTTTGCGTAATTCATGATATTGTTTGGCTGGGGATTGTCGCGTGATCGTATTTCCAGCATTGAGTACTCGTTTGTATAGTTGGCATAGTCGTTTAGTAGTTGTATGGTCTATTGTGGTTTGAGTCACCGCTACATTATTAGATTCTTCTATAGGTATTTCCAGAGAGGATTCTATAGATACTTCAGATACTTCAGGTACTTTTAAAGATACTTGCCAAGCATCTAATAGATCAACAAAACGCTTCGAATCTAAATGCTTTACCATTGTCGCTTGTGCATTATCACGTTGTTGGGCTAAAATCTGTCGCAATGGGGCTAAGTGGGCCTGAGTATCCAGACTTAAAGTGGCGATATGTTCATTAAGTGCTTGTTGATGTACATCTAAATCTCGAGTTGGCCCGGTTATTTGTTGTATCCAAGCAAATTCATTCCGAAAATGTTCGGTCTGCTCTAAAGAAAAAGTATCAGGAATAGCACTAAGAGCAGAACGGGTACGGCGGATTGCGACTCGAAAATCATGGAGAGCTTCTGGATCAGTACCAATTCTAACAGCTTCTAAATTTGCATGCAGGGTTTGTAATAGTCCTAGATAGATTTTGGTAGTCGATTGGTGTAAAGATGTAGCTGGAGTAATTGACTGAGTTTTTTGGAAAATATTAGTCATGTTTTAGTATATTATCAAGTGGCAATGCTTATGTTGGGTAAAAAAGCTTTCACAATCTAAATAGATCACGCTAAATCTGCCGCACAATTTTGTATTGTTATAAATTATTTATAATAATATTAGTAAATTAAAATATTTAAAAAAATTAACTTAAGATTAAATTTTAAATTCTTTTAGCTATTTTGGGATTTTTTTGCAGCAATTGCAAGATGTATCGAAAATTTTGTAACTTCTCAATAATTCATGGCAAACTTTACGTCAAATAGGAGGTGCTTCGTGCCTCAGCGCATCCTATAACTTTGTCACATTGATAACCTTAGGTTGGGTTGCCAAACGGACTTACAACCCAACCTTCGATGATGTAATATTAATATGGCAAATTAGAACTAATAAAGCTATTAAAAACTAACTCCCATGACACAGTTTCTTGATTCTAAATCTAAACAACAACGGCTTTTTGTACTAGATACCAATGTGCTTATGCACGACCCCACAGCTATCTTTCGATTTCAAGAGCATGATATTTTTTTACCAATGATGGTCTTAGAAGAGCTAGATGCCGGGAAAAAAGGTTTATCAGAAGTGGCACGTAATGTGCGACAGATTACTCGCTTTTTAGATGAAATTATGGCTGGGGCTAGTAAACTTGAAATTGATCAAGGGCTTTCTTTAGATACAGCGGCCAAAATTGCTTTAGTGGATGAAACTGATACCATTAAATATCCTAAGGGACGCTTATACTTTCAAACCCATAATAAGCCATATTTATTGCCTGAGAATTTTTCTGGTGCTAAACCTGATAATATAATCTTGAACGTTGCTTTGGCTTTATGCCAAGATTCACCTGAAAGATTGGTAATCCTGGTTTCTAAAGATATAAATTTACGCATTAAAGCCTCTGTATTAGGCATTCGAGCTGAAGATTATGCCAATGATCAAGTCTTAGATGATGTCAATTTGCTATATTCTGGTATACTAGAACTATCAACAGACTTTTGGGAAACTCATCACAAAACGATAGCTGATAGAAATAACAGTCTAAAGAATTTATATTATATCACAGGTACGGAAGTTGTAAATTGGCATCCTCGGCAATGCTTATATATCAATTCTAACAATATAGTAGAAGCTATAGTAAAAGAAAAACAACTCCCAGAAACCGCATTAGTAGAATTAACCCAAGACTATCGTACCTCCCGATATAATGTATGGGGCATCACCTCCCGCAATCGAGAACAAAATTTTGCCCTAAATTTATTGCTAGATCCTGATGTCGATTTTGTATCTATTATAGGTAGTGCTGGTACTGGCAAAACTTTACTAGCATTGGCTGCGGGTTTAACTCAAGTATTAGACCATAATAGATATAAAGAAATAATTATGACGCGAGCTACTATGCCAGTAGGAGATGATATAGGATTTTTGCCAGGAACAGAAGAAGAAAAGATGACTCCTTGGATGGGCGCATTGATGGATAATCTAGAGGTTTTAACTAAAAATGATGGGGGGAGCTGGGCTAAGGCTGCTACGGCAGATCTGTTACATAACAGGATTCGAGTGCATTCCTTAGCTTTGATGCGGGGGCGCACGTTCCTAAATAAGTATTTAATTTTAGATGAGGCCCAAAATCTGACTCCAAAACAGATGAAAACTCTAATTACTCGCGCTGGACCCGGTACTAAAATAGTATGTTTAGGTAATATTGCACAAATTGATACCCCTTATTTGACAGAGACCTCATCAGGGTTAACTTATGTGATAGATCGATTTCGTAATTGGGAGCATGGTGGTCATATTACGTTACGACGTGGTGAGCGTTCACGTTTAGCGGATTTTGCCTCTGAAGAATTGTAAGACTAGATATTATAACGATTTTAACTAAAAGTTCGATTTCATCATAAACAATTAAAAATATGGTCACAAAAAATATAGAAATATATTGACAATATAAAAATATTTCTATATATACGTTGCCATGAA
>LFCU01000140.1 GCA_001044195.1 Candidatus Achromatium palustre
GAACCAATTTGGCTTGATGCTGTTGCAAATTAGTCGCTTTTTGTTGAGCTAATTTGGCCTGACATTGCTGTTCTAACTGCTTTTTTTGTTGTACCAATTTGGCTTGATGCTGTTGCAAATTAGTCGCTTTTTGTTGAGCTAATTTGGCCTGACATTGCTGTTCTAACTGCTTTTTTTGTTGTACCAATTTGGCTTGATGCTGTTGCAAATTAGTCGCTTTTTGTTGAGCTAATTTGGCCTGACATTGCTGTTCTAACTGCTTTTTTTGTTGTGCCAATTTGGCTTGCAATTGTTGTTCTAATTGACTATTTTCTTGCTGAACCAATTTGGCTTGATGCTGTTGCAAATTAGTCGCTTTTTGTTGAGCTAATTTAGTTTGAGTTTTTCCAGACTCCCCGGCTTGAGCCATAGAGTTTTGTTTTCGAATTTGTTTCATCCGTTCTTGGCATACTTTTTTATCCATCCGCCCTTTACAAATTTGGATCATCTTTTGGTCATGTTCTTTTTTCATACATTCCAAAACATTTGGCTTATCAGCACAGTTGGCTTCCACAATTACAGGAAAAACAAGCAATAATGCAAAAAAAAGATTAATCATACGCTCTCCTAAACCTAATAGAACAGTAAATATCATCAAGACGGAATAAAATATTAAGTACATACCCATAAATCTTTTAACATTTTGTTTTACTAAAAATCAATAAGATACTAGACCAAACATGTCCAAATATTTTTGGACTACTACTTACATCAATGCCTCCAGCAATTAACATATTATGTGAATTTGGGGACGCTATATGTTTCATATAACTTATTAAAATATAGCCAGGTAGGGTGCGCACTCTACTTGACTTCACAACAGAATTTTGATCTAGATTTATGGTATCACAATTAAAGCCAGGTAGTGTACCATAACATAAATTAACATTTTAAGTGGAAAAGGTGCGCAGTGCGCACCCTATCTGGCTTCGAATCCTCTGCACCATTAAATAGACAAGCACGGTAGGGCGGGAGAATCCCGCCATAAACACTTCATATACAGCTTTAAAAGGCGGGATGCTAAGGCACTATGGCCCTAATTCAATTATTATCCTTTACATTTTTAGGTAAATGCTGCTCTACCTTTTTCAACAATTCGGATATTTCAACGGGGGAGACTAAATAATCTACAGCTCCTTGGTATTTAGCCCATGCTATGTCAGTCTCTTGAGACTTGCAGGAGTACATGATAACCGGAATATGTCTTGTGTCTTTATCATCCTTAAGTTTACGAGTAGCTTTACATCCATCTAATACAGGCATAACCCAATTCATTAAAATCAAATCCGGTAATAATTCTTTGGCTTTAACAAATCCTTCCGCGCCATTCGTGGCAGTTTCAACATGATAACCAGCCTTTTCTAAAATTTTTCTCTGCATATGTAGTTCTGCTGGCATGTCATCTACTACTAAAATATTTGCTTTCACCATCTTTATGTACTTATAAAAAATTTTCTGATTCCACCTACTTCTGTAGGCACCTGCTAATTGTATTGTAATGCTTCTATTGGTATAGCCATCATAATTAAAAAAACCAGCACGGTAGGTACGATTAGTGAAGCGTAATCGCACACGTGAATTTTATTAGATTAATGGTTGAATGGTATAATTAATTGCGATTACGCTTCACTAATCGCACATACGACTCTACTCTATATTTATGGTATCACAATTAAAACCAGGTAGCGTACCATAACATAAATTAACGTTTTAAGGGGAAAAGGTGCGCAGTGCGCCCCCGATCCTGGCTGCATTATTGATTTTTTGGAGGGGCATGCAAATTCCATGTAGGCACAGTGCAGATTAACTTAGGCGTTATGTTTGAAATTGAAAAACATGCAATCCGTGCTAGCATGTTTACATGATAGTGTCATTCAAAAATCAGGCTACCGAAGACATATTCAACGGTCAAACAACAAAACTAGCCAGGAAAATATGTCCTGTATCGCTGATGTCTATTGCTTTGCGTAAACTTGACCAGTTGGATTCGGTAAAAGCCCTCGAAGAACTCAGGATTCCACCTGGAAACAAACTCGAAGCTTTGGCAGGTGATAGGAAAGGCCAGTGGAGCATCCGGGTAAACAACCAGCACCGTATATGTTTTTGGTGGTCTGAAAATGGCCCTGAAGATGTTGAATTTACAGATTACCATTAAAAGGCCGTTTTATGCGTATTCCAACACACCGAGAACCAACACACCCTGGAGAAATGCTACTGGAAGAGTTTCTGAAGCCGATGGGTCTCACTCAAAAAGAGCTTTCAGAATCTATCCATGTTCCTTATCAAAAAATTAATGAAATAATTAATAAAAAAAGAGGTGTTACTCCTAGTACAGCTTTGAGACTTGCACGGTTTTTCGGCACTTCAGAAGATTTTTGGCTTAATCTTCAGCTAAGGTGGGATTTATATAAAGCGCAAAAATCTGAAGGAAAAGAATTGCAGTCGATCAAGCCATATATTTTCAAGCAAGAGGTAATAGCATAACGCCAGGTAGAATACGCATTGCGTACCATAACATAAATTAACGTTTTAAGAGGAAAAGGTGCGCAGTGCGCACCCTACAGGGCTGTTTCCATTGCATAATAGATTAAGCTATCTACTGTAAACTTATAAAGTTATTAGGAGTAAACAATATGATCATAAAAGACCAATTGAAAGCAGATATTGATATGATAGATGAACAGAATCTTATTGTATTGCAACAAATAATTAACTTATTTAAACAACCATATACACAGAAAGTTTCCATCGGCGATAAATTTGCCGAACTGCGTCAAATAATGTTTGAAGAACAATACGAATTTCCTGCAATAGAAAGAACAACGCGGACAAATAGTTTCGACAGTGACCCTGAAATCAATTAACATGTCTTACCTAATCGATACCAATATCATTGGAGAACTATGCCGACATAATCCTGATGCCAATGTTTTAGCATGGGCCAATAAGGTAAGCAGAGTTTCTATCTCAGTAATAACTGTTGATGAAATTATGTATGGGCTAAAGCGCAAACCTAATGTACGCATATTAACATGGATGCAAGAGTTTTTTAAACATCACAGTATTATTCCAATTTCGGAATCTATTGCATATCGCAGTGGTGAATTACGTGGTCAACTCTCTGTAAGAGGTATAGTTTGTCATCAAGCAGACATGTTAATTGCAGCAACAGCAGATATATATGGGATGTCACTAGTTACACGCAATACTCGTGATTTTGAACATTGCGGAATAGTTCTTATAAATCCATTTGATTCACAAATATAAGATACAATAGACATTATCCGAAACCTCCTCCCATCTTAACTCACATAAGGCAATTATTAAGGCATAGATTCCTGCTTTCGCAGGAATGACGGGTTTCGGATAATGTCTAATAAATACAGAAGTAAAACATCATGAACATAAGGGAACAATTAAAAACCGAGCTTAATTATATAATAGCTTTAGCTTGCTTGGTGTGACAATTATTTTTTCACTAAAATATAACAATGGTTTATTAGCCAGGTAGTCAAATAAGGTGTGCATGTTGCGCATCCTATCAGGCTTGTGAAGCTACTTATACGTGTAGGATAGTACTAACCACAGAAAGCGGTAGAATCAGCATATTATCAAGAGAAAAAATATGAATTTTTATAAACCATTAATCTATTACATTTTATTATTGTTATTAGTTGGTTGCTCAACTTCCAATGATCTATTGCATGAACCAGATTATCAAGTTTTTGAACCAGATCATCAAATAAACAACCCTGAGGAAGCCATAGAGCCAGTTCTGGAACCGGACGATTCACCACAAATTTTGATGGAATCTAGTCCCTCAGTTTTAGTACCACAAAATCAAGAAAGAAGTCAGCAAGACATAATACTGGAAGCTGAACAAAAAGCAACAGATCAGGGTCGTAAAATATTAACCACTGGACGGCAAATGGCTATCATTGATAAAGAAATTATTCCTGGTGGGTGTTGGGATTATGCAAACGAGATTTTTAATCGAGCTGGTTATCCAAATACAGGTCGCAAGCGTAAAACTATTTTTAAAGGTGCCAAAAAGGGACCTTATGCTGCTATCAGCCTAATTCAACCCGGTGATTTTTTGTATTACATTAATCACTCGTATGGAGATATTGAACATAGTGCTATTTTTGTTGATTGGATTGATTATACAAATAAGGAAGCGTTGATGCTTAGCTATGGTGGCGAAAATCGTCGTAAACCAGCGCGTTATTTGTCTTACGATTTATCCAGTGTGTATAGAATTATCAGGGCAATCAATTAGAATCTGGTGCCGAGGCAGATCATCGCACACTTAAGTCCGTAGGGTGGGCAAACAGCCGTATCGTTTGCCCATGCAACCCAAACAGGACAAATTATGATATCTCGTGGGCACGATGAGTCCGTGCCTATCCTACCTGGCTGGAATAGGAAAAAAACGATATAGCATAGTTTTGCATCTTTATTATATTAGTATTTAATAATATACTGCATATAAAATTTTTGCGCAGTGGTTGTATTCGCCACACTAATAATAGCAGCACTCACAAGCCTTGAAATTTTTTTTGAGGCTCGCCCACTCGCCTCTTAAAAAA
>LFCU01000199.1 GCA_001044195.1 Candidatus Achromatium palustre
ATGGAGCTTTAGAAAGCCTACCTTTTAGCGTCTTGGTTACAAAATTGCCTACTGGTAATCCTGAAGACTATCAAAAAACTGCCTGGTTAAGTCGCACATTAGCCACTGTCACCTTGCCTACCGTATCCAGTTTACGCGCATTACGTACCTTAGCTGCTAAAGGCCAACCTGCACCACAACCATTTGTTGGCTTTGGTGATCCTAAATTTGAGGGTGATCCTAGTGCTAATCGTGGTGTTGGTGGTATTAGATTAGTAGGTGATATTAACAGTGGCGTAATGCCAGCTAACAGATTAAGCACAATTTTGGGACCATTACCAGGCACAGCCACAGAATTAAAAGCTAATGCTAAGACTCTAGGAGCGGGAGAAAATAGCATATTTTTGCAAGAACGGGCTAACATTCCTCAAGTATACAAAACTAGATTAAAAGACTATAAAGTGGTGCAATTTGCTACTCATGCCCTAGTAGCTGGCCAAATCCAACAATTCCAACTCGGCCAAGCAGAACCTGCGATTGCCTTGACTCCACCACCTCAATCTACAAAAGATAATGATGGCCTATTACGTGCTTCCCAGATAGCTGCCGATCTTAAACTCAATGCTGATTGGGTAGTTTTATCCGCTTGTAATACGGCAGCACCTGATGGCAGCTCTGGTGCCCCAGGCTTATCTGGTTTAGCTAAAGCCTTTTTCTATGCTGGAGCCAAAGCTATGCTCGTCTCCCACTGGTCAGTAGTCTCGCAACCTGCCGTAGTCCTAACTGGACACATGTTCCAACAATGGCAAGATAATCCCCAAATAGGCCGTGCAGAAGCCTTAAGACGTGCACAAATGTATGTATTAGACAATCCAGACTATGACTACTACAAACATCCAGGAGCCTGGGCACCTTTTGTTGTAGCAGGCGAAGGTGGTGTAGGTCGTTAAAGTGTAAATTGTGTGCCGTGTTAAAATACGATTCTGACACGGCACATAATAATTAAGAGATATTTTATTTATGAGCGATTTATCTATATTCAACTTTGATAACAATATCATCCGTACCCTAATCATTGATGGTAACAACTATGAACACATTACCAGTTCTTAAATCTTTAACCATTACCTCCCGTGAGATTGCTGAACTTACGGGGAAGCGGCATGATCATGTTTTGCGAGATATTGATAATATTATGAAATAGATCTCCTCAAAATTGGGGAGATCTATAAAATCAACGAGTTATACTGATGAACAAGGTCGTTCATATCGTCAGTATGAATTAGATTTCCGTGCCACTATGTTAGTGATTACTAGATATAGTGACGACATGCGCTTAAGGGTTATCGACCATTGGCAGGAATTAGAAGAAAAAGCCTGATTCTACCGCTTTCTGTGGGTAATACTATCCTACGTATAATTAGCTTTACAAGTATTGATAGTATACACTTACCATCTTTTTTTGAATATATTGTGCTTGCGGCTCATAATTTTATATAGCATTATCAAATAATTATATGCCCACAAAAAGCGGTAGAATCAGAAATTATTTTTGGAACTTGACTTTTTAGATTAACTAGATTATTTTAAATAATCAATCTTGATAATCAAGAGATTTTAACTGAAACTTAGGTTGGATTAGCAATCCCATTATCAACCCAACCTACAGGTTCAAAATAGGGTGCGCATTGCACATCATTAATATCTAAAATTTAGAGAAATATCTATGCACAACTGGTTCAAAAAATCCTTAGTGCCTATTTACTTGATAGGTACTCTTACAGTGGCCCATGCCACCAATCTAAACGTTACAGGACTTGTAACCTGTTCCAATGCTAACCAAAACGGTCTACCTTGTCCCGTACCTCATTATCCTGGCCAAGATGCCGAAAACCGGACGAACAGCTTAAACTTCACCAAACTAGACACAGATGGCAATCCCATGCCAGATACCGCCACAGATCATGCATGTGTGCGCGATAATGTTACTGGACTTACTTGGGAAGTAAAGACCAATGATGGAGACCTTAGAGATAAAGACTGGACATACTCATGGTATTACTTTAGATCTCCTGATGGCAAATCTGGGTTTGCCAACGGCGGCAACTGTTTCAATAAAGAAGCCGGAAATTGCGATACAGAAAAATTTATCGAAGATGTCAATGCTGAAAGACTATGTGGCTTTAGAGATTGGAGACTACCCACCGTTCAGGAGCTAACCAATCTCAGCCTCTACAATATGCCCATCCCTAACCCCACTATTAACTCAGTATATTTCCCTAACACAAAAGGTGGGGTTTGCCATAAATCAATCTACTGGACTGCTACCACTACAGCATTCGATCCTAATAATGCTTGGGCTGTGGAATTTGGTAATGGCAGTAGTTTTTATCCCCAACAAGAAGGACGAGCTAGAGATTTTGGAGTACGTTTAGTACGTGGTACTCCAGCTATGGCTGATTTCGTAGTACACGAAAATAATACTGTCACTGACAATACCACAGGACTTATGTGGGCACAATGTAGTGTTGGCCAAAGCGGTTTAGATTGTATCAATGGAGCTGCCATACATAAGGATTGGCAACAAGCCCTGGTTACTGCTAACACCTCAACCTTGGGTGGCTTTGATGATTGGCGCTTACCAAATCTTAAAGAGTTACGGAGCTTGGTGAATTACACAGAATATAATCCCAGTATTGAATATACCATATTTCCAAGAACTCCATCCCAACCAGTTTGGACAGCTACCCCTTATGCAAATATTATTAATGCCTCTTGGTGTATTGATTTGGATAGTGGCAAAGATGAGATTTGCCAACGTGATGAACCTTATGTGGTTCGTTTAGTACGTACCGTACAATCTGCCTCAGAATTTCCTTTAGCTGTAAACATAGCAGGCATTGGCTCTGGATCTATAACTAGTGAACCAGCAGGCATTAATTGTGCTCCCACCACTGACGATACAGATAGCACTAAGGACAATAACTGCACCGCTAAATATCCTGCTGATGCAGAAATAACCTTGGTTCCAGTTGCATCTAAAGGTAGTATTTTTGCTGGTTGGAAAGGGGCTTGTACTGGCTCTGACATTTGCACAGTAACCATGAGAGACCAACAAAATGTTACAGCAACCTTTGATTTACCACTCAATGTAGCCATTCATGCTATTAAGGGGACTTGTAAAACTATCTCAGCAAAACTTAGCATTGCTGATGGCCTTAATAAAGCCCTAACTGGTCTCAATATAGCTAATCTAAGTTCCATTACTTTAGATAATGATGAGCTTAACGATTGTACACTTCTTGAACAGAAGAATATAGATACAGATACGAATAGCATAGCATCAGATAACCAATATCTATTGACCTGTTCTACAACAACCTGTGATAATCAACAACATAAACTATGTGTCGATGTCGTTGATTCTTCCCATACCGTTACTGGAAATACCTGTAAAGACTATACCAGCAATATACCAGAAATTATTATCTCTTCAGCAGATGACATCACCGCAACAACTGCCACTTTAAATGGCCGCGTAATACCCAATGGCCATGAACTAACTGTCAGTTTAGACTTTGGTACCAGCGATACTTATGGAACCAACATAGTAGTTACGCCAGATCCCATTACAACCAAAATGGTACTTACCAATGCGCTTACTGACCTAACTTGTGGCACCACATATCATTATAGAGTAAAAGCCACTTCTGGCAATAATAGCTTTTATAGTGCCGATCAGCAATTTACTACTGCAGCCTGTCCTGCCGAATTAGCCGTTACCATAACTGGCAATGGCACTGGCAATGTCACTAGTACTTCAGGCACCATTGATTGTGGAAAAACCTGCAATGCTCTATACAATGCTAAAATGGCCAAACAGGTGACTTTATCTGCTACAGCCAAACCTGGCAATGTCTTTGCAGGTTGGAGCGGTGCTTGTACAGGCAATAAAACCTGCGTTATAAGCATGACTAAAGCTCAAAATGTTACCGCAACTTTTAATACCTTCCTAAATGTACTAATCCATAATGTCAAACAACCATGTCAAGTCAAAGACCTTACTGCCTATATCTCAGTAACTGATAGCTTAGGCATAGCCCTAAAACAGCTTAATGCCAATAACTTTGGCCCTATTGAAATAGATTCAGTCAAACTCACTGATTGCGTAGTTACCATCCCTCAAACTACTGCAGGGCGTGTAATATTAGTACTAGATCGCAGTGGCAGCATGAGAGGTAGAGCATTTGTACGCCTCAAAGCTGCTGCTATTCAATTTGTAAATAGCCTCAATGCTACTGATCAGGCCGCAATATACTCCTTTTCTAGTACTATCACTCGAGATCAGGATTGGACTAGTGATAAAGCATTATTGATCAAGGCCATCAATTCTTTAAAAACTGGTGGTAGAACCAGTATGTATAGTGCTGTTCATGAAGCCACTGATTACGCAAGCACAGTTACTACTGGAAATCCAGCACAAGTCATAACTATGACTGACGGTGATGATACCGCCTCTAGTATTAGTCTCAAGCAACTGCAAGCTGAGGTTAAGACCAAACAGGTTCCAGTCTATACCATAGGCTTAGGCAAGGTGAATGGACGCATATTAGATAATATTGCAACTTGGACTGGTGCAGTTTATTACTACGCTCCAAATCCCGATGCTTTAGCTGAGGTTTATGCCAATATCTCAGGGGTATTAAGTAATCAGTATGTAATCACCTGTAAGGCACAAAATTGTGATGCTAACCCACATAAATTGTGTATTACAGCTACCAATGCTAATTTAGTAACTGGTACTGGTTGTAGAGATTATACGGCTATCAATAGTGCCACTAATAATGGCAATTGATAGTTAATAACCGTTGATCGTTCCTACGCTCTGCGTGGGAACGATAAAATATTTTTAATAGATGATGCGCTTCGTGCCTCAGCGCATCCTATAAATGCCTTAGCACCGGATGCCATTACTTATTGGGAAGTTACTAAAAATCGCCCCATAAGGTCTGTAAAGCCGCTAATGCAGCTAATGGAGCAGTTTCAGTGCGTAAAATACGCGGCCCTAGGCTCAATGCTAAAAATCCTTGTTGTTGGGCAAAATCTAATTCTTCAGGTGAGAGACCACCTTCAGGACCAACTAATAAGATTACGCTATGCACTGGTGACGATATTTGGTGCAGTTTAGTCGTCCCTAGATGATATAGAACTAAACGCAAGGTTCCAGTGAGATTATGATCTACAGAATTGTCTATAAATGATCCTATAGCCTGCTCTAACATTTGTGGCTCATCAAGCTGCGGCAATACACAACGCCCACTTTGTTCACAAGCAGCTACTACCACTTGCCACCAATGCCTATGACGACGCTCAATACGCTCACCTTTAAGTTGCACCACCCCTCGTTGTGCTAATAAGGGCGTAATTCTAGTCACTCCCAATTCTACAGCCTTTTGCAAAGCAAAATCCATACGTTCCCCACGGGAAATGCCTAAGACAAGATGCAATTTAAGAATAGGATCTGGCTCTGGAACAATGGATTTAGCGATAATTTGTACCTGTATCTGATTACGCTGTACCTTAACTAACTGGCCTTGATACTCAAAACCATCCCCATTGAATAAAGCAATCATAGCTCCTGTGCGTAATCGCAATACTTTTTGCAAATGTCCAATAGCAACAACATCTAGCGATATATTTGCACTTACTTGTAAATGGTCTCTTGTATAAATGCGGGATTCAGGCATTTTGGTTCTACGATCTGCTATATCAATATAACGTCTCAATAACGGTATGACATATAGTGTTTTCGAAACTGATATGTGGAAAA
This sequence comes from Candidatus Achromatium palustre, assembly GCA_001044195.1. Taxonomy (GTDB): domain Bacteria; phylum Pseudomonadota; class Gammaproteobacteria; order Chromatiales; family Chromatiaceae; genus Achromatium; species Achromatium palustre. The sequence goes on from LFCU01000199.1 coordinate 5,810, forward strand.
TTATGTACCATTAAGCTTGCCATACGTTATTAAGATGTTACATCAATACCAAAATTAGATTTTGATGACTTTTAATGTATTTTATGATATTAAGCTATACTAATACACTAATTCAAAGTCCTTGACAGCACAAAAGCTTCTAACATCAAGAATATTACTAACAATACTTATTAAAAAATATTAACAAAATTAGTACTATTAATAATTCTATTAATAATTCTATTAATAATTTAGAACCTATTAAGAAAATTAATAGTCTTAAAAGATGAAATAACAAAACTTTTGAGAAATGACTAATGACTGAAGAGATTACTACTGTAACATCAATCCCTGATGATGAAGATACCTCCCTTACGGCCAATGCACTAAAAGCAATGGCGCATCCATTACGCTGGAAGATTCTATGCTCCCTCGGCAATAACGAACTATCCGTAGGCGAAATTGTAGAACGTACTGGAACCTCACAAAGCAACATATCCCAACACTTAGAACAATTACGCAATAAAAATATCGTAATAGCTAGAAAAGAAGCCAACCGTATCTTTTATAGAATTCGTAATTATAAATTACTAGAACTGATCAGTATCATGCGCGGAGTATTATGCCCTGCCAACTTGGATGATCGCTATCCACATGGAGAATAGTCTCGAAATAGCACCTGGGATACCCTCTTGGGATGCTTATAAACCAGCTAATACGATTCTAAAAGATCGAATTATCCTCATAACCGGTGCAGGAAGTGGAATTGGCCGGGCTGCATCCTTTGCGTATGCTGCGCATGGAGCTTGCGTAATATTACTTGGCTCAGCACAACGCCTTTTAGAATCTGTATATGATGAAATAGAAACGGCAGGTTATCCTACTCCTGCAATCTATACTTTGAATTTAGAAAAGGCTCAACCTGAGGATTATTTAGGACTAGCGAATAGTTTACAACAGGAATTTGGACGTTTAGATGGCTTATTACACAATGCTGCTATATTACCTTTTTTAAGCCGCATTGATGATTACGATCCAAAAGCCTGGCAACAGGTGATGCAAGTCAATCTGAATGCCCCTTTTTTATTGACTCAAGCCTGCTTACCATTACTTAGAACAGCTCCAGATGCTTCAATATTATTTACTTCTGATGCAGTAGGACGCAATGGCAAGGCATATTGGGGAGCATACTCTGTGGCTAAATTTGGTTTAGAAGGTTTGATGCAAGTCTTAGCAGCTGAATTAGATGGAACTTCCAATATCCGGGTCAATAGCATCGATCCAGGTGCAGTGCGAACGCAAATGCGTATTCAAACCTATCCAGGTGTTGATCCAGCACAATGGCCAATTCCTGAACAGATTATGAATCCTTATATATATCTTTTAGGACCAGATAGTCGTAACATTACCGGGCAAAGTTTTAATGCACAACCCAACATCATAAGCATATTATAAAATAATGTTGGGTTGCCAAACAAACGGCAACCCAACCTACAGGCAATGATTTCTTATGGATCAAAATAATTTGCAACAACATTATTTAACAACTATGCGGCAGCGTTTTAAGGCCGAAGTAAATCGCCTTACTACTAAAGATATGTTAATATTACTAGATCATAGACCAGATGCTCAAGATCTAGCATTCATTCTAAGTTATATATACGCATTGCATTGGCTTAAACTTAATGTCCCCCTAAAATATTGGCCTGCACTTTTAGCCCCATTTAGTAAAGGATCACGTGGTTTTTTAATGGAACTCTTGCTACAGGCTACAGATACGGCTAACTTTATAGCTAGATATATTCAATATTGGCTGGCCGCACCTGCAAATTCTCCAATCCAAAGAGATCAACTATTACGACTATTAGCATCACATAAACAAGATCCCAAGCTTTTAGAACATAGGATTTTACAGGTTTGGGATGAACTTAAATTGTTTGCAGAGACACCCAAACAACAATATCGCCAACTAGGAAATCAAGAACGTATCCGCTATCGAAATCTATTAGGCAATATAGATCAGCAACGCCTAGCCTTAATAGAGAGTTTACCAACGCCAACAACTCAAGCAGTTAACTCAAGCCCTTTCAGCAAACTAGGTATAGTCCCCACTATGGGATGTCGGCATAGCTGCCGCCATTGCATGCATATTTGGAGACCACCTATGAGCAAGATGCAAGATCTTGAAACAGCATTTCAAATAATTGCTCAGCATACCAGCAATTTATTATTTACTGGAGGTGATCTCACAAACCATCTGGAACTATTTTACCAAGCTATTCGCACTCTCAAAAACATTAGCAACTTTGCAATCCTGTTAAATGGAGATTTTGCTACTGATCTACCTACAACCCATAAGATCTTACAGGCTATGGATATAGCCATTCAGACTAGACCTAAAGATTGGCCTCAAACCAAAATATTATTGCAAATTAGCTTTGATGAAATGCATCAAGAAATCCTAGCCAATAAGGTTGGTTTATTATACGAACGAATCCCCATTGCCCGCATTGCCAATATTGTAGAGGCATCAGTCCAATATCCAAGGCTCCAGCTTGGGTTATTACACAAGCAAAATGTCTTAAATTTCTCTATGGATGTTTTGTATAAAGGAGTATTTGCACGCTTAACTCAAGAGCTATATAGACGTAATTATCAAATAAAAATTCTAGATACTGCACCATCACCACGATCTAAAAAACATCCTCTAAACCCATCGCAACAGGGAAAAGTACTTAAAGATGCAACGTTCATTCTTACCAGTTATCCAAAACGGCCTATACTGTTTACTAGTTCCGTTATTGATGGTTATGGACGTGCTGCCTTGTTAGAACCAGGAGAGGCTATTAATGAACGAGCATTATTATCACAATTGTTAGCCAATAATAGTTCAATTCAAGAAACTTTCGATACTGACTTAATGTTTTGGGCTAATGGGTGGGTAACTCTATTCTCAGCAGCTCATGTATGTCTTGGCAATTGGCGTACTGAGGATAGCAAAACTATCTTAGCCCGCCACCGCAAAGATCCACTAACAGCAGCATTGCAAAGGTTTGATCCAAACTTGCTTACTTATTATGCTGAAATTCGTAAAGATCTAGACGCACAAATTGCCATTGCTACTGGACCACAGCATTTATTGCATATGCTTATCGAAGAACCTGATGTGAGACTACATATTACACAGAGATTACTAAGTCAATAACAACTAAGTTTCATTAATACTATATATATAAATTCTCATAGCACTATGCACTATGCAAAATATTTTTTAATTGAATATCAAATAGTTATCTGAAAATAGGGAGGGTAAAATGAACCCAAAAATCGTTTGACTCTTTACAAAACTTGCAGTAATATTTGGTCATTACTCGGAATCTCTTTCAGATCAGCAACCATAAGGCAATAATCAAAACCGAATGCTATTTATTGCTTATAAAAAATCTTATAAGGATTGCGGTGGCTTTGTGTAAAACGACAAATTATTTCAACTGCTTGATTTGCAAAATTTTCCAAAAAATTAAATCTGATTGTCTTCTCTAAAAAAATCCATTATTTTAAATTAATTGGGACTGGTTCAGTCTGATGTTTGAACATAACATCATAATTATATTACATTATTT
>LFCU01000184.1 GCA_001044195.1 Candidatus Achromatium palustre
TGCCCAATTAGGTAATAAAATATCTTGGCGTACATATTTATGAAATGAGGAATATAGCCAATCTATTACGCGAAGCACATAACCATGTTTAACAGGATTATTTAGCCATACCCTAATCATTTATTTTAGATAGCAAATATATTAAAATAATGATGGGTTTCGCTTCGCTCTACCCATCCTACGTGCTGGATTGAATATTTAGATGAACTTCATATTCCCAACTGTTTTCGGATCAGATTACATAGAGATTCTTTTATTTCAGGATGTCTTGGTACAGGAGCTTGCTTTCCATTTATTGGATTCATATAAATATCATGTCTTTTGCCATGCCGTTTCAGGTAACATCCTGCACTGACTAATTCCCTTATAAAATTTCCACTTTTCACGCTACTTCGACCAATATATCTTTTGTTTGCGAAGGTGGATGATTAACATGAACCTCATCTTCCATAATTAATCTGTATGCATCCTCTATATTTTCTTCTAATTCTCTTATGGTCTCCCCTTGACTAAATACACCAGGAATTTCTTTCAATTTACCAACATACCATCCATCATCCAGCCAATACTCAAGAGTAAATGTATGTTTCATTATATTACCTCAATCATCATTTATCAAAGCTATCATCGACTAAACCATATACCTAGATTTTATATTTACGGTAATCGTGGATTTTAAGAAATTGTAATGTGAAAATATAGGACTAGTAGCGATGCAACACTACCTACTTACCAAACTGTTGAAACATAGATTGATTTAGCAATTATTGGGTCATTTGTTATTAATGTTAATTTTTTTGCATACGCCGTTGCTGCAATGATTCTATCATGTAACTCTGCGATATCACTTATTTCAAAACATTTGTGAATAATTTCTTCAGTAATTGGTTCAACTATAAATGTTTTATTGTTTTCACAATACTGTTTGATATGTTGCAAAGAGGTTTCAATTCTGCCTTTTTCAAATAAATAACCTATTTCTGCTAATACCATAGTAGGTATAAGTATAGATACTTTAGCTTTTTCTGCTTTTTGGAAAATATCTTTAATTTTTTGTGGTAGTTTGCGATGTTCAAGATGTAAAATTAACGCCATCGAATCCATTACATAGCTCTTATTCATGAGGATAATCCTCTTTGTAATTCTTGAATTCTGCTTCCAAATGCAATAACTCATTATCATCAAGCAGTTTTAGTTCTTGATGTAGATCATTATAGGGCTTAGTTTTTGCTTTTTTGAATTTCAAAAATTGCACAAAATTTAAAACCTCTGCCAATTCTTCAATAGGCAAAGTGGTTGTTTCGTGAATAATCTGCGTTGTAAGATCAGCTTTATTTAATTTATTTATGTTCATGGCTACACTATAGTTATCCTTGTTGAATCTTGATTAAGAGGATTTATTGGATTACCTGGATTCTGTCACAATATCCGCACCATGTCTCCATATACTGCAAGACGTTTATCTACAGTAAACAGCAACAAAGACTCCGCTTTACTTTGAGCAACCAATAACCGATCAAATGGATCACGGTGATCTGCAATTTGTGGTAATGTAGCAACGGTAAGTAAATGATTATTGCGAATGGATAACCACTCAAACCCTTGTGCTGAGATATTAGCAGTGAAGCAATCCAAGTCAAGTTGCAATTTTCCCAAAGAAACCTTGATTGCTATTTCCCACAAAGATGCTTGGCTAAAAAATACAATATCAACCTGCTCTAATAGAGTAGGTAATTGAGATGGCAAACGGGGATTATTGGCTTGCCACCACAACATCAGATGAGTATCAAGTAGCACTTTCATAGAGAATGTTCTTGCTTAAAACAGTCAAACATATCATCTAATGGAGCGTCAAAATCATCAGCAAGATGAATTTTACCTTGCATGGCCCCTGGTGGTGCAATCTTACGAATAGGATTTTGTTTAAGATTTGCTAAACCTTGCTTGGCTTTTTCAGCCCATTGCTGATTAATTTCTGCTATAGCATTAAGTAGCTCGTCCGTTGCTGTAAGTGAAAAACTTTTGTCAGTATCAGGCATCACAACTGCTACGGTATCCCCCTCAATAAGAGGAACACCTTCAATATTAATTTTTCCGTTCATAACGGTTCCAGTGGCAATTTGCATTGGTTATAATCTTCAGTTGATAGAATTTATTGGATTACCTAGATTGACATTATGGTAATCGTGGATTTTAAGAAATTGCGGTTTTCTATGGTTCCAATTCATCTTCATCTATATGATCTGGTAGATGAGAATAAAAGCCGATTTGAAAATCCAAATATTCACCCATGCGACGGATAATATCTTTTTCACCTTTGGTTGCAGGGCCGAATAAATAGATCATGAAGAGTTTATTTTCATGTTCGGTACCTTCCATTTTAACCTTGTATCTGAGTAATTGGCCAAAAGCCTGTTCGTAATTATTAAAACGCTTGGCTTCGACTACCATTTTATCAGTGATAAGATCAACTCGACCCGCTAAATCTCCAGTAACATAGCATTCCCGTGAACCACCAAGTTGAGCGTGTAACCAGGATTGAAAGGTTTTTTCGTGTAGAGGAATGCCTAGCTTGTGTTCTAAGACTTTGTTTTGTGCTCTTAATTCCTTATTTTCCTTTTTTAGCTCTTGATTTTCAATCCTTAATCTTTCTTCAATAGAAAGACCTAACGCATCAAGCTGCCGTTTTTCAAAACCTGTCTTTTCTTGAATAAAATTTCTGATGCCCTTTGCAGCAAATAAATCATAGATGCGCTGCGCATTGGTGCGTTTGGATTTTGCTTCATAACCATAATATTTGATAAATTTTGCACATGCCTTATCTTTGATGATTTTCAAAGATTTATCGTTTATAAGATAAATCTCATTGGCACCATCTTTATCAAATAATTTCAAAAGTTTAGTGTAAAAAATATCGTTTCCATTGGCACCCTCTAAAATATTTTTGATGCTATTTTGTAAAGTATAGCGATTAACTCCGCAAGAATTTGCTAAACCAACTTGAGACATCCCTGATTCCCCAGTTTCCTTGTCAGTATAATATTGGATTTTACCTTTATTATTTTTCCTGACTTCATATTCTTCTTCGATGAAGAGGAAAATTCTATCTTGAACTGTAACTTCTCGTTTTAGCATCTTTTTAACTTCGTTTTCTATTTGATTACCTGGATTTTACATTATGGTAATTGTGGATTTTTAAGAAAATTGTGATGTAGCACGTAGATGTAACTCGATGTTCAAGCGCGTAGGATGGGTAGAGCGAAGCGAAACCCATCATTCAAGATGCATATTATCATCAATTTCTCCACCTGCCCAATTAGGTAATAAAATATCTTGGCGTACATATTTATCAAATGAGGAATATGGCCAATCTATTACGCAAAGCACATAACCATGTTTAACAGGATTATAATGAATGTAATCTACATGCTGGTTAAAATCGACTTCATCACGTATGGCATGTTCCCAAAATCGTCGTTGCCAAATACCTCTTTCTTGTTTTTGCACACGACTTTTTGATACTCGTTCACCCTTTTATATTGTTCTGGAAAAGGCGGATTTAATCTGCAGCCAACGCATACTGAAATCATAATCATCTTTTGGTAAAGTCCATATCGTATGAAGATGATCTGGAAGAATTACTGCTGCATCAATGGTGAAAGGATGAGCTTGCATAATATCAAAAAATGCTTTTCGCAAGGCATCTATATTTTGTGTCAATAATGTTTTGTTTCTCTCTGCTAAATTTACCGTAAAGAAATAGGTACATCCAACAAATCGAGAACGACGATAATTAGCCATACCCTAATTCTACTTTGTCACATTAAAACTTAACTTATTAATTTCCAAAGAATTGATGCAAAGTGTTGTTTTCAATAAAATAAAGGTCTTATTTGGTAATCTGACAAAGTAGAATTAATAAGTTAAGTTTTAATGTGACAAAGTAGAACTAATAATGTCCAATTATGGGTAATTTTGTCCAACTTTTAAATAGCAGTTAAAAGTTCCTACCTCTATGATGTCTTTAAAGCAGATTTACTAAGTCTTTATAGCGAACAATTTGTGTGTCATTAGTCAATAGGTAAATAGATGCAACTCGTGCTTGAGCTATCAGCAATCTATCAAATGGATCATTATGATATAAGGGCAAAGTTTCCACAGCCGCAGCGTGTTCTACTTCTATTGGCAATAGCAAATATCCAGCAGCACGAAAATAGCGAACAGCCATTTCACCAGAAATAGGCATATCACCACGTTGCAGGCTATGTTTGATAGCAATTTCCCACACACTAACAGCACTTACCCAAATTGAGTTACGTGGATCTAAAATAAGATTTCGAGCATAAGTTGAGAGCTTTGGACTATCAATCACCGCCCATAGTGCGATGTGTGTATCCAACAAAATGTTCATTGCGTATTGCCGTAGAATAGATTAGCAACATCTTTATTGTGAACGTCAATATCATCAGGTATATCAAATTTACCACGTGCAATACCAATACGTTGCTCAACTGAAGTAATTTTCATAGGCACAATTTTAGCAATAGGGAAGCCATCACGAGCGATTATAATCTCTTGTTCTTGTCCATGTTCTATAGACTCTATCAAGTTTACAAAGTTAGTTTTAGCTTCAAGTATGTTGATTGAATTCATAATATTTTTAATAATAATTAAGATGCTCTAGCAGCGTAGGTTGGGTTGGAGGCTTTATCGCCAACCAAACAAATCAAAAGACACTGACAAGTAGTACCGAATTTTATTCTATATAATTCATTAAGCCACAATACCCACAGATTTTGCATCCATACCATACTTAAATATTATACCTCATCGTGCCCACGCAGAATTATAATTTGTCCTGTTTGGTTTTCGTGGGCAAACGATACACCCGTTTGTCCACCCTATCTGGCCGACATAATTTCTATTTTATCCATTAAATTCAGTTAGTTATGAAAATTGATATAATAGACATTATACGAAACCCCAATTTTTACTTTATCGTTACTGGATTGATAGAGGGTTTCGGATAATGTATAAATATTTGAAGCATGGATATCCAATAGCTACTGGAATAATTGAAGGAGCTTGCCGAAATCTTGTTAAAGATAGAATGGGTATAACAGATGCCAGATGGGGATTACATGGAGCTGAAGCGATTTTAAAATTGCTTTCACTCAAAGTGAGTGATGAGTTTGACGATGATTGGAAATTTTATGAAAAGCAAGAGTTTTTAAATATTGACATTCGGTAGTCGTCGTTTTAAAGTAGCCATACTCTTTTTTAATACGTCGGGTACCCGTAGTGAAGCAGCGGAATGGGACGAAAATCCTTTCATCCAAGAGATCTGAAAAATCGTCCACCCAAAACCGTCCTGCGCATAGCATGTGCGTAGGTACCCGGCACCTCACATACTAAATATTTCACATCTTAAAAATGCCTAGAAAATAAACATGAAAGAAGAAAACGCATATATCATTCCTGAATCATTTATCGGACTTTTATATGAAAATGGTGCTTTTATTAGAAAGTTAGAACCTGGAAAACATCAATTTAAATTTAAGCTATTTGAAAAAATACAACGCGAAATTAAATTGGTGGATATGCGTGAGCGTTCTCTCACCATAAAAGGACAGGAAATTTTAACAGCAGATAAGGTTGCAATTAGAGTAAGTTTATTGGTGTATTTTAAAGTAAAAGATGCGCCTAGTGCTATCCATAACGTTAGTTCTTATGAAGAGAGAATTTATGAAGACGTTCAATTAGCGGCAAGGCGTTTCCTTGCAAGTAGAGAATTAGATGCAATATTAAGTGATCGCAATGAAATATCTGATAATGTAAAAGTAAATGTCTCAGAAGCGGCATCTGGCTATGGAGTAGAAATTATTCGTGCTGATGTTAAAGATCTAGTATTTCCTGGTAATTTACGGGAGATCATGAATCAGGTTTTAGAAACAGAACGGCGTGCAGAAGCTAAACTTATATCTGCTAGAAAGGAAGCTGAAGCTAATCAAATTAAGTCCCAATCAGAAAATGAAATGGCATTAAAGAAATTGGAAGCAGAAAAAGCACAGCTTAAAATATCCGCTGAAGCTGAGCAAGAAAAAGCTAGAATTCGTCTTCAAACTGATTTAGAACAGGCTAAAGCTATGTCTGAGTATCCTGTATTGCTACGGTTACGCCAAATAGAAGCATTGCAAGAAATGGCTAAAAAAGGAGGTAAGTTTGCTATAGGTTTTAAAGATGATGACTTATCTTCAATATTCGATACTGACAAAAAATAGTGTGGAGGAATAAAAATTAACTAATATATTTGTTGCGGATACGTCTACAAGTTGTGGGAACCATAAATTATCGTTCCCAATCTCTGCATGGAAACGCATCCTGGACGTTCTGCATCCTATGATTTATAACGTTCCCACAACTTGTAGACGTATCCAAAAATATGTAATTCCAAGATATTTAAGTATATAATCATTTTCTAACTTTTGAACATCGAGTAGACGTGAACCATTATTATCCATTATAACTATCAATATTTATTACCCACAGAAAGCGGTAGAATCAGAAAATTAAAATTTTATCTATTAAATTCCGTTGATTATAAAAATCGTTACAATGTCTAACGTTATTGCAAGATGTCGGGTTGACGATGAGGCCGTCAACCTAACCTACGGTTATCAAGATGACAAAGTAAAATTTAAAAATGGCTCAATGAAACTAACATTGCCAAAGTCTGGTAAATAATCCCGAAGCACGAGTTACTACCCTCGCAATGGCTTTGGTTATTATTTCCGGTTTTGCAACTAATAACACCTGCTTTTTAGCACGAGTAAGACCTGTATAGATCAATTCTCTATTTAAAATACGCTGTTCAGCTTCAGGCAAAACTAAGATAACTTGATCAAATTCCGAACCCTGGCTTTTATGCACTGTCATAGCATACACAGATTCATGAGCTGGAACTCGAGTTGGGAAAATATGTCGCACTCCTTCTTGAGTATCAAAGTAAGCCTGAAGAATAGATGTGTCTTTTGGATCGGGAAATACTAAGCCAATATCGCCATTATACAAACGTTGATTATAGTCATTGGCCGTTATCATTAAGGGCCGTCCTGAATACATGGCTCTATCAATCTGTAATAATCCAGAACGAACCAGTAATTTCTCAATTAAACGATTCATAGCTGTTACTCCATAAGGCCCTTCCCGCACTGCACACAAGACCCGTAACTCATTAAAAGCCTCTAGTGCTATTTTAGCTGTTGGTGCTGCAACTATTTGGCTGTATACAAGAATCATACGTTCGCGTAATAGATCAGCTAAAGCATTCGCATCTATTAAAACTACATCAGGATAATTTGGGTCAGCTAGGATGTCTAACGCAGCTTCACCATTACCAGCATTTACAGCTCTAGCCAAAGCTCCAATCCCGCTTTTTTCTTTAAAACGATGACTTTTTTGGAGCACCACTTGATGATCGGCTATAATAGGTAAACGTTTTTCGATACTTACAGGAACCGTAACCTTAGCAATATCCTGAAGCTTTTTGCTTAAACTCAAATTGTAATTTAACGGAGCTATGGTTCGGCCACATAGATCGCCTAATACAGTACCAACCTCTACCGAAGCTAGTTGATGCCGATCTCCTAACAAAATTAAATGTGCCGATTTAGGCAATGCTGCTAAAACTCTAGCCATCATTGGCAAATCCAACATCGAAGCTTCGTCTACTACCAATATATCTAATGGCAAAGGTAATTCTGGACCATGAATGGGTTCACAGTGTCCGGGACGAAACTTAAGTAAACGATGTAAGGTTACAGCTTCATCTGGTATAGCAGCGGCTACTTGGGCAGTTATAGGGAGAGATTTTTTTCTCTCCCGAATGGATTGCGTTAACCGAGCAGCAGCTTTGCCAGTTGGGACTCCTAGGGCAATCCGTAAGGTTTGTTGAGAAGATTGTGCGAAAGCCTGCTCTATCAATAAGGCTAAAATAGCGGTTACAGTATGAGTTTTGCCAGTGCCAGGCCCGCCTGATATCACACAGAATGGACGTAATACCGCCATAGCTGCTGCAATTTTTTGCCAGTTTATTATTGTAGTTGTGTCTGGAGGAAATAATCTTTCTAAACCGGTAATTAATAATACTGGATCTATATTGGCGTTCCAAGTACCCAAACGCGCTTCTAAAGCCGTAGCTAGTTTGTTTTCAAATTGCCAATATCGTTCTAAATACAAACGCTGTTGGTCTAATATTAAGGGTCGCCGCTTATGGGGTGTACCCACTAATGGCGAATTAATCAACTTTTGGTGCCAAGTGTTAATAGGTGGGATTTTAGGCAGCTTTCCTGTGGCATCTGGCAATTGAAAAAAAGGAATGGCTTGGCAATTTTCGAGATCAAGACAAACATCGCCAACCCCGATTCTTTGGCTTACTAAAGCGGCGGCTAATAATACTTCTGGAGATTTTTCTCCAGTTAAGATACTCAAGTGACTTGCAAGCTGGGCATCAATGGGGCGTAATGCATTGGCTGTTACAGCGTAATTTAGATCTAAATTAACCATTGGTGTAATTTGTTATATTATTGGGGGTGACAAAAGAAACCGTTTCCATGTTTTAGTCTCATCAATAGTCTAACGTTTAGCAATAAATTGTTGTAATAATTGCAAAGCCTGTTCAGGATGTGAGATAAAAGGAGCATGAGCGGCATCTTGTATAATGTGAATTTGTGCTGTTGGTAAAAGATGCGCTAAAGTTATCGCACCCTGCTTAGGAACTAGGGTATCACGCTCCCCATACAACCATAAATTAGGTATTTTAAGATCCGATATTTGTTGAGCTAAATTAGTATGTTGAAGTATTTGTAACCCTATATTTAAAGCCTGTAGATTTGGTGATGGTGACTTTGCTAAACGCTGTCGCAAAGTACGTAATACTGGACGTGCCATTTTGCTACCGGACACTTGCAAGGTTAAAAAATTACCCAAGGTTTCTGCCCAATTTGTATTTAGGTTATGCAGAAAGCGTTCTAAAGTGTTGGTGGCTAGGCCAAAGGGCCAAGTTGCATTACTTAGAAAACTTGGGGTTGCGGTCACCAATACTAGTTTTTTTATGTATCGTGGCTTCAGTAGTGCAGCTTTAAGACTAATGGTACCACCTAATGACCAGCCAATCCAGATTGCATGAGGTGGGGCTATTTGTAAACATCCTTCAGCCCAACTTTGTATATTAGTAAATTTGTTATGGTCCCATGGACTTAAGCCATGACCTGGCAAATCGATTAAGGTCACCCGAAAATTTTGGGCTAAAATAGTTGCGATATCTGCCCACACTGCTGAGTTCATCCCCCAACCGTGTAATAACACTAGATTTGTACCTTGACCTATGGTGTGGTTATACAAAATATTTTTTACCTAGTAAAGTTATAGATAATTTGACACTAGTTAAGTCTAATTCATCAACTAATATTATGTTATTTAAAAACAATTTTTTATTATGCTATCCTCTACAATCGTCTCAAAATTTTGTCCTAGATATTGTGATAGTGTCAATTTAAAAAAATTTGCTTGTAAATTTTCTATTGTGAGAACTTACAACTATTATAAAAATAATGTAATATAATTATGATGTTATGTTCAAATATCAGACTGAACCAGTCCCGTGTTAACGTCATCCGATATAATTGAATCCGTGTTTGGAAAATACAAAAACTTTGTAGCTAAAGGGCCACTTAAAGAAATTGGCCGACTTGTACTCACAATACCAGCCTTTATTAGTAATAATAACGGCAATAAAATAATTAAAAAAGCTATAGATAAAGTAGGAATGAAAGATGTGAAAGATTGGTTAGAAAATCGTCAAGGAAAGTCTATGTTGGCCAAAAGACGACAGGCACTAAAAATAGCTCCTAAAGCTCCTATCAAAGACATAAAAACTGTATGAAGTTTACTGCGACATAAGGTGCCAGAATGAACACCCTAGCCCGTAAGATGGGTTTCGTTTTGCCTCTACCCATCCTACGGGCTATATCTTATTTAAAGCTAGGTTTAAAGCTTATTGATGATTAATAGTAAGAGTATGGGTCAATTCCTGTTTAAAACTAAATTCTTGCACTACTGTATTAGTGTCGCCTGATTTTGCTGCTACTATATCAGTCTTTTGCCTTACTCCTGCTGGACCGCGCAGCGGAAATCCTGAATCCAAAAGATCAGAAATAGTACCCTGTTGGAATTGTTCTAAGGCTGGTTCCTGTTTGTGGGAAACTAGAAAATAAAATTTTTCTTGGCCTACAGTATTGTCTAGAAAAAATACCTCATTTTCATTAGGTAAAGTTATGGTGCCAGAAGTTACTGGGTTTAAAGCGGTGTGATACTTGGCACTAGGAAATAGCTTAAACGCTTTATTCTTAGCATCAACTTGAAATAGGTAAATATATTTAGGCTCGTCTCCAGAAGTTTTAATGTGAAAAAGGTAGCCAGCATTTGAACGTAAAGTATCGCCATTTTTTAAACGTACTGGTTGGCCTGTTCCATTGTCATGCAACATAGCAAAATTGACCACAAGACTTCTTTTAGTTCTATTGCTGATATTTGTGGTTGTAGGCGGCAAAGCTGGTACTGGAGCATTAGCGGGTAAAAAAGCAAACTTACTATGTACTGAAGTATGATACCAAGGCTTTTGCGGCTTGGGATAATTTTTCGTTTTTTTAGTAACATCGCGCCCTACTCGATCAAATACCTCTCGTATATCAATACCTGGAGTACGTATATGCTTAATTAGATAGCTGGTATACAACCCATTATTACCTTCGCCATCTAACGCTACTTCTCCTGGCGAAGTGGACAAAGCTACTAAGGTACCTCGCGCTGGTGGTATTCTGGCTAAACCGCGTTTATTGCTGATACTTCTAGCACCTAGAGTGCTTCTAGTTGCAAATGGATTATCTCTACAGGCATCTAATATCAGAATATTTAGAGGATTATCAGATTGCTCCATACTTTTGCGTACACTTTCGGCATCCAAGCTATGTTTAGCAAGGTCGATAACTGTTGTAGGATCAAAATCTACTGGGATAAGATAATTAAGCCCAGAAGGCGATTGAGCACCATGTCCAGCGAAATAAAATACGCCAACACCCTGGTTACTCTTAAGCTGCCGATTAAAGCTTTTAACCGCATCACGCATCATTATCAAATTAGCGTTATCCACTTCTCTTACAGTAAAACCTAAACTACGCAATGCTGCTGTCATCGCATGGGCATCATTGATTGGGTTTTTAAGCTGTAGTCCAGATGCCTGATAAGCACTATTGCCAATTACCAACGCTAGCCTTTTCATTGGTAATTGTGTCGCTGGAGTTTTTACCCGTACCCCACCTGGACCAAGCAAGGTAAAATCAGCATTTTTAGAATCTGCTAGCTGTAATTGCCGAGTATTTTGTGAATTAACACAAGCAGTTAAATTAATTATTACAAGAAACACAAGCAAAAATATTTTAATGTACATTTTCTTATACTATTATTTCTAT
>LFCU01000179.1 GCA_001044195.1 Candidatus Achromatium palustre
TTGTCATTACCTTAAATTAAACTGTTATCGCTATTTGCGATTATAGCATTTTTGTAGTGCAATTTTATTTCATTACCTGGAACTATCAATCAAGCGCAATAGATTCCTGCTTTCGCAGGAATGACGAAATCGGGCAACTAATTAAAGTTAAAATTGGGGTTTCGGATAATGTCTATTAAATTGTAAACTGGGAAATGAAGGATGCCTAAAGTTTTACAGAATATTTGAATACTATTAAAATCAGCAATTTTTAAATATCGTCTTGGCCATCAATCCAATCTACAGGTATAGAAAGATGAAAATTAGAATAATGATTTATGTTGTGATTATTGCTGCATCTATTCTCTTTTATTTCGGACGTTCAATCTGGAAACCCTATGCTTTAAAATTGCATGGATACAAGACAACAGAAGATATATATCAAAGCATAGGACAAAAAATAGAAACAGCTATCAAACCCAAATTTATCACAGCAAACGCACCATATCCACCAAACCATTTAACTATTATTGCTCTAAAACAAGAACGTTTACTAGAAATATGGACACATAATAAAAATAATACACCAGTATTAATTGATACATACAAATTTACAGCATTCAGCGGCACAATTGGCCCAAAATTGCAATCTGGTGATTTACAAATACCAGAAGGCTTATATAAAATTGAATATCTCAACCCTAATAGCAGCCTCCATCTATCCATGAAAATTTCCTATCCCAACCAATTTGATAAAAAAATGGCCAGATTCGATAACAGAACAAATTTGGGGGGAGACATATTTATTCATGGTAAATTCTTTACCATTGGCTGTATTCCAATTGGAGATAGAAACATTGAAAAACTATTTATTCTCGCATATAGGGTAGGCATAAAAAATATTGATGTTATAATTGCACCTTATGATATGAGAATTAAAAAAGAACCTGTACAAAATAGCAATATTGTTTGGTTACATGACAAATATATGAGAATAAAAAACGCATTACAAAAATATACAATCAATTAGGATCAGCATTGTGTTCCATAAGTATTTAAGTAGGTTTTATCGTTACCATGCTCTGTGTTGTCAGAGAGAAAAAATTGGTATAATGTTTAATATGTATTATTACGCTCATTTAATGAGGAAATTTATATGTCCCCAAAACCAACTTTTATGAAAACCACCCTTTTAAATATATTGGCTATAGGATTACTTGTAGTCACATCAGTAATGGCTGCTGATGAAGGCATTGACTATAAAACAATAGCAATCCCGCAACCGACTGCAAATCCTGATAAAATCGAAGTTGTGGAAATTTTTTGGTATGGATGCCCCCATTGTTTTCATGTAGAAACAGCAACCCAACAGTGGCTCCCAACTATACCAGAATACGTAACATTTCGTCGTATACCAGCCCCACTTAATCCCAACTGGAAGATAGGTGCCCAAATATTTTATACCGCAAAATTTTTGGGCATTTTAGAAAAAATCCATCTCCCATTTTTTAAAGCCGTGCAGGAATCTTATCTTCCTATCAGAGATAAAGAGCGTGTTGCCAATTGGTTTGCAAAACATGGGGTACCTAAAGCGAGATTTAACCTAGTTTTAAACTCATTTTCGGTTGATAAGGAAGTACGTCAAGCAGCTACAATAACGCAAAATTTAAAGATCGATGGCGTTCCCGTTTTTTTAATCAATGGTAAATACATAACTAGTCCTAGCATGACTGGCAGTATCAAAGCCACATTTAAAGTAATAAATAGTCTTATTGCTAAAGAAGCAAAAGCCTTACATGCCAAAAATAATTAGGAGCAATCCTTTAAGGATCGTTTCCAATCGTAGGGTGCGCAATGCGCATCCTACTCTATTTATTCAAAGGTTTGTACTATGAATCAAGAATTTACATGGCAACTACGGATCTATTATGAAGATACAGATGCAAGTGGCCTAGTATATCACGGTCGCTATGTGAATTTTTTTGAACGAGCTAGGACCGAATGGCTTCGAGACTTGGGATTTGAACAGGATGTTTTAGCTACCAAATTTGGTATTCTATTTGTAGTGCATTCGATGAAATTAGATTATCTCAAACCAGCCCGTTTTAATGATCAGATATTAGTCCATTCACAACTCTCTAAAATACGCAAAGTTAGTATGTTATTTGCACAGCATATCTATAAAACATCCCCAAATATATTGTTGTGTAAAGCCGCAATCCAGATTGCTTGTATAGATTCAACTAAGTTAAGCCCTGTATCTATTCCAACGGACATTTTACAAAAAATATGGTCACAAAAAATATAGAAATATATTGACAATATAAAAATATTTCTATATATACGTTTCCA
>LFCU01000157.1:0-2500 GCA_001044195.1 Candidatus Achromatium palustre
TAAGGTCCTGGCGGTAACCTACTTTCGCATAGGATCTCCTACACTATCATCGGCGAGGTATCGTTTCACTTCTGAGTTCGGGATGGGATCAGGTGGTTCCAATACTCTATGGCCGCCAGGAAAAGAGGTGTTGGTATGTTTATACCAAAATTCTGGAAGGCTATGGGATATTGCAATTTTTAAGATTTTTATATGCAATTAAAATTCTTGGGTGTTATATGGTCAAGCCTCACGGTCAATTAGTACAGGTTAGCTCCACACGTTACCGCGCTTCCACATCCTGCCTATCAACGTTGTAGTCTTCAACGGACCTTAAGGGACATCGAGTGCCCTGGGAGACCTAATCTTGGGAGGGGCTTCCCGCTTAGATGCTTTCAGCGGTTATCCCTTCCGTACATAGCTACCCGGCATTGCCACTGGCGTGACAACCGGAACACCAGAGGTACGTCCATTCCGGTCCTCTCGTACTAGGAACAGCTTCCCTCAAGTCTCCAACGCCCACGGCAGATAGGGACCGAACTGTCTCACGACGTTCTAAACCCAGCTCGCGTACCACTTTAAATGGCGAACAGCCATACCCTTGGGACCGACTTCAGCCCCAGGATGTGATGAGCCGACATCGAGGTGCCAAACACCGCCGTCGATATGAACTCTTGGGCGGTATCAGCCTGTTATCCCCGGAGTACCTTTTATCCGTTGAGCGATGGCCCTTCCATTCAGAACCACCGGATCACTAAGACCGTCTTTCGACCCTGTTCGACCTGTTCGTCTCACAGTCAAGCACCCTTATGCCTTTGCACTCAATGCGCGATTTCCGACCGCGCTGAGGGTACCTTCGTGCTCCTCCGTTACTCTTTTGGAGGAGACCGCCCCAGTCAAACTACCTACCATACACTGTCCCCGGCCCGGGTAACGGGTCTAGGTTAGAACTTCAAACATGCCAGGGTGGTATTTCAAGGATGGCTCCATTAGTACTGGCGTACTAATTTCACAGCCTCCCACCTATCCTACACAAGCAGGTTCAAAATCCAGTGCAAAGCTATAGTAAAGGTTCACGGGGTCTTTCCGTCTAGCCGCAGGTATACTGCATCTTAACAGCAAGTTCAATTTCACTGAGTCTCGGGTGGAGACAGTGTGGCCATCGTTACGCCATTCGTGCAGGTCGGAACTTACCCGACAAGGAATTTCGCTACCTTAGGACCGTCATAGTTACGGCCGCCGTTTACCGGGGCTTCGATCAAGAGCTTTGCCTTGCGGCTAACCCCATCAATTAACCTTCCGGCACCGGGCAGGCGTCACACCCTATACGTCCACTTACGTGTTTGCAGAGTGCTGTGTTTTTAATAAACAGTCGCAGCCACCTGGTTACTGCAACCCCCTTCTGCTCTTCACGGGTAAACCGTTTCACATATTGGGGGCGTACCTTCTCCCGAAGTTACGGTACTATTTTGCCGAGTTCCTTCACCCGAGTTTTCTCAAGCGCCTTAGGATTCTCTCCCAGTCCACCTGTGTCGGTTTAGGGTACGGTCATACATAATCTGAAGCTTAGAGGCTTTTCTTGGAAGCATGGCATTGATTAGTTGGCCCCTCCATGGAGGGGTTACCTGTTAACATCTCAACATTAACACTCCGGATTTGCCTAGAATGTCTGTCTACGTGCTTGAACCAGGATGACCAACACCTGGATAATCTAGCCTTCTCCGTCCCCCCATCGCAATCATGTATGGTGCAGGAATGTTAACCTGCTTCCCATCGACTACGCCTTTCGGCCTTATCTTAGGGGCCGACTAACCCTACATCGATTAACGTTGTGTAGGAAACCTTGGACTTTCGGCGAGGAGGTTTCTTTTCTCCTTTTTCGTTACTCATGTCAGCATTCGCACTTCCGATACCTCCAGCGGATTTCACAGTCCACCTTCATGGGCGTACGGAACGCTCCCCTACCATGTGTCTCAAGACACATCCGCAGCTTCGGTACAGATTTTAGCCCCGTTAAATCTTCCGCGCAGGCTGACTCGACCAGTGAGCTATTACGCTTTCTTTAAAGGATGGCTGCTTCTAAGCCAACCTCCTGGCTGTCTGTGCCTTCCCACATCGTTTCCCACTGAAATCTGATTTGGGGACCTTAGCTGGCGGTCTGGGTTGTTTCCCTTTCCACAACGGACGTTAGCACCCGCTGTGTGTCTCCCGTGATAATACTCTTAGGTATTCGGAGTTTGCATCGGTTTGGTAAGTCGGGATGACCCCCTAGCCGAAACAGTGCTCTACCCCCTAAGGTAAGTCACGAGGCACTACCTAAATAGCTTTCGGGGAGAACCAGCTATCTCTGGGCTTGATTAGCCTTTCACTCCGACCCACAGCTCATCCGAATCTTTTTCAACAGATCCCGGTTCGGCCCTTCAGTAGGTATTACCCTACCTTCAGCCTGGCCATGGGTAGATCGCCCAGTTTCGGGTCTACTCCCAGCGACTTGATCGCCCTGTTAAGACTCGGTTTCCCT
>LFCU01000240.1 GCA_001044195.1 Candidatus Achromatium palustre
CCACCGCCACAACCTATGCCTATGCCACAACCTGTAGCCCCAGCTACTGCCCCACAAGATTCAACAGCTTTAACCAAATGGATAGAAATCATACGTCTCCAAGCCTATGAAAATCCATATATTGACAAAGATGCTGAAAAAGACTTGCTGCGTGAGGCCATAAGATGCGGTTTAACAGTAGATGATGCGCGTCGCCAACTCCTGCAAATTTGTAGGAATAATCAATATGCCTTAGCAAGCTATTTAGAGGATTTGGCTACTAAAACGTTAGAGCGTTGTATTCCAGAGAAGAAGGGTATTGATCAAGAGTGCTTTAATAATACCGTTAATACGATACAGCAAGCAGCTTATGGGCATCTTAAAGAAGAAGAATGTCGCCAAAAATTGAAGAGCCTGATTGTTGATAATCAGTTGCCAGTACGGCAAGGTTTTCTAAAAGGTGGCCAGTGGTTTAGAGAAATCTGAGATGAATCTAAGAGTTATCTCAGATGAATCTAAGAGTTATTTAAGATGAATCTAAGCGTTATCTAAAATCAATATAAGATTTGTTCTAAATAGACATTATATCGATTTTTGTGACTATTCCCACTTTAAATTTAAAAAAGTCAACTGTTTGCCTTTTTATTAAATTAAGATAGGTATTTATGGCAACCCAAGAAAATGACCCAGAATTACAACATAAAAGTGAACAACAATTTTTTGAATTAAAACGCAAAGTAACCCAAACCGTTCAAAAATTAGGACTAGAAGGACAACAAGCACAAGTAGCACTAGCACTTGACATTTCCGCTTCTATGTCCGGTTTTTTTCAACAAGGCATTGTACAAAAAGTAGTAGAACGAATTCTGGCATTAAGTGTAAAATTTGACGACAATGGTGCTGTAGATGTTTTTCTATTTGGGGCACGAGATTATACAGTTGGCGAATTACAAGAGGCTGACTTTTTTGGTTATATAGATCGAGAAATCAGACCAAATTATCCATTTGAAGGCGCAACTCGCTATGCAGGTGTAATACAACGTATCTCTGACCATTATGCTCAACAACATCAAGAAGGAAAACCCGACCCTGCTTATGTACTATTTGTTACTGATGGTGATAATAGCGACCATAAAGCAACAGAAACAATTATTACACAGGTATCTTCAAAACCGATTTTTTGGCAATTTGTAGGTATAGGCAACTCCAATTTCCAGTTTTTAGAACGCCTAGATACGATGTCAGGACGCTATATAGATAATGCTAATTTTTTCCAAGTCAATGACATAGCTAATATTGATGATACTGAGTTATACGAACGTTTGTTAGGAGAATTTCCGTCTTGGTTAGAGCTGGCTAGGGAACATAATATTTTGGCCTAAAAAATTCTGATTCTGCCACTTTCTGTGGGCATATAACTATTTGATAATGCCATATAAAATTATGAACAAAATTAACTTATGGCCAAGAAGAGTATGATAAGTGTGTACTATCAATACTTATAAAGCTAATTATACGTAGGATATTATTACCCACAGAAAGCGGTAGAATCAGAAAAATGAATAAATATCAATCCATACCCTTAGTACTTGCCATCGGAGGCCATGACCCAAGTGGTGGTGCTGGTTTACAAGCTGATATTGAAGCTATAGCAGCCAATGGTGGTCATGCCCTAACTATAGTTACGGCATTAACGACACAAAACACCTGTACAATCAAAGAAATATATCCGCAACCGCCATCACAAATTGAAGCACAATGCCGCCTAATTTTTGAAGAGAGTTCAATAGCAGCAATTAAAATAGGATTACTAGGCAGTACCAGTATAATCCATATACTTGCAAATTTATTAGATGAAATACCACAAATACCAGTAATATTAGATCCAATTCTAACCGCTGGTAATGATGGCACTCAATTTGCTGATAAATCCTTACAAGATGCTATTTGTGAATACCTATTACCACGCTGCACTTTAGTCACACCCAATAGTATTGAAGCTAGGATTTTAGGGAAACATGCAGATTTGGCTTGCTGTGCTGAAACGATTATTACCAATGGTTGCGCATCAGTATTAATTACGGGAACGCATGAAACTAGTCATAAGGTAATAAACCAACTATATACATTATCTGGCTTGCTACAAGAATACCAATGGCCACGGCTTATAGATAATTATCATGGCTCAGGCTGTACTATAACCTCAGCCATTGCTACGCAAATAGCTTTAGGCAAATCGTTAGCATCCGCAGTAATTCAAGCCCAATTATATACTTGGGAAAGTCTACAGCAGGCTTTCTTAAGTGGCCATTGCCAATTAACTCCAAACCGTTTTTATGCACAGCGTTGTTAATGTATCATCATTACGGGGGTTGTATGCCATTACTCCAGATCATACTTACCCTAATCTTAGATTAGCCTCTCAAGTTGTACAAGCCATTCAAGGTGGAGCTAAAATAGTACAGTATCGCAATAAAAATTGCAATTGCTCTCCACAAGATAAGCAAGCAACGGTTGAGGCTGTATTAAAAGTCTGTCAAGCCTACCAAGTGCCATTACTTATTAATGACGATGTAGAGTTGGCTCTTACCATCCAAGCTGCTGGAGTCCATTTGGGCCAAACGGATATGGACCCAACATTGGCACGGCAGCACCTTGGTCCACAAGTTATAATAGGCGTATCCTGTTATAATAGTTTAGATCTTGCTATTGCAGCACAAGCAGTAGGAGCTAATTATGTAGCTTTCGGTCGCTTTTTTGCATCTACGACTAAGCCATTAGCCGTTTCAGCGCAACCTAAACTTTTAAAGCAAGCGCGATCTAAATTACATATACCTATTGTGGCTATAGGAGGTATTACGCCAATGAATGGTAAGAATTTGATTACTCAAGGTGCAGATATGCTGGCTGTTGTTGGGGCTTTATTTGCAGTAGGAGACATTAAGACTAACGCCAAAGCCTTCGCAAATTTATTTTAAAGTTTTTTAATGCTACGTTTAATAGCTGATACAAGCATACTTTTTCGCAGCTAATAAAGTGTTAGCGATTTTAGTCTAATGTAAGAAAGATAGGGTGTATCCACTCCCTACATGCTACACTAAAAATATGAGATTGCCCAATCAAGCTACTATGAGGATATGTAAGGAAACCAAATATGCAAACAATAAATCTTGATAAACTACCATCGCAAGCTAAACTGGAACTATTAAATTTTTATCGATTTTTATTAAAAAAATACGCGCCATCGGAATTGTCTGAAACTGATACAAAGAAAATATCCCGTTGGGAAAAAATTGCACAACGAGTGCATACAGATACTAGTTATCCTACTGGATGGTCTAAACAATTAAAACAAGATGTACGCGATTTTCGAGAAAATTTCAGCTTCAGGCACGACAGGATATGAAATACTTGCTAGACTCTAATATTAGACATTATTCGAAACCCGTCATTCCTGCGAAAGCAGGAATCTATACCTTAACAATAGCCTTATGTTTGTTAATCTGGTAGAGGGTTTCGGATAATGTCTATTATATCAGATTTTTATGATCGTGAATCTAGTGGGCATGAAGCAATTTTCCTAAAATTGAGCGTTTTACCAGATGACACTCAAATCTTCATGTCAATCCTGTCTTTATACGAACTTGAATACGGTTACGCTAACGCTAATGAACTAATAAAATCTACAATTCGAGCTAAAATTATTGAAGCGCAAGAAGATTTTGAAGTATTACCATTATCACGAGATGGAGCAAAAATTTTTGGCGAAATAAAACAATTATTTAAAGAAAAACGAAAAATTAGCTCCAAAAATATCAAAAAACATAACATTGACTTGATGTTCGCGGCAGAGGCTTTAGTCCATAACTGCATTTTGGTGAGTGCTGATAGAATTTTTAAAGATGTTTTGGAACTAAATCCAGAATTAAAGTTAGAAAATTGGCTTTCGAATTCGTAGCACGGTAGATTGGAGAATCTCATCTTTTTTAAACCAATAACAATTACGAGATGGAATCTATCGATAAAAGTTGAGAAAAAAGCTTTTAGACCACATCTTAAAAATATCATTTTTTAAACATTGAAGAACTACATGGACGAAAAATTTGCTATTGCTACCCTAAAATTTAAATTCCGCGCTCGCCAATGGGTACAATTACCACCATTCTCAGGCTCAACTTGGCGTGGCGCATTAGGGCAAGCATTACGCCGCATAGTCTGTGTACATTCCCTACAAGCTACCTGCAAATCCTGTATATTACGTTCTACTTGCTGGTATGCCAAATTATACGAACCAGTCATTGCCCCACAATGTGCTTTTTTAGGCAAGCAGGCTGAAGCCCCACACCCATTAATTCCACAGCCTTGGCCTCTTGGAGGCACATTAAAATCAGGCCAAGAGGCTGGCTTAGATTTAGTTCTAATTGGGGAAGCCATAGCGGCCGTTGACATTTTAGTACAGGCCACACAGCGTATGCTCAATCATGGTATTGGGCGAGATCGTGGCGAATTAGATTTATTAGATTGGGAATTGCAAACCCCAAAGCTTAATCCTTGGCGACCTGAGACATTGCCAACCCAGATACATCTGCATATAACTACGCCGCTGCGGTTACGGATAGAAGGACGTATCTTGCGTCCTGAAAAGATTACTATGCGGAATTTTGGTACAACTTTACTGCGACGTTTATCTTTATTTACCTGTTGCCATAGTACCGTATCTTTAAATGCTGATTTTAAGGATCTAGCTAATGCAGCAGAACAGATTCGGATCAGAAAACGAGACTTGCATTGGGTGCATTGGGCACGTTATTCGAGTCGGCAACAGCGGCATATCGATATGGACGGTGTAGTAGGTGAATTAATTATTGATCTCAAAGTAGCATCAGTTTGGTGGCCTTATTTATGGTTAGGGCAATGGTTGCATGTAGGAAAAGGTGCTAGTATGGGGATGGGGCGTTATTACCTTCATAAAGATTTGTTTGCGCCAACAGTTACGTTGTCTTTAACTTCTCAATAACGTATGGCATCTGATGCCGAGGCTTAAGCCTCTTACTTAAAAAATCAAACTTGTCTAGTTGGAAAATTAGTATCTGGATCAAAACCTAACTTTTCTAATCGATAACGTAAAGCACGAGGACTAATTCCTAATTTTTTAGCTGCTGCAGTACGATTCCAATGAGTAGTCTCTAAAGCATGGGTTATGAGCTGACGCTCAACTTGTTCTAAAGAAGCATTAAGACCTGTAGTTGGGTAATGATTGTTCAAAGGTAGGGTATCTAATTGCGGATTATTTTTGACTTCTTGAGGATTTGTTTTTGTTGCTTGGGATGATGATGATAGATTGAGATCTTTGGGTTTGATGATTCCGGCCTCACTTAGTGCTAAAGCCCGTTCTAAAATATTGGAAAGTTCCCGCACATTACCAGGAAAACTATATTTGCATAGAGCTAACTGTGCTGCATCTGTTAAAACTGGCTGTTTTGTTAATTGATTTTGTACAGCGAGTCGGTTTAAGAGGTATGTAGCTAAAATAGGAATATCTTCAGCATGATCCCGTAACGGTGGTATATCTATCTCAATTACATGGATCCTATAATAAAGATCTTGACGAAATTTTCCGGTATTCACTAGTTGTGAGAGATTTTTATGGGTAGCACTGATTAGATTAACATTGACTGGTAACTCCTGTTGTGTACCTATAGGACGTACTGATTTTTCCTGAATGGCTCGTAATAGCTTAACCTGCATGTGTAAAGGTAAGTCAGCTACTTCATCTAAAAATAGGGTTCCACCTTCAGCGGCCTGAAATAAGCCCTGTTTATCCACAATAGCCCCAGTAAAACTGCCTTTTTTATGGCCAAAAAACTCACTTTCCATTAATTCAGCCGGAATTGCTCCACAGTTTACAGCTATGAAAGGATGTTCTTGACGTGGACCTTGAGCGTGAATGAGTCTGGCAACTAATTCTTTGCCAGTACCAGATTCGCCAGTAATATGTATAGGTGCTTGAGTACGAGACACTTTGCGGATTAAGGTTCTAAGGTTTTGAATGGCAGGGGATGCGCCTAAAAGCTCAAAATTTTGTGTATGTAACCTTTGGGTTGTTGCTCCATGAAGTTCAGAATTGGTATTGGAAAGCTTTAAAGCCGTTTTAGTTAGTTGTCTAAGAGTTTCAAGATTAATAGGTTTGGTGATAAAATCAAAGGCTCCAGCTTTGAGAGCAAAAATAGCGGTTTCCATACTTCCATAAGCTGTAATCACAGCGATAGGTAAATTTGGCATGGTAGCTCCTACTTCAGCTACCAAGTCTAATCCATCGCCATCTGGCAGTCTTAAATCCGTTAGACATAGATTAAATGGTTTCCCTGTATGTAGATATTGTTTTGCTGAGTTAAGGTCAGAAGCTGTTACAGTATCAATGTTCATACGGTTTAACGTGATTTCAAGCAATTCTCTGATATCTGGTTCATCATCAACTATTAAAGCAAGAGGTGTGCTCATAAGTTACAACCTACAAGGAAACGGCCTAAATTATATCTTTAAAATACACAACAGGTTAGCAAAAAATCAACATCTTGTTCTGTTTGAGTGGGACGCTTAATATCCTGTACTTCCATAAATCTAATATTGAACCGGTGTTTATGGCCGCTAATTTCTGGGAATAACGCTAGGCTAGAATCAATCTGGACCTGGATCATTTGAATTGGAGCTTGGGCTTCTAATTTTGTGTCTTGATATAGTCCATCTGGTGCTTTTACTGATTTAGCGTCACCGCTGTTGCGAATTAAATATAATAAAATCCTTATACCATCACGAATTGGAACTAGATCTTGTAACCAAATTTCTATTTGTTGTTGGCGTTGGGCATAAGGTTGTGCTAACCAGTATCCATAGTGGGGTAAATCAAAGTTGCAGGTTCCTCCTGGGATGCTATTGCGTTGTGAAATAGCTTTAAGAAATTCGTTATCTTTTAGTGATAGATTGGATTGATTTTTAAGTTGATGGATCTGCTCTGTTGCTGTTTCTAAGTCTTTTAAAGTTTGACTTAGGGCATTTTCATTAACACCTGATTGTTTACCTAGATGTTCTAAGGTTGTGGTATAGCGTTCTAGCTCTCTTAGAACTTCAGCTTTAATATCAACTCGTGTGGTGATGCTTAATATATCTAGCTGAGTTTCTATTACAGCTCGCGTTGCCCATATTGCGTGATTTGGCAAAAAATAATCTATCTTATCGAACAGATATTCCAGGCGTAAAAAAGTCCGGATCCGTTCATTTAGTGGGTGCTCGAATACAGCAGCCTGGTTATTGGACACAGTGTTTTCCATAGTTTAAGAATACGAATGTAAATTAATTATTTTGAAGAGCTATAATAGAGCTATAATTTGGTACTTTACTTAATGCAGCAGCATTGTATGCGTTATTTTGTATCTTCAAACAATTGCTTTAAAGTTTTGACATCAAATATTTTTTCAGCCCAGGCTTCTAGTTGTGTAGAGTCAGCTTTATCTATACGTTGTTCCACCCATTTTGGTAATTTACGAAATTTACGCATGATGTGGCGTTTGAGTAATAAAGCCTCGCCTTTAATTATCCCAAAAGCCTCTCCCTCAGTCTTTCCTTCAGCCTTTCCTTCAGC
>LFCU01000104.1 GCA_001044195.1 Candidatus Achromatium palustre
TCGCTTCGCTCTCCCGCCCTACATCTGTCATACGAAGCTAAATTAATTTAAAAGTGAATATCAAAAAAAACTGGATAGTCGGTTTGTATATGCGATTACGCTACGCTAATCGCACCTACGGTGTTGCTTGATTATTTGCGGTTTTAGTTACTGCCGAACCATTTTTAGATGTGGCCGCATAATTATTCGCACTAACAGGCTTCGCAAACTGATTATTAAGTGCCTGCACATAACCATCAGTTTGCTTGATAATAGTTTTAAGTTCACGTTTAGCTCTTTGGCTCCAACCCTTAGGGGTAGTCCAAAAAATACTTCTCAAAGGCTGGGTATTATATCGGAAGGCTGCGGCTATATTACCACGTAACCCCAAATCTATAGCCCGCTGTTTCATACTCCATAACAGCATTGTTCGCACTAAAGAGCGAATCCCAAAATGCACGGTTGCCATTACGATTAAAATCGCTGCAATTGCTGTCCCCCCTAATGTAGGATTTGCAACCAACCAAGCCATTAATTTTTCGGGATTAGCTAGATTTTGTATAACTTCGGCATTAGCCCAGTTAGTTAGTAATACGACTATAACGGCAATTTGCGCTAATAAACTTCCCCACCATACACTAGTTTTCCACATTTTTAAGTTTTTTGTTAGAAACGGGACTATTTTATCTTCTAGATCATGAGCACTTTTTTCTAAATTGCCAACAATACGATAGGCACGTTCGATACCCACATGCTCCATACGTTGATAAATTTCTTTTAAATCCGCATCTCGCTTGCTTTCAAAGCGATTCCTAATTGCAGGATCTTCTATAGGAATTGCTACATCGGGATTGTAAATAGTAAAAAATCGTCCCGCAGTTAAGCCCTTTTCACCTAAAGCTCGTTGCCAGGCAGCTACTACATCTTCTGGATTATCTTCGCGTGCTGTGGTATCTATTTGGTTTAATATGTATAGGAATTTTCCAGAATCAGGACGATGAATAGTCTTGCGGACTAGATGCTCTAAGGTGTCTTGCATGGCACCTGGCTCTGGATGACGAGCGTCAAATAGCACTAATACTAAATCTGAAAGATTAACTATATAGTCAGTAATCTTTAAAGTAGCAGTACGTTGGGCATCGGCATCAAACCCTGGAGAATCTATTAGAATTTTACCTCGCAAACGTTCACTATCGCAGGTACGTAATTGTAAATAGGCATCAATGCGTCCCCCTTCACCTGGTGAAACATTTTCTAAATCTTTAGAGATTTGATAAAATGGAAATCTTGGATCTTGATCTAATGCTACTCCAGGCAAATTTTTAGGCATCTCATCTTCGCTGTAACATATAACAGAGAAGCGGTCGTCTACGGCTTGGTTGCCAGTGCGTTGTAATTTGTGGCCTAAGTAATGATTAACAAAGGATGATTTGCCAGCTGAAAAAGTACCAAGGATAGATATCAATGGCCACCAGGGGATTTGCATGGCAAAAGATTGGTGGGGTTCTAATAGCCGCATACGGTGTGCTATGCGATCTAAATCTCGAAAGCTGTGTACAGCTTCTAAAAGTACTGGGTTTTCTTGTAATAGATGTTCTTCTAAAGAGTAGATGTTAGCATTTGATGTTTTGAGGTTAGGATTCACTAAAAATTAGCTCCTTATTTTTAAGATATATGTTCTAAAATCCGAAATAATTATGGTATTATAACGATAAGCTAAGTTTTTGATTATAGGAAACCATATATGCACATTAATATAATACTATCAAGCAATATACTATTAAGATTATATACATAATTATATAACTATAAATTTAAAAATACCGTTTAGCTTAAAAAGTAAATTGCAAAAGATACAATTTGGATTGCAAATCAATATTCTAAAATAGGCAAATTTTATACCGCTGCAATTTCAAATTGATTTTTTGAATCGCATCTAATTTTCAATTTTACATTATATTTTAAAAGGTTTTAAAAATACCAAAATTGTGAATAATTGACTTATGGTAGACTTAAGATAAATTTAGACACTTCTGCGTCCTATATGCTAATTGTCTGAACCATGATTCACAGGATTTTCTTGATTACCATGATGTAATAACCCTACTGATCTTGAAAATTCTGATTTTAAATATTAAACTTTATGTCAACTTTAAAAAACAACTAAATAAAGAAATTATGGGAATAGATACTTACACTAAAACACTAATAACTGGCCTGGCGTTTTTTACAACAATGGCCACAGCTCAACCGCAGCCCCAAACCGGAGAATACTTTGAAGTACGGCAATCCAGAGGCGTATCCACCGTATCTGTTGGAGGCACGATTATTCCCTACAAACAAGTAACTCTGGCCGCTCAAATGCCGGGGCGTATTATCCATATTGCAGGTATTGAAGGCGATGCTTTTAAACGAGGAGCCGTACTCGTATCATTAGATACCGCAGAATTACGTGCTGCCAGACGTGCAGCAGTCGCGCAACTTATGAGTGCTAATGCACAATTACGTAATGCTGGAGTACAGTATAGCAGAGAAATATGGTCTCCAAGATCCAAAGCTGCACCTGGCGGTATGGGAATGCCAAGTCTATTTGATCAAATGTTTACCAGACCTCTGGAAAGCTGGGGTGGACAACGCCAATATGGAGCTGAACGCTATTCAGATCTATACTCATCTGGAGTAGCTATTCAAAAAGCCCGCAGTGCAATTGCCCAGCTACATGCCCAAATTCAACAAATTGATGCTAAATTACGCAATGCCAAAAGCATTGCCCCATTTGATGGCGTGATTATGAAAAAGTTTGTTGAAAGAGGAGATACTATGCAGCCAGGCCAGCCATTATTAAAATATGCGGATGTAGAATATCTCCAAATGGAAGTGGATGTGCCAGCTAGATTACGCCCCGGGTTAAGAGAAGGCATGATGTTAAAAGCACAACTGGATGATTTGCATAATCGCATTGTACCAGTACGAGTTGCCCAAATCTTTCCTATGGCTGATGTACAACGCCATACTATTAAAGTAAAGTTTGACTTGCCACAAAATGTTTCAGCTCCTGGCATGTATGCTAAAGTATTAGTGCCTGACATTACAGCACCTACTAAAAACAATCCTATCATACCTACCTCAGCTATTAGATATAATGGTAGCTTACCTGGTGTGTATGTAAAGGGACCAGATGGCAATAAGCTGCGTTTAATTAGGGTTGGCGAACAATTGCCAAATGGTTATACTACGGTATTGAGTGGTTTACAGCCTGGTGATAAGGTGTTACAAAATCCACCAACTGGTATGACTCAAGGGTGGAATGGCACCAATCCAAAGACACCTGATCGTTAAATTTTATTACTCATTCTTTGTCTTTAAGATCGTAGGGTGCGCATTGCGCACCATTTCAATAAGAAATAAATTTATTACTCATTTTTTATTCTTAAAGCCCAAGTTTAGAATTTAAGGCTTAGGTTAGAAAGAAAACTATATTTAGGATACTTATAAAGAAAATGGTAGCAATTCGACTTTCCAGAGGAGGGGCCAAAAAACGTCCCTTTTATCATGTAGTAGTGACCGATTCTCGCAATCGTAGAGATGGGAGTTTTATTGAGCAAGTAGGCTATTTTAATCCTATTGCCGTAGGTGGGGAAACTGAATTAAGTTTAAAACATGAAAGGATCACTCATTGGCTAAACTGTGGCGCAAAACCCTCAGAACGGGTTGCTAAATTGCTGAAAAATTTCGCTAAGAAGCAAAAACAAGCTACTGAAGATACCATGAAGACTAAGGATCAAGATATTGCCAGTGTTCAGGTTCAAGCTGTTACTCACACTGTCGAAACTGCTACTGCTTAACCTTGCCATCTCATTAATTAGCCTCACATGATACCGCCTAACAATACCCAAGATCTAATATCAGATGATACCTTAATTATCCTGGGGCATGTATCTGGAATATTTGGGATTTTAGGTTGGATTAAAATTTTCTCTGAGACTGAGCCTAGAGAGAATATCTTACAATATTGTCCTTGGTATTTAATCGGCCAAGGTCAAAGTACAGATCAAGGTTCAAACCGCATCTATAAACCTGAAACTGGAAAAATACATGGCAAAGGGCTAATAGCCAAAATAGAAGGCTGCAACAATCGAGACCTTGCAGCTACATTAGTAGGCTCCAAAATTGCCATCCACAGAAGCCAACTTCCGCCCCTTGAACCAAACGAAATATATTGGTCAGACCTAGAAGGGTTACAGGTTCAAACCACAAATGGAATCACTCTAGGCAAAATTAGTTACCTATTCAGCACTGGAGCTAATGATGTCATAGTAGTTCAAGGCGAACGCGAACGCTTGATCCCTTATGTCTGGGATCAGGTAATACGCACTATAGACCTTACTAACGGTTTACTGATAGTAGACTGGGATCATAGATTCTAGTATGCCTTATGCGTTTTGATGTTATTACTCTATTCCCAGAGTTTTTTAATACCTTTGTCAATACTGGAGTTACTGGCAAAGCTTTACGGAATGGCCTTGTAAACTTATCACTCTGGAATCCTAGAAACTATACCAAAGACCTACATCGTACTGTAGATGACAGACCTTATGGAGGTGGCCCTGGTATGCTGATGCTGGTAGCACCATTACAGGCCACGCTTCAAGCAGTCAAATCCCAAGCTCCAAACAGTCCCATAGCCTATCTCAGTCCTCAAGGCCAAGTCTTTACTCAAAAAATAGCACAAAATCTCGCGCAACGCTCTGGCACTATCTTTATTGCAGGTCGTTATGAAGGCGTAGATGAGCGGCTTTTAGAACGTTATGTAGATGAAGAGTGGTCTATTGGCGACTATGTATTAACTGGAGGCGAAATCCCAGCTTTGGCCATTATGGATGCAGTGATTCGGTTATTGCCAGGAGTTTTAGGACATGTGGCATCAGCTATCGAAGATTCCTATACTGATGGCCTATTAGATTGTCCCCATTATACACGTCCTGAAGAGATTGAGGGGATGCAAGTGCCAAAAGTATTGCTTAGTGGTAATCATGCTGCAATAAATGAGTGGCGTTTGCAACAAGCATTGGGCCGAACTTGGTTACGCCGTCCCAATTTATTAAAACAACGGGGTTTATCTCCCAAAGAGCAACGATTATTGGAAGGCTTTATCAGTTCTTGGACTTTGGACAAGTAGCTTTTATAATCGTCAATTTGCATGTAATGTTTGTAATCATTAGCACAAAATTAACTTGGGGTTTGAGAAAAATAGTGGTTACCCAAACCCTCGATTAGGCATCCTTCATTTTCCACCGTTGGACGCAAATGGAGGATGCCCAAAGTCCAATGGTTTACGTGGCCAAACGATACAACCGTTTGCCTACCCTATCTATCCGAATCAAGATCAAACAAATATGGTAGGATTCTCTCACCCTACTTTAGTGCTTATGATGACAGGTACAGGCACTTGGCTCCCCAATTGATACAGGTTGACCAGAAGCTACCTGAGCTACAGCGACTGTAGGGTCATCCTCTCCTGTAACATGCACTGCAATATTACGTTGATTTAAGCGTTGGATAAAACCAGGACCTGCGCTTTGAGTGATCAATGCTTGCAGGTTTAATCCAAATAAAGGATGGTCTGCACCACGATATTCATGGACTGATAATTCTGCTGGTAAATCCAAACGTTCCTGTTCTTTAACTGTGCCTAATCCGTCTGCTTCATACACTATAAAGCGTCGAGCTTTTCCAGCATGGCCTGTGATGGTACGAAAATTTTGGCTAGTAACTGCGATACGCATGGTATTATGATTCCAAAATAATAATAGATTATAATATTCAATATTTTATAACTGCATAACAATGAGACATTATACTTTGCCACCTATCAGTTTTATTCTTATGCTTGTATCGATGTATGAAGCGCATCAATCTCATTAGTTTAAAATCTTAGGTTCAGCTTTGGCTTTCCCATCCTACATTCAAATTGATAGGTGTTAAGTAAGAGATTTTAACTGCTATTTAAAAGTTGGACAAAGTTACCCATAATTGGACATTATGGGTAATAAACGCAAAATATAATTCAAAGTATTTGACTTAAGAATAATCATCATGTATTGTACATTAAGTGGATAGGTTATCCATAAGCGTGAAGGTTTCACGTACCATTATATTATTGTAACTTATTAGTTCGCAAAGTTATTTTGTCCAAGGATGATCAACAAAATACCTTTTACGGTAATTCCGGGTGCTTTTAAGTATGAATGCATAATGTTGTCAACAAAGGTTGACCGTTCGGTTGGGACTGCTCAACCAGGACTCTAGTTACATACTGTAAATCAGTTATTAACAGAGAGCGAATTACCTAATTTTTGGATGTCCAACTTTGTCCAATTTTTTAGGAACAGTATTATACTCAACTATTCAGTTTTTTATGCTTGACTTTTATCAGAAAGAAAATATTAAAATAATATATTTTACATTCTGGTGCTGAGGCTCTGCCTTAAGCACCTTGTGTGGCGGCTTTAGCCGCTTTTTAAATGTCAAAAATCATAAATTTTGTTGTACTGTAAGCCATATCTTAAAACCATTGATTTTAAATAAACAAGGATTATCTTTTCCTAAACGTTGATAATCAAGGACTGCATTTTCTAAAGCATTGCTACGGATATGTAGCGTTAATCGGTGGCACACTCCATCCACAAAGGATGCAGTTGCAAGTTGGGAAATTTTATGATACAAGGACATTGGTAAAATTATTTTAGCTGCTTGGCCTAGATCTTTGCACTCAATTTGGCCACTACAAGGCAAAAAAAAGCCAAATGCTGTACTGGCATTAGCTATTGCTATAGCTTGTTGATTTAATTCCTGTGCATTGGTTGCCACCACGACCTGCACGTCTTTAGGTAAATGTTGTGGCGGTAACCGGATTGTCAAGACTTGCTCTTGTTGTAATACAGAGACAAATAGCAACATAAATAGCAAGTCGAATAAAATGATTAGTGGTGAATGACCACGTGTACGCATTTTTTATTGATAGAATAGTTGCAATAATTAAAAGGAAACTCTGATTCTACTGTATTAGATTGGGCATATATGTATTTGATAATGATTTTGCGATTACGCTATAGCTAATCGTACCTACATAAAATTATGAACAAAAGTAACTTATGGCCAAGAAGAGTATGATAAGTGTGTACTATCAATACTTGTAAAGCTAATTATACTTAGGATATTATTATCCATAGAAAGCGGTAGAATCAGAAAGTATCTCTTAATTATTATGTGCCGTGTAAGAATCATATCTTAACATGGCATGATTTACAATTTAACGCCCCACACCTCCTTCGCCAGCAACTACAAATGGTGCCCAGGCTCCAGGATGCGTATAGTAGCTACGGTCAGGATTATCCAATACGTACATCTGGGCGCGTCTTAGGGCTTCAGCACGGCCTATTTGAGGATTGTCTTGCCATTGTTTGAACATGTGGCCTGTTAAGACTACGGCAGGTTCAGATACCACCGACCAGTGCGAGACTAATAGTGCTTTGGCTCCAGAGTAAAAGAATGCCTTGGCTAGCCCAGAAAGCCCAGGTGCTCCAGAGCTGCCATCCGGTGCTGCGGTATTACAAGCAGATAAGACTACCCAATCAGCATTGAGTTTAAGGTCTTTGGCTATTTGGGAAGCACGTAATAAACCATCATTATCTGCTGTAGATGTCACAGGTGGTGTCAAGGCAATGGCAGGTTCAGCTTGGCCAAGTTGAAATTGCTTGATCTCACCTGCTACCAGGGCATGAGTGGCAAATTGCACTACTTTATAGTCTTTTAATCTAGTTTTGTAGACTTGGGGAATATTTGCCCGTTCTTGCAAAAATATGCTATTGGCTCCCGCTCCTAGAGTTTTGGCATTAGCTTTTAGTTCTATAGCTGTGCCTGGTAATGGTCCCAGTATTGTGCTTAGTCTATTAGCTGGAATTACACCGCTGTTAATATCGCCGATTAGTCTAATGCCTCCAACGCCACGATTGGCACTGGGATCTCCAGTAAATTTAGGATCACCAAAGCCCACAAAGGGTTGGTTAGCTGCTTGACGTTGGGTGGCCAAAGTTCGTAATGCGCGGAGACTAGATACGGTAGGCAAGGTAACAGTGGCCCATTTACGACTGAGCCAGGCAATATTTTGATAATTTTGAGGATTGCCCACGGGTGGTGCGGTTACTAAGACGCTAAAGGGCAGACTTTCTAAAGCTCCATCAGGAACTACAAATAAAGTCTTTACCTCTACTAATCGTGCCGTTTCTGGACCAAGAATGTCTTGATACAATTTATGCGCAACAGCTACCGGAAATGCTTCCTTTAATCTGGTATTTGCAACTGGATCAAGTTTAGCGCGCAGTATTTTTACCTGTTTGGCAATATCTTCAGCGGTGCGATTAATCTGGCGGAAACTGGCACTATTAGGGGTAATGAGCCAGACAAAGGATTTGGTCTTTTCCCATCCTAAGGTAAAGGCAACTAAGCCTTCGCCAGGTTTTAAAAGTCTTTGCACCTGCCCTAAAGCAATTGGTTTAGGAATGGTTAAGGCGGCATATTCAGGAAATTCTTGAGCTAAACGCTGATTTAAGCCATCTAGTGTAGCCCTTAACTCCTGAACCCGTGTACGTAATCTTTGAATTAGCTGCGGATCTTGCTTGGCATTAGGTTGACCTATAGCAGCAATCAATGCTGCATCGGCCTGTTGCCACTTATGTTGGGTATCTTCTTTTTTCCGAGCTAAATCAGCCAAGGCATCATTACCACTGGAAAATCTGGCTGCCATCTGGGCCAAGGCATTGCCTACGGTACCATCATGAAACAATTGACTAATCTCAAAGGTTTCAGCCGTTAATGCAGTACGCAAATTAGGTGCTTGGGCTAAACGCGCTGCGGCAATTTTAAGATGATAAGCAAAAGCAATTTTAACCCCAGTCTTTTTCTTGTTTTCACCACTAGTAGCTGCACGACTATGTTCCAAAATCCGCTGGTAAGAGATGCAACTACCTTGGCGAATATATTGCAAAGCCTGAGCATATTGGCCTTGTGACTCATAAAGCTTGGCTAAATTACCTAGACTGGCGGCAGTATTGGGATGCATCGGGCCTAGAGACTGTTCATGAATAGTCAAGGCTCTTTTATACAACGGTTCTGCCTTGGCATATTGGCCTTGGTGATAGTAAAGCTCGGCTAAATTATTTAGGCTGTTAGCAGTATCAGGATGCATCGGGCTTAGAACCTGTTCTGTAATAGCCAAGGCTCTTTTAAGCAGCGGTTCGGCCTTGGCATATTGGCCTTGTGAATAGTAGATCCCGGCTAAATTATTTAAGCCTGTAGCAGTATTAGGATGCATCGGGCCTAAAGCCTGTTCATCAATAGCCAATGCACGCTTATACAGCGGTTCTGCCTGGGCATATTGGCCTTG
>LFCU01000168.1 GCA_001044195.1 Candidatus Achromatium palustre
TAGACATTATCCGAAACCCCAATTTTTACTTTATCGTTACTGGATTGATAGAGGGTTTCGGATAATGTCTATTTTTAATGATACTAGTTACAAAGAATACCACGTAACGAATTGGGTAACGCTTCAGTGATGTGTACCGTTACAAATCTACCTATAATATCCAAAGGTCCTATAAAATTTACAACCCGATTTTGTTCCGTTCTTCCAGCAAGCTGCTGCCAATGTTTATCCATTGATTCGGTTTCTAATCCAGTAATTGAGGATGCCAATTCCTGAATACTTTTATCCATTTTATCTATTAATTGTTGTGAGGTTTTACGAGCTTGGCGTTCCACTAATATCCGCTGCTTGCTACCAACTAAACGCTGATTAGCCGTTTGAGTTTTCGCCTTTATTAATGCTTGTAAGCGTAATAATCGATCCTGCTTTTCTGCAATAGGTATAGAATCTGGATATTCTATAGCAGGAGTACCAGGACGTGGACTGTAAATAAAACTATACGCATAGTCAAACCCTACAGTATCAACAAGTTCCATCGTATCCTCAAAATCAGCAGCAGTTTCTCCAGGAAACCCCACTATCAAATCCGTAGAAATGCTAATATTAGGACGAGATTGACGTAACCTTTCGATGAGTGCTAAATATTCTGAAACGGTATGTCCACGATGCATCTTAGCTAGTATACGATCCGAACCACTTTGTACTGGTAAATGCACATGTCCTGCAAGTTTTGGTTCTTCAACAAACGCCAAATATAGAGATTCTGATATGTCCTTGGGATGCGATGTGGTGAATCGAATACGCTCAATACCATCAATAGCAGCCACATAACGAATCAATGCCGCCAAATCTACTGTCGTATCTTCAGTATCTGGAAATATTCCTGCATAAGAGTTAACATTTTGTCCTAATAGAGTGATTTCACGTACTCCTTGAGTCGCTAGTGTTGTTATTTCGGATAAGACATCTACAACTGGACGACTAAATTCCTCGCCCCTGGTATAAGGCACGATGCAATAGGTACAATAGTTGGAACAGCCTTCCATGATAGATACATAAGCAGTGGGACCTTCGGCTTTGGGTATTGGTAAACAATCAAATTTTTCAATTTGTGGAAATGACGTGTCTATAACGGCGTTGCGGTGTTGTTGAACATCGACTAGCATTTGCGGTAAGCGATGCAACGTTTGAGGCCCAAACACTAAATCTACAAAAGGTGCTCTATCAAGAATATCTTGGCCTTCTTGGCTGGCAACACATCCACCTACTCCAATTATTAGATTAGGTCGCTTCTGTTTCCAGATACGCCACAGCCCAAGTTGCGAAAATACTTTTTCTTGAGCTTTTTCTCTTATTGAACAGGTATTTAATAATAATACATCAGCTTCTTCTGGTGTTGTTGTAAGTTCTAAATTATGTGATGCCAATAATAAATTTGCTATACGTGTAGAATCGTATTCGTTCATTTGGCAGCCAAAAGTCTTAATATATAATCTACTGGTCATAAAATTTGATGTAATGCCATAAGAATATAGTACATAAAAATGTCAAGAAATATTGATACCTAAAATCTTGCATGATTTGAAATGATGTACAGGTTAGAGTGTTAAGATTGTTAGGTTTCCCTGAATCTATATACCTATACTGGTTTAAATATAATTTTGCAAACTTAAAATTAAATGGGCGAACTGTAGGTTAATAGCTAAATTATGCGTAAATCAATCTGGAAATTCACCATAATACTGGTACTAACAAATATGCTAATAGCATGTGGCAATAAAGGCCCTTTGTATATTCCAAAACCCACATCAGCATTTTATACTATTATATTGTTGCATTATTAACCTAAAATATGCTTAAATTAATTCTACATTGTCACATTAACGCTTAACTTATTAATTCACAAAGAATTGTTGTTTTCGATAAAATAAATAGCTTATCTGGTAATCTGACAAAATAGAATTAATGGTATCCTTCATTTTTCAGTTTTTACCGTTTTCACGCTCTGAGTGGGAACGCATCCTGGACATTCCAAATTAAACGTTCCCATGCATAGCGTGGGAACGATCAGTGTACTTTAATAGAAGCAAATGAAGAATGCCAAATAATTATAGAGTTTAAATTATAAATTAAATATATCTTAAAAATTATGACAGAAATCGCTGAACGTTTTATACCATACCGCAATGCAGAAATTATCGATATGCTCTGCCAAGAAGGCTCATTAGATCAAAAACAGCAGCAGCAATTTCGAGACTTCTGTACGATTCTAGAAAGTCTGTACCATTTTGAATTTCACGCCAAAGTCAAAGCACTCAAAAACTATTACCATCCCTTTGACCCTGATCAAGACACCAAGACTGGACGGATCTATTCACCAGAAGAATTACAACAATATGAGACTAAATTAGTTGCAAATCTCAGTGAAGTGCTTAACGATGCCAACTATGAACAGCTTACTGAAGATGATCTTAACTATGCATTAAAGGAAGAATCATTATTCCCCATTAGCCTAGAAATTGACTTTGCAGATTTTGCAAGCTACATGATCCAACGACGTGGCGATGTAGTCAAAAAGACTACTATCAAAAAATGGTTCTTCTGGACGCAGGAAATAGAAGTCCCTACTTATGAACGTGTAGTGATGCTCATCAAATTTAAGGATAGTGAATATTTTGCCACCAAAGGTTATAAAGAACCACCATTTGATCCTGGTAGCATGGTCATTAAACTATTTAAAAACATCCCCAAGGCTGATCTTGAAATGCTATTTCCCAATGCCAAAGTCAAGATGCGACTCAGTGATAAACTTATCATGGGAGTACCAGCAATTGGTGGTGCAATTGGTATCTTCATGAAAACTGGTGCTGGTCTCATAGCATTTATAGTTGTGTTAATGGCACTTATAAGAAGTCTGTTTCATGGTGGTGAAGTTACGATGCCAAACGCCACACAATTTGCCCAGATTGTTGGCGGTATTACGGCCTTAGGTGCTATCATTGGCTTTGTGGTGCAACAATGGACTAAATATAAGACTCGCAAGATTGAGTTTTTAAAGACTCTAGGGGATAGCCTATATTTTAAAAACCTCGATAACAACGCTGGAGTATTCCATCATATCATTGATACTGCTGAAGAAGAGGAATGCAAAGAGGCCATTTTAGGATATTACTTTTTGCTCAAACATCCTGATGGTCTCACTGAGGCTGTACTAGACCATACAATAGAGCAATGGTTTGCTACTAAATACAATACCATTTTGGATTTTGAAGTAGACGATGCGCTGCGTAAACTTAAGGAACTTGAGCTTTGTACCTATCAGCACCCCCAGCCTGATTCTGAGATAGTTTATCAGGCTCTAAGCTTAGAAAATGCTTGCATACGTATCGATACTATTTGGGACAATTATTTTCAATACAATGTATAACTATTATTTAGTACCTCTATATATCTTGTTCGTGCTCTTCCTACCTTTAGAAAGTCAAACTGCTACACTGGCGGAATTCTCGTTTTCAGATCCAAATCAAGCTAAGGCGTTTCGAGAATTAAGCGAGCAATTTCGTTGTCTAGTTTGCCAGAACGAATCTATAGCAGCTTCCCAAGCTGGGTTAGCACGGGATTTACGCCGTCAGATCTATGAAATGATGCAAGCTGGTAAGACTAAAAGGCAGATTATTGAGTTTTTAGTAGCACGATATGGGGATTTTGTGCTGTATAACCCACCGTTAAAACCTGCTACCTATTTTTTGTGGTATGGGCCGTTTTTGCTTGTAATTATTGCGGTTTTTTTAGGGATACAAATTTTACGGACCCAACAGGGGGCCAGGCATGGGGAATTATCTAGTGAAGAGCAGGCGCAACTTGCTGCAATCTTGAATGATCCATATAGTTTAGATTCTAAATCAAACTCAGATTCCAAACTAAGCCTCAACGCTAAATCTAGGAATATCCCATCGTGATTCTATTTATCCTATTAGCTTCTGGCTCTATTGCCTTAGCCTTAATGTTTGTACTCCCTTCTTTACTTGACTGGCAACATAAATCTGTGCCACCAACCAATACTGGCAATCAACAGATAAACCGCAAAGTATTTCAACGACAATTAGCTGAATTAGAACAAGACCATGCCAATGGAACACTAGATAAAGACCAGTATGATGCAGCCCGTCAAGATCTGGAACGTGCACTAATCAACGATACTAAAAACCCTTTAGCATTACAACCAATACAATCAGGGCGTTGGGCTATACCAGTATTCGCTTTCGGTATCCCCATATTTGCGATTGGACTATATCTCTTCGTTGGTGATTACCAAGCCATAAGTCGTTCCCAAGCTACAAAAACCTTAGACCAGCCTAATTTAGCCAAAATGCGGGACTTAGTTGACCAACTTGAAGCTAAAATGTATGCTAATCCAAAAAATCTTAAAGGCTGGTTGATGTTAGGACGCAGTGCGTTAGTCTTAGGCCAAACAGAACGTGCTCTTAATGCCTATGCTCAAGCCAAAATTTTGGCACCAAAGGAACCAGAAGTCCTCATAACTTATGCTAATGCTGTGGCTAGAGTAACTGGAAAGTTTGCAGGGCAACCTATTAAACTTATCCAGGAAACATTGGTCATAAACCCTGAGCATAAGCAAGCATTATGGCTTATGGGGCTTGCGGAATTGGAACGGGGTAACAAGGTGAAGGCTTTAGAATATTGGACTCATTTAGAAACTAAATTTGAGCCTAATAGTCAAGAAGCCAATTCATTACATAGACTGATTATGAAAACTCGGCAGGGTTTGCTGAATTTTCCTGAATCTAATCAGCCTTAACATCAGAGATAATTTCTCAATAAACAAATTTTATTGTCATCAAATAGGATGATGAGTTTGAGCAGAAGTATAGGATGCGCTTAAGGCACAAAGCGCATCGGTATGCATCTAAAAGAGTTGATAGATA
This sequence comes from Candidatus Achromatium palustre, assembly GCA_001044195.1. Taxonomy (GTDB): domain Bacteria; phylum Pseudomonadota; class Gammaproteobacteria; order Chromatiales; family Chromatiaceae; genus Achromatium; species Achromatium palustre. The sequence goes on from LFCU01000168.1 coordinate 4,947, forward strand.
GGATCCTTAAGCCTCAAATTATGATACGCAATTCGCACCATACTATGAAATGATGGGTTTCGCTTTAGCTTTACCCATCCTACGCTCTACCTGTTGCTTTAGTTTACACCGAAAATATAATCTAAATCGAATTCAATTTCTGTAAATGGTTCTATGCGTACTTTGCCACGATTTTCCAGTGTTTCAATCACTGAGTATTTTTTATTGACAAGTTTATATACAATTAAAACTCTATCCTCAGGCCAAATAATCCAATAATAAGCTATTCCATATCTTTGCAGTAAAATAAAATTTTGAAATGTATCTTTTTTTTCATGTCCTGGGGATATAATCTCACAAACCCAATCAGGGACGATTTGCATAACCCCAGTTGGACGCTGTGGAACACGTGCTTTGCGCCATCCTGCGATATCATGAGTGGGGCATTGATGTTCATTGTATCGAACGCTGATTTCCGTCGCTATCCACCATCCTTCAGTGCCTTGTTTACGTCGGTATACTTTTAATTCACTAGATATTTCATGTTGCGCTGCTCCATGTTCAAAACGAGCCATAGGGCGTTTGATGATATCACCATTAATTAATTCAATACGCTCATTTTTACGCCAGAGAATCTCCAAATCTATAACTGTTTTAAATTGTTGCGCTTCCATTTTCTTATTTTTGTAATATTAAGCTAGGTAGGTTGGCTTTTGAAATAGAATTCTTTAAGCACCAGATACCAATGAAGTTACGGTGCGCAATGTACCAGACTCAGCTTCCCACCGTTTTGACATAGTATCCACCAATTTAATTATGGTAGGAATTCTATTAGTTCCATGCATTGAAATTATATTTTTAGCCGCTTGAGCAATTTCGCAACCAATCGCTGTAACAAACAAAGGTCTTTTACTTTTGCCACGAAAAATTTCTATGGCATGGGTAGTAGCTTTATAACGAGTTTTCGCTACTCCAATAATTGGTATTTTCTCATCTAAGGCCTGATATAAATGCACACCTAAACCTGGATCACCAGCTTCAGAAAGTTGGCAATACGCATCGATCACTATCGTCTTTGGTAAATTTGACATTTCGTCTAATAAAGACAAAATGGGTACCAATTCCCGTAAATAAAACGCTCCAGCTTGATATTCATACACTCCTTTAGACTGCAAAGACCATATGCCCTTTGTTGGGTGAGCTGTGGTCCAAGATGTAAATAAAGCTGCAACAGCATTATAGCGTTGCTTATCATAATCAACATCAATCGCTGCTATCATGTAAACACCTTAGAAATTGAGAGATGGATGTTCAAAATATTCAATTATGGGTAGCTTTTTCTATACCTAAAATAGCAATATCTGTTATCCATCTAATTTGTTCTGAAGTAATAATATAAGGTGGCATAAAATAAATTACATTACCTAAGGGTCTTAACAGCACTCCATTTTCCAGTGCATGTTGATAAACTCGTAAACCACGACGTTCTTGCCACGGATAAGGAATGCGTTTGGCTTTATCCTGAACCATTTCTATTGCTAAAATCATACCAGTTTGCCGTACTTCAGCTACATGAGGATGGTCCTTTAATGGAGCAGTAGCCTCGGCCATTACTTGAGCTAATACTTTATTAGATTCGATTATATTATCTTGAGCAAAAATATCCAATGTTGCTAAAGCGGCTTGGCAAGCAAGAGGATTGCCAGTGTAGCTATGGGAATGCAAAAAAGCAAGCTGGGTTGCGTATTCTGCATAAAATGCCTGATAAATCTGTTCTGTAGTAACGACAGCGCAAAGGGGCAAATATCCCCCTGTCAATCCTTTAGAGAGACACATAAAATCCGGGCTAATCTGTGCTTGCTCACAGGCAAATAAAGTCCCTGTTCTCCCAAAACCTACAGCTATTTCATCAGCTATCATAAGAACTTGATATTTATCACATAGCTTTCGTAGACCAGTGAGATAAGAGGGATGATACATGCGCATACCACCTGCACATTGTACTAGTGGTTCTACTATAATGGCACTTATGGTTTCAGTTTGTGCGGCTAATATGGCTTCAAGATCAGCCAAACGGCGTAGTGAATAATCTTTACAGGTTTCGCCAGGTTCGCGCCAATAACAATCAGGTGATGGAGCTGTAATTGTGGTCATTAATAAGGGGTGATAAATATCTTTATATAAACTTACATCTCCAACTGCTAATGCTCCTAAGGTTTCTCCATGATAGCTATTACTTAAGGTTACAAATTTTGTCTTATTTGGCTTTCCTAAGTTACGCCAATAGTGGCAGCTCATTTTTAAGGCAACTTCTACACCAGCAGAGCCATTATCGGCATAAAATACTTTATTAAGTCCTTGGGGGGTAAGTTGTATTAGGCGTTCGGATAATTCTATGACTGGAGCATGAGAAAAGCCTGCTAAAATTACATGTTCTAGATTGTCTAGCTGTGCTTTAATGGCTGCATTGATGCGAGGATTTGCATGGCCAAATAGGTTGACCCACCAGGAACTAACAGCGTCAAGATAACGTTTGCCATCGTAATCTTCTAACCATATACCTTCTCCACGGCGAATGGGTATTAAAGGCAGCCATTCGTGATCTTGCATTTGTGTACAGGGGTGCCATAAAACTGCTAAGTCTCGTTGTACCAAGTTGGTGTTATTCATAATAATTTGGTTAGAAAATCTCTTAAAGATTTTGCAGAAAGTTTCTGATTCTACCGCTTTTTGTGGGCATATAATTATTTGATAATGCTATATAAAATTATGAGCCACAA
>LFCU01000252.1 GCA_001044195.1 Candidatus Achromatium palustre
GGTGTCTGTGCTGGATAGATGATCGTAAGGTGCGCAATGCGCACCATAATTAAAAGTTGTGCAATGCCGTACCCTACCTAGCTAATGAACTGAAAAATTACCTTTTACAGTACCAAAGTTAAAACCGAAACGCTTAAATATGTGCCTATGCAAATTTCTCGATTAATTCGTATTTTATTCGCAATTATTATTGGTTTAGTAGCCCTACTGTTACTAATTGTATTACTTTATGTAACTGAATCGGCATTTATAGTTTGGAATCATCTTAAGCAAGCACCTGCTTGGTTCCTAATTACCTATACCGTAATTATCTTTCTGGCCGCTTTGTTTTTAAGCTGGCTATTATGGCGCATTTTAAAACCACGCAACCGTAGAGATAACAAGACAACGACACCAGGTCCACCTCCTAGTGAAACCGAATTGCAAACTAGAATTGATACTGCGGAAGCTTCTGGAATCGATGTAACACTTGCAAGAGAGGAGTTATCGAAACTCCAAGACCGCAAAGTAGCAGGATTCATCTATGTGAGCCTATTTGGAGAAATATCTAGCGGCAAATCGTCGATTATTCAAGCCTTGTTGCCAGATGCACAGATAAATATTAGTGCTAAAGGTGGTATTACTAGAAATCTCACGGAATATTGTTGGCATACTACAGCCGGAGATGCGCTAGTATTAGTCGATGTACCTGGGACTAATGAAGTTGGCGGTAGACTAGATGCCTTAACTCAAGCTGAAGCCAAACGTGCTCATCTGGTGCTGTATGTTTGTGATGGTGACCTAAGTCGTAGTCAATGGCAAGAATTAGAGCAACTATTATTGTTAGACAAGCCCTGTCTATTAGTCTTAAATAAGACCGATCTCTATAATAAAACTGAGTTAGAATTACTACAGACTAATCTTAGAAAACGCATTGCAGCCTATCCATCAGCGCAATTGGTAAGTGTGCAAGCAGGTGGTAGCCGTGAAATAATAAAGGTATTACCAGATGGCACTGAAGAAACAGTAACACGCTCGATAGTACCCCAAATATCAGAACTACAGTATGCCTTACAGAAATATATTGATGAGGATTCACAACTTTTAGAATCCCTACGCGATAGCACCGTATTTTGCTTGATTGCCAATAAAATAGATGAAGCTGAATTATTATATAGAAGGCGTAAAGCCGATGCACTAGTAGAAGACTATACCCGCAAAGCCATGTTAGGGGCTATGGCGGCTGTAGCACCAGGGGCTGATCTTATCATTCAAGGCTATTTAGGCATTAGCCTCATACGTGCATTATCGGAGCTATATCAGGTTTCAGTACGTGATGCTGATCGCAGTCGCCTCCTGTCTCTGGTACAACAACAGATAGGTAAAAGCCAGACTTTAATCTTAGCAGTAGCTGGGAATGCCTTAAAGGCTTTCCCAGGCATTGGTACTTTAGCTGGTGGGGTATTACACGCTGTGGCCTATGGACTGATATTTCGTTCCTTAGGCAAGGCAGTAGCTCGTTCTTTTGAGACCAGAGGAGAGATCCATCCTGTACAAACAGTTAAAACTTTTAGGGAGACACTTGGTGAAGAAATCGAAATCTCTGGGCGCGAGATGGCACACTTGGCGCTTAGATTGGCCCACGAAAAACCTGGAAACACCAATTCCAACCCAGGGTGAAGGGCACCTTTCTTCGGCTCGAGAAAGTCTACGCGATTTACTGCATGATAGCAGAGTGCCCAATGAAGTACGCGATGCCCTAGCACAAGATTATGCCCAAGTGCAGCTTATGCTCGAAAAACTCGAGCATGGACACATCCATATTGCAGCATTTGGTCGCGTTAGCGTTGGTAAATCAGCCACCTTAAATGCTCTATTAGGCAAAGAACAGTTTTCTACCAGTCCTCTGCATGGCGAGACTAAAAAAGCCCAAATAGGCGTTTGGTCTGAATATCAAAGCGGTGGAGTGTTTCTTATTGATACTCCAGGATTAAACGAAGTCGCAGGAGAAGCCAGAGAACGTTTAGCACATGAGGTCGCATCCCGCTCTGATCTGATTTTATTTGTAGTGGATGGAGATCTAACTGAAAGTGAGATCCAGGCTCTACGTATTCTTACTGAACAACGTCGCCCAGTACTCATAGCTTTCAATAAAATTGATCGCTATACTCGCAAAGACCGCGATATTTTAATACAAGCCTTGCAACAGCATACAGCAGGCTTTATTGATCCTCGTAATATAGTTGGCGTTAGTGCCAAACCTGCCGAACGTTTAGTGATTATGGTAGATGAGGATGGTAATGAGACTGAAACGCTACGCCAACCCAAACCGGATATTCAAGCCTTAAGAGAACGCTTATGGGTAGTATTGGAGACTGAAGGTAAGACTTTAGCGGCACTTAATGCCTCCATATTTGCAGGAAAGCTAAGTGATCAGGTGGCACAACGTATCTTAGATGTGAAACATGATTTAGGAAATCGAGTAATTCGTACTTGGTGTGTTGCTAAAGGAGCAGCGGTAGCATTAAATCCGGTACCATTTGCCGATTTAGCAGCAGCCTTAGCTATAGATATAGGTATGATAGTGCATTTATCGCGTTTATATAGCCTCCCGCTAACACAGCGCGAAGCTGGCAGCCTGATCAAGACTATTGCCGGGCAAATGGCCATAATTATGGGTTCTACTTGGTTAATACATGCCTTAGCTGCCTTGCTTAAGGTGGGCACTGCTGGGCTTTCTACATTAATAACTGGTGGTGCGCAGGGTGTAATAGCCTATTATAGTACCTATATTGTAGGGCAAGCAGCAGAGCAATACCTAGTCCAAGGCAAGTCTTGGGGTGAAGGTGGTCCTAAACAGGTAGTGCAGGAGATATTAGATAGTTTGGATCGGGAGTCTATTTTAGCTCAAGCTAGAGAAGATATTGCCCAGCGGCTTCGATATTGATATATTTCAAAGTATAGTAAGAAGCGAATCATTAACCATACTACATATACTATTAAATTATATTAAAATTTTGAGAATAAAACATGCGACATCAAATTGTACGGTTATCGCCACACCAAAATGGCAAAGTGTTCGGCGCACTCATGGCCATAATTTCAGCTATACTTTTAGTACCATTGCTTTTAGTAGCCATATTGTCGGCTCCAAAGATTAATCATACAGTGTTTATAATTGTGATTGTTCTTCCCATCGCATATTTCATCATTGGCTACATTTTTTCTGCACTTGGATGCACAATTTACAACTTGATTTTCAAGCATACTGGTGGATTTGAGTTTGAAATTCGTAAGTTGGATTGATGGACTTATTGTCAACTCAACAATCATTAGCAAAAATCAACGCTTTTGTAGCAAATATAAAAAATAATAGGCATCCTTCATTGTCCAGTTTACATTTTTATCGTTTCCACACTCTGCATCTTGGACACTCCTGCGTTCCAAATTAAACGTTCCTACACAAAGCGTGGGAATGATCATAAAAAGTAGAAGCAAATTATTTTACTGGCACTGGTTCAGTCTAATTCATCAACTAACATTATGTTATTTAAAAACAATTTTTATTATGCTATCCTCTAAAATCGTTTCAAAATTTTATCCTAGATAGCGTGTAGTGTTGTGATAGCGTCAATTTAAAAAATTTGCTTGTAAAATTTTCTAGGTAGTGGTCCAAGTCTGAGTGATTTAAAGATAAAAATTACTATATAAATTAATTGCATACTTCTAAATATCACTAACCTTTTGGGTCACGACCAACTATTTGACCATAAATTATTGACAAGTTACCAATCTAAACATATAGAGCAACATCATAATGGCTATTAGTGCTGAGGCATTACAAACAACATCCTTCACTGGAGTCGAGTTTGCGAAACAGATGCCAAACGCTCGTCTCATTTTAAGTGATGAACCCCAAATGGAATCACCAGAACACTACGAACAACTGGCATTACTGACCACCTCTCTCAATTGGATCTGGCGGGATCGTCAAGGCTTTTTCATTGGAGCTAATCTATCGATCTATTATGATCGCAATGAGCTATTGCGACGTAAATTTTGCGGCCCGGATTTTTTTTTGGTCAAAGACGTTGAGCAAGCCAAACGTAATTCTTGGGTTATTTGGGAAGAAGGTGGACGCTATCCTGATCTTATCATTGAAATATTGTCTAACTCTACAGCCAAGACGGATCGTATCGATAAAAAGGCTTTGTACCAAAATATCTTTCGTACTCCGGAATATTTTTGGTTTCATCCTTATACTTTGGAATTTGTAGGTTTTAGCTTAACAAGTAACCACGTATACCAGACTATTCCAGAACATAAGGGTATGAAATGGTCAAATGTTTTACAAATGTATCTTGGTATTCATGCCAACAAACTGCGCTTTTATGCACCAGATGGTAGTTTAATTCCTACTCCGGCTGAAAGTGCTCAAATTGAGCATGAACGAGCTGAAAGAGAGTATCAACGGGCTGAGGTACTTGCAGCAAAATTGCAAGCACTAGGAATAGACCCGACAACAATTTAACTATTTTGCCATAAATTATTGACAAGTTACCAATCTAAAAATATATAGCAACATCATAACGGATACGTCTACAAGTTGTGGGAACCATAAATTATCGTTCCCAATCTCTGCATTGAAACGCATCCTGGACGTTCTGCATCCTATGATTTATAACGTTCCCACAACTTGTAGACGTATCCGAAATTTTAAAACTATCTTTTCATTTGTGAAGGATTATAACTGAATGTTGGATTTTAAGCATATCCTCTGCTTATCCATAATTTGTGTGATGCCGTAACTTGCTAAATCTAATAAAGTATTTAGTGTGTTTCGAGGAAATGCTACTTTTTCTGCAGTTCCTTGCAGTTCGATAAAATGTCCATGAGCATTCATTACTACATTCATATCTGTATCGGCACCACTATCTTCAGCATAATCCAAATCTAGTATAGGCACTCCTTGATACACACCAACCGAGACTGCTGCTACTCCAGTATGTCTAGGATCAGTATCTAAAATACTGTTGGTCAAAAGGCTACTTATTGCATCGTGCAAGGCCAACCAAGCACCATTTATTGATGCAGTACGAGTTCCTCCATCTGCCTGAATAACATCACAATCTAAAATTATGGTACGTTCCCCTAATAAAGTTAAATCTAAAGTGGCACGCAAAGCACGACCGATCAAACGTTGAATTTCTAAAGAGCGTCCACGTTGTTTACCCAATGCTGCCTCACGCTCAGTGCGGTTATGAGTAGAACGAGGCAACATGCCATATTCTGCGGTTATCCAACCACGCCCTTTACCCTTTAAAAATAGAGGCACAGTATCGATTATTGATGCTGTACATAATACTTGAGTCTGTCCCATTGCTACCAATACTGAGCCTTCAGCATAGCGGGTAAAACGGCGGGTAAATTCTAGGGTACGCAATTCATCAGGTTGGCGTTGAGAAGGTCTAATTGTGTTCAAGGGTATACAAAAATTTTAATTATACTGGTTAAGTGAATTCACTAATAATACCATTAGATGATTAGTGTTAAAAATTAGATCTAGCTATTTCATTGGACTTTGGATAAAATTGTACCTTAATTCAGAATTATTTAGAACAATCAATTATTTTGTTTGTAAAATTTTTTAATGCACTAGACATTATTCGAAACTACGATTACTGTCTGATGTTTACTAAGCTGAAAAAGGGTTTCGAATAATGTCTATTAAAAAGCTCACCACCTATCACTTTCTTTAAAACACTAGTTTTTCTTATACCGTAGATCAATGGCTTACGATACAACTGATAGGTGGTGAGGCGAATGGGAGTGGATAGCTATACTCCAAAACTTTCACCACACCCACATTGGTGTTTAACATTAGGGTTATTAAATCTAAACCCTTCATTAAGACCTTCACGGGTAAAATCGACTTCTGTACCATCTAAATAGACCAGGCTTTTGGAGTCAATTATAATTGAGACTCCTTGAGAAGTAAAAACCTGATCATCTGACTCTAATTTATCCACAAATTCTAAGAGATAGGCCATGCCAGAACAGCCTGAAGTTTTTACTCCAATACGAATGCCAATTCCAGATCCGCGTTTATCTAATGAATTTTGGATATGTTTAGCTGCTGCCGCTGTTACTTCAATTCCCATGATCTTAATCTCTTTATATTATTATATTAATCTGCTTTGGGATTAGGTTTTTGTTTCGCCGTATAGTCTTTGATGGCGGCTTTTATGGCATCTTCAGCTAAAACAGAACAGTGAATTTTTACTGGTGGCAAGGCTAATTCTTCAGCAATTTCTAAATTTTTAATCTCTAGGGCTTGTTTTAGAGTTTTGCCTTTGACCCATTCAGTCAGTAAGCTACTAGATGCAATGGCTGATCCACAATTATGGCTCATGGCTCGTTGTACAAAGAAACAATGCGCTCCTTCCTCAAGACGTAAATCATATACAGCAATTTGATCACCATCCTGTTCCAAACCTCTTAAACCACGTTTATCAGCAATACGCCTTATGGAATTAATGGCTATTCCATTATGAATAAAACGCTGTACATTAGTAAGGCACTGGTTAATTTCCTTAATATCTATGAACATGACATCAAATCCGGCTGCTGCTAAATCTTGCTTGCGGTCTATCATCCAACCTGTTGTGGTACGGTTTTGCATAAATTCTGGCATATCTGAGGTATATACTTCGATAAGTTTACGTTGCCCATTTACTTTAAAGTCTGGGTTTAATTTTTTGCCATCTGGAGTATTTACCCAAAATGATCCATTGCCTACATAACGGGCATCGATATTTTCATTTTTAAACAGATTAATAAATTCTCGTTCTAAGCCAGTAGGACGATGATCGGCTGCTGCATGAATTGTCATCAAGCATCGCATTGCATATTCATCATCTTGCCACATTTTTTTTGATGCTTTAGAGATTTTAGCCCTAAATTCCGCTCCGTGTTGATAGCCTTTTTGATTTTGTGACAACTTGCTGTGATCAATAGATTTATTCCTTTCTTTAAGGGCTATACTATTAGCATCTTTTAACCATTGGCGTTTTCCAACATTGTTTAGGCTGCGTAATTCGCGTTCAGTCATTGCTAACAACTCTATATTCTCTGTCAGTTCTTCTGTTAATAATGGACGATTGTCAGCAGCCCACCATATGTGGTCATTAGTACATAAAATGGCTCGTTCTTGGTCAAATTGGATGCGTACCATCTTCCGCCAATGCACCTGTTTTCGAATAACCTCTTGAATTTTAGTTGCAACAATATCAGTACCATTCCAAGCCCAAATAGTATCTCCAGCTTTTAGACTAGCAATTTCACGGTAAGCATTAGGAGTGGCAATTGGCGTATTACTGCCTAGACAACCATAAGTCTTGAATTTAGCATCTTCAATAACGCCTTCATCACTAACTTTTATTTGTAACCGCATAACATCGCCACAAGCGGGGGCACCCACCATGCCAGTACCAACTTGGGTATCTTTGGTATCAAAGGTTCCAACATTACGGGGACGTTCGTAATGGTCTAAGACTTTGTCACTATAAGCCATAATTTCTATCCTCAAGATCTTTATAAAATTAAAGTTTTGGGTGAAAATTAAAGGTTGCAGTTAAATCATAATTATCATTATTAAATCAATAAATTATAATATTAATGAGCAACCCATTGTACTGATTTTAGATCTACACCCTCCTTATACATATCCCAAAGCGGCGAAAGCTCTCGCAATCTATTTACTTGATCTCGAATGCGCTTAACTGCATAGTCTACCTCTTCTGCTGTAGAAAAGCGACCTAAAGTAAAACGTAACGAACTATGGGCTAATTCATCTTCGCGTCCCAAGGCTCTTAACACATAACTTGGTTCCAAACTAGCAGAAGTACAAGCTGAACCCGAAGATACCGCTAGATCTTTAAGAGCCATAATAAGAGATTCACCCTCTATAAAGGCAAAGCTAACATTAAGATTACCAGCAATCCTTTGTTCTGGGTGGCCATTTAAAAATACCTGTTCTATATCTTTAATACCATCCCATAATTGCTGTCGTAATGTTAATATCCTGGCATTATCTGTGGCCATATCTAATTTGGCGTATTTAAAAGCCTCCCCCATACCTACAATTTGATGGGTCGGCAAAGTTCCAGAACGCATCCCACGTTCATGGCCACCGCCATGCATTTGTGCTTCTAAACGAATACGGGGTTTACGACGTACATATAAAGCACCAATACCTTTGGGTCCATATACTTTATGGGCTGAGAGGGATAGTAAATCTATATGAGCCTGTTCTACATCAATAGGGGTTTTGCCAGCACTTTGTGCTGCGTCAACATGAAAGATAATATTGCAAGAACTTATGAGATTACCTATAGCATTTAGGTCTTGAATCACTCCAATTTCGTTGTTGACATGCATTATAGATACTAAAATAGTATCTTTGCGTAAGGCCTCTTGAAGAGTTTCTAGATTAATTAGGCCATTAGGTTCAGGATCTAGGTATGTAACCTCATAGCCTTCTCGTTCTAAGGCACGACATGTATCTAAAACAGCCTTATGTTCTGTCTTAGAAGTAATGATATGGCGGCCTTTTTTCTTATAAAAGTGTGCCACGCCTTTAATAGCTAAATTGTCGGATTCTGTAGCTCCAGATGTCCAAACGATTTCTTTAGGATCAGCATTTATAAGAGCCGCCACCTGTTGTCTAGCTTGTTCCACAGCCTCTTCCGCTTGCCAGCCAAAGGCATGGGAACGTGAGGCGGGATTACCAAAATGGCCTTCTTGGGTGAGATAGGCGTACATACGTTCAGCAACCCGGGGGTCTACAGGGGTTGTAGCTGAATAATCCATATAAATAGGTAGTTTCATGTGTAATGAGACTCCAGGATAGCTCGATGTTTAGATTAAAATATGGTCGCTTAAGCTCTCTTGCAAGTTTAGATAGATAATAAGTTTAGATACGTAAGGTTCGCTTATTTAAAATTTAGTTCAGTAAAATATAACTTGACTATTTAAATTTATCAATAGACATTATTCGAAATCATCTTTCAGGCCAGCAATTATAATGCGATAATTGGGATTTCGAATAATGTCTATTATGTTATTTAAATAAAAATTATTTTATGCTGTTTTTTGGATCATCAGTACCTCTTTCCAAGAAAACCCTCTTTTTAAAATGCCAATATAAACCTCTAGCACCTTCTTTGTTGTGTACTGTAATAAAATTATGAACAATCCATTTTCCATCCAATACAGGTTGTAACGCACTTTTCTTATTAGTATACGTATTAAATGCTTCTTTACCACATTTCATAATCCAAATAAAGCTGGTTGCTTTTTCCATCATCACCATATTCCGTCCTTCACAACCTTCAATTGGTATATTGTGATTTACTTTTTTTGTAAAGTTCAACTCCTTCAATTATCTGTTGTAAAAACTGGAATGTTAAAGCATATAGAAGCAACATTTCCTGTAAAGTAAGAAAAATTTTCTCTCCCAATTTAATAATGTGTTTTTAAAAATCTCGAATGTTTTGCATACAGGGTTGAAGCCCAATCTTTAATTTCTGGATTTTAAAACTTGGATGATAAAATAGACTTTATTCGGAACCTTCTATCAGCATAACTAACATAAGACCATTATTAGGGTATAGATTCCTGCTTTCGCAGGAATGACGGGTTTCGGATAATGTCTAATGGATAGGTTTGACTAATCCTTCTAAAAAGGTATCCTTAGTTTGCGTCGTAAGATGCTGGGTTGACGATGAGGTCGTCAACCCAACATACGATTATATAACCTAGCCAATTATTTAGCAATTAATTTAGTCATACCTGGTTCTCCATGCCAGTAACCATCACATACTCCCAGTGGTGCAAAACTTTCTAAATCTACTGCCTTGGCTTGAGGATCAGCATGGCCGGCAAGACAATCTGCAAAAGCCTGTACTATTTCCTTCGTATGAGAAGGTTGTGGACTGATACGCAACATATCTACTTGTAGATCCTGTAACGTTTGGAGCTGAGATAGTAAATTAATAGGATGAGCTGATAAAGTCTGAATGCCATTTAAAACTAAAAATGGAGTATTATCACGAGTCTCTAACACACGCCCATCAGGATAATCTAAGCAACAGTATTGACAACTGTCTTTGGGTAAATTACGAGAACGTGCGGTAAAACAGCGGGCAGAATAGGCTAAAGGTAATCGACCAAAGGCTAGTACTTCGGTCTCTACTCCTTTAGGACGTTGTTTTTGCATCGATTCTAGAGCGGTTTTCGAGAGTTCCACTGGCAATACCCAACGCTGTAATCCTTGCTTTTTAAGTACCTCTAAAGTACGTGGATTATAAATATTAACGGTTGGCCCGGCTACGTATGGTAAGCCTTGAGTACTTAAGATTTGGATAGCACCTAGATCATTGGCTTCTACTAGAAATTGTGCATTATTACAAATACGACGCAAAGTTAATAATTCTGATTCAGCTTCTAGTAATGCCAAAGTAGAAAGTACTACTTCTTTACCAGCTAAACTTAGAGTATCTGCAATATTCATCCAATCATCTATAGTCAAACTACGACGTTTTGAACAGACAGTCTCTCCAAGATATACACAGGATATTGGCCAATTAGCAACCTCTTGATAAAAATCTATAAGTTGCTCTCGAGACCAATAATATAGTACCGGGCCAAGGGTCAGTTTCACAAATCAAGCCTCTGTAAAAAAATAGTATCTAAATTGTTACTTTTAAATCTTGGCAAATTTTATTGCCACGGTCTAGCATAAGCACCTAAAGTAGTTTGTGCCCCTTCTGCAACCTTTGCCAATGCCTGGGTCCAACTTGACTGCACCTTATATTTTGTAGGATTGGCCTGACAAGCATCCAGAGCTTGCCGCCATACTTTAGTGACTTGAGCAACATACGCTGGACTGCGTTGTCGACCTTCAATCTTGATTGCAACCACTCCCATATCTATTAGATTTGGTAATAATTCTAAAGTATTCAGACTAGTGGGTTCTTCAATGGCATAATAGGTTGCATCGCCTACTTGATAACGTCCTTTACATAGAGTAGGGTAGCCTGCCTCTTCAGTATCTGCATAGCGATCCGTCAGTACCCCATTAAGACGTGATTCTAAACCATTGGGGGTTTCTTTCCATTCTACCCATTCAGCAGGTGAGCAAGCTCCATAAGTATTAGGTGATTGACCAGTAGCATAAGATGATAGGAGACATCGGCCTTCTACCATAACGCACAAACTTCCAAATCCAAATACTTCAATAGCAACAGGGCTATGTGAGCAAATATGTTGTACTTGGGCTAAAGATAATACTCGAGGCAACACAGCTCGTTTGATACCAAAATTTTTATGGTAAAAACTTAAGGCTTCATAATTAGTAGCTGATGCCTGCACTGAAAGATGTAATGATAATTGTGGCCAGCGTTCTGTTACATAGTCTAACACACCAATATCTGCTAGTATCAGCGCATCTACTCCTAAACCAGCCGCAATATCTACAGCAGTTTGCCAATTGGACCAATTAGTTGCTTGAGGATAGGTATTGATGGCCATAAATACTTTAACGCCTCTGGTTTTAGCGTATTCTATACCTTGTATAGCTTTAGTGCGATCAAAATTTAATCCTGGAAAATGTCGAGCATTGGTAGCATCTTTTAATCCCATATAGACTGCATTTGCACCATTATCTACAGCGGCTTTTAAAGATGGTAAATTACCAGCAGGACATACAAGTTCCATAGATTTTTGCTCCTTAATGTAATGAAAAGCGGAAATTAATTATTATGCGTGAGATGACAGTACAACAAGTACAAAATTATTTAAATAGTACCAGTCTGCAACCATTACTTTTGGATGTACGGGAACCTTGGGAATATACGATCTGTAGTTTACCGAATAGTCAATTAATTCCTATGCGTACTATTCCAATAGCTCTTAAAGAGTTAGACCCGCAGCAAGAGATTATTGTGATTTGTCGTCATGGTAACCGTAGTCGTATGGTGGCACATTTTTTAGAGCAACAAGGTTTTAAAAATGTTATAAATATGTCTGGTGGGATGGCTGCTTGGGCTAGAGAGATTGATCCAAGTATGTCTACTTATTAGATATCTTTATAACTTAGAAATAATGAAGGTTGCTGTTGGATTTTGCTGAAGGCTCAACCCAGCCTACATGCTATGGATTCAAAAAAGAATTAACTTGTATAAGATTTTCAATGTGCGATTATGCTAAGGCTAATCGCACCTACTTAACAAGGCAAGAAAAGGTTTTGAGGTACGACCGAAAGATGCGAGGGTGTTTGCTAATTTTAAACGTTTGTAGAGATAGCTATATTCCCACGCCAAGCGTGGGAACAATACTTCAATTAAGAAATATGAAATATTATCAATTACTTCTCAGCAGCAGCTCCTAATTCCAAAGCCTGTCCCCACCAATATAGGATAAGTCCTAATACCGCACCAACTGCTGTTGCAGATAATACTAGCCACGTACTGGCGGTAAATCCAGAATCAGCAGCAGCTTCGGTTGTAAGCACTAAGCCAATTAAACTAATGGCTAAGACAACTATGTCAGAAATAGTTTCCTTAATATCAAAAGTGGCACTGCTTGCGCCTACTACTATTTTTGCAATAACAACTTGACCAGTCCAGCTTACCACGCCAGCAATCATGAGCATAAAGGCAATCCAGTGGAAAGCTGGGAATTGCCCCATAAATTTGGCTAACATGTAGATCCAACTTAATATGCCTTCACGAGCAGCTTGAGCATTTTGGTTTTGTTCTACTAACCTTTTAGCTTCGTCATAAGACACATTAGCTTGTTTAGCTAGTTCTTGAGCCATTTGTTTAGTCTTTTCAGCAGCTTGAGTCGCGGTGTCGCTAACTGTTTTCATCGCTTCGGTAGCATGTTGTTTCACCTTTTCTACAGTAGTTTCTGCGGCCATAATTGCAGAAGCACCAAATAGCAATGAAATTAATGCTATAGTTGTGAATATTATCTTTTGCATAAATTTACTCTGTTAATTGTGGTTAGATAATTTAAATTACATCTTTTACTATAATACTTAAATAGATACTATAAAACACTATTTAAGATACCTAATAGATCACAATTCTGTTGTGAAGTATCAATATTTAGATCAAAATTCTGTTATGAAGTATCAACATGTATACACATATTAATAAATCCGAACATGGGAATGATCAACCCATTATCCCCTCGCTGATTCCTCGAAGGAGGGACAAGGCTTAGGGTTACTTAAATACCTGAGTTCTCAAGTAACAACGAACTTGAGTCCATTTTTTTGATGTGGAAGGCTAACCACCCCAAGTGTGTTCATTAAAACTGAATTAGAAAAATAATGTCAAGGTTTTTTTGCACATTATTTTCAAACATTGGTTGTGCAATATATACTACACATCACCACAAATTTAGATATTTTAGAATAAATCATAGATTTTGAGGTTGGTAGTATATACATATTGTATCAACATGTAGATAGTTATCATTATTTTTATGCACTATATTAAAATGTCAATAGCTTTTGAGGTCACAATTTTATAGAAAATTGTAGAACTGCTAACCAAAAATCAACAGATCTTCAAACCTGTATAAGGATGTAACCAATCCAATATCCCCTCGCCTACCTTTTTGGTTAATTCCGAAAAGGAAAACTTAGGGTTACTTTTTCTTAAAATATTGTACGCACCGTTCGCATCGGCATTGATAGTAGTGCCATTTTGTGAACGGTATAAGCCCCGTTTGACTCGTTTGCCATTGAAGGAATGTGTCTTTTTAGGTTCGTATTTCTTAGGCAAACAATCACCATCAATAAAACTCGCTTTTGAAGTGTAACTCTCATTTGTTACGTCTAGCGTAATGCCATATTTTTATTTAATTGGCAAAGGCTACAACAAAAATTACCAATGCTTAGGATTAAATTTGGTATCGTTACGAATAACTATGGCATCACCACTTTGAGCTAAAACAAATAATCCCTTACGATATGCATACTGGCCTGCATCTTCTGGTAATACTATGCTGGCAACTGCTCCTAATACAGTATGCTTGGTATACAATGGAAAATTGGCTTTAAATTGATTTAGACGGTTAATATGGTCATTAATATGTTCAATAGTAAGTTTAGTCTTACATTCAACTAAAACTACAATATGGGTATTGATGGCCAATAGATCTATTTCGCTAGTTTTTTCTCCTTGAGCATTATAGGAAATTAGATTTTGCAATACATTTTGAATTGGTACACCACGCTCCCGAAACAAGCGTATTACTGCCGGGCGTACCATTTCTTCTACAAATTGGCCTAGACGATCCGTAAGATGACCGAGTTGGATCGAGACCTCTTTGATTTTACGATCAGTTTCTTGGAACTTACGATCAGTTTCTTTGAACTTAAGATCAGTTTCTTTGAACTTACGATCAGTTTCCTTATTTTGTTCTTTCAAAAGTCTTTCAGTCTCTTGAAATCTACGATCAGTCTCTTGAAACCTACGATCAGTTTCTAAGATTTGCTCCTTAAAAAATTGTTTCGTCTCCTGCATCTGCTCGTTAAGGATTCTTTCAGTTTCCCTAAGGTGTAATCCATCATTTTTTTGGATTTCAACCACCTCCTGAATCATCCGCCATACATCATCAAAAGTAGGATTAGCAACAGTAGCCATAATTTAAAGTCCTAAATCTCGATGTTCAAAAGTTAGAAAACGCTTATATACTTAAATATGTTGAAATTACATATTTTAATTAGATTTTTACTTGATTAGTTCTGTGTAATGTTTTATACGCTATATCCCACAGAAGCCTTATAGCGTAAGGAATTAGAATATTACCTAATACTAACTTTTGAACATCGAGTAAATTACATGTATTGGTTATATTTTGGATACGTCTACAAGTTATAGCTTTTCAGATAATTATTTTACATCTATATTCAATATAATCAATGCTTCATCCTGCCATTTTGTTAAATTTAATTTCGGAAAAGCTATATTACGTTTATATTCGGTGCAATGCCCGTTGGTTATTGCACCCTACTGTGCTAGGAGATTTTAACTGTTATCCAATAGTGCGATTACGCTGCTGCACTAATCGCACCTACGAGCTGATGCTTTGCTTAGAGTGCAAATGTAGACTCAATTTTAGTTGCGTTCGGGGATTCGTTACATCTGGCTAATTGCTGATAAAGCTTCAACTTCCAAATTGACATACTGCTGAATGTGTTGTTTAAGCTGGCGTTTAGCATTATTTATTTGTTGTAATGTTTGCTCTTTAGCTTGTTGTTTAATATCAGCACGAATTCCTTCAATCTTAGCATTTGATAATACCTTACACATTATCCAGGCTGGACAATTCCAATTTTCTGCCTTACGTTTTGCCCCGGCAAGCCCTTCAGTAACAACTAAAGATCCAATTACTAGACCTATAAGTGCGCCAATTACTAAGCCAATAGGGCCAGTAGCTATAAGTGCGGTTCCAGCACCACCACTAATCATGCTCATCAAGGCCGTGGTAATACTTACAGAAATCCATGCAATTACTGTTTCTATTTTATCATAAACGTCGATAGGAATAATAATTTTGCCATCGGTATTAGCTTCTTCCATGTGCATAGTATTATGTTTAAATATCAAATTATGTTGCTTAAACCAAGCAGTCATTTCCTGGACAATATCAAATGGTAATGCAGTAAAAACTTTGCCAATTTCCTTTTCTACGACAATTTTGATTTGAGGTCTAAATGCTTCAGATTGTTGAGTAATACTTAGTTTTAGCTCAGAAGCTGCGCCACCATTTTGTTGAAAATTTACCAGAATAGGTTTAATACGTTGATCAAATAGCTCGGCAGTGATACTAGCGGCAATACGCCCCGCCGCTTCTAGAATACGGCGTTCTATTAAGGGGATTATTTTTTCTTCAATAAAATTTGGCATTTCCGTGCGTAATTGTTCACGTATGGCATTGTATTCAAGCTGCAAGGCTGGAATGATAGCTAGACCTTGGGAGATGGTTGCGTATGGTCTGGCACTACGTACTAAACGGGAAGTAATACCAATTGATGTAAGCTCTTCTTGGACTAAATCTTCTACGAATGGCCATGAACTACTACCGCCAGTTAATACTACACAGGCTATTTGCTGCTGAGATACTTGTTCATGCTGCAATCCTGTGCGTAATGATTGACGAAACCAATCTAAAATATTGACATTATTATGTTGAGAAAACCGTTCTAAGGCTCCAGGATTAGCATTTTTTAGATATTCTATAAAGGTAGTAGAAGGATTATATATTTTTATTCGCTCAATAAATTTGTTCCAGGTTACATCCGTAATTCGGCCAAAGTCACCAATTTTTTTTCTAAATTTTTCTGTGCGATTAATTGCCATTTTTTGCGAGAACTTTTCCTTAACTTCCCGACAAGTATACCATAAGGTAAAAAATTCTGCTTGCTCTTCATGCATTTCTTCTAGGGCATCTGGACATTGTTCTAAAAACCATTGATAAAATACATCATCAAATAATCTTCCACCTAAATGCATATCTCCCCAAGAATGTTTAACTTCACCCTTTACTACTAGAGCAAAATCACAGGTACCACCACCAAAGTCTACCACTAATGCTCCCTGCGTAGCCTCGATAGGTGTAATATCTTTACGTTGTACATGAAAATAGATAGCTCCTTTTGGCTCATCGATTACCTTAATTTCTCCAAATCCTGCTTTAAAGGCTAAATCTTTAAGAGTATTTCGATATTCTACGGATGCTTCACTGGGAACGCCAAAGATTACTTGACTATCAATAGGTTGAATAGTATTGCGGCTATGCTTGAGCAAGTGGACTAGAAAATCATGGGAATTTTTTCGTGCCTCTGGACTGTGGGTAATATCAGGTTTAAATTGAGTACGAATGGTATAAGTTAAACGTTCCTCTTCGGCATCGCCAAATTCTTCCAGTGCTTTATAACCTATGATTGGTTCTTTTTTAGTGCGATATAAAATAGCAGTGGCTAAACCATCACGGCCATCACCAAAGTCTATACCTTCTGGTGTTGGCTGATCTCCAGGACACTTAGCAACGTAGGTATTAGAAGTACCAAAGTCAACTGCTATAACTGGCTTAATACACATGTCCATTCCTCAATGTTTTTTGGATTTGCGTACTTTACGCACCAATCCTAAGTCGATGATTACCTCATTTTGTACTATTGGTTCTTTTTCTACTTGTACCATGTCTCCAGCTTCTATCACTCCAAAACGTTGGTATTGTTTGCTGAAATGATCTTCCCAACAAAATTGGCGTTTAGTAACCATACGTTCTGTAGCAAACTGCGGTGTACCATTCAGATTATCGATTCCCACTCTCTGTGCTTCTTGTAATACAGCTTCAGCAGCTAAAGCTAGGTCTGTGGTGCTAGATTTATGCAGATCAACAATAGCACGGGCCAGTTCAGGATCTAATACCATCTCTTGCACCACTTCATGTTGTTCAGTAGTGGCTAAACTAAACAATAGTAAGCAGCCATGATTAATCCATTGCTTAATAATGTGTCCTATCGTATGTTCAAAGTCTGCTCTTTCATAATGTGGCTGCGGGCGAATAAAGACCAGTAGTATTAACAAACCAAGGTAAATGAATAATCTTTTAACCAAACCTCCAGTTCCAGTATGTTGTCTCCATAAGCCACCAAAGCCAATGCCTGCAAAGGCAGTAAATAATTCCAATCCTGTTGCTGCTCCAAGGAAAAGTGCTAATCCAGTACGCACGGTTTTATTGTACGATGACCACCAAATGCTATATACTAAAGCAGCAGCACCAATACTGCCGCCTAATAAAATTCCAACATCACGCATGTTTAGCATCCAATATAGCAAACCGCCAAACAGGAACATCCCTAATAAACTGCCTAATGCTCCAGCAGCAGCTAACTGCCAGGGTTTTAATTTTAGTTCAGTTTGAGGTATTGGTACAGTTAATTTGGGCATCAAACTCAGCCAACTAACAGACAATGATTCTTTAGCAGCTAAGTCAGTTATTTCTAAGGTGGCCAAAATTTCATCATTAGTTAGTAATGATATGGCCTTATCTTGTATATTACTTGCTGCTTGTTCTAAATCAGTTAATGTTGGTAATGTATCTTTGGGTATTCTAGCCAAAAATATTTCTGTACATTCTATCACGATTTTATCTGTATGGTTTACAATTATCTGTTGCCAATTATGAATTTTTTCTTCTATGGTTGCCATTTAATATCCCAGATCAAAGTTTAAAATATCTTGTTGTGTTAACAGTTGGGCTAAAACAGTTATTGACTTTTCACATACTATCATATACTATTGCCTACTATCAACATAATCTAAAGTGGATAAAATGCTGGAGAGTCAATTCCTAATCGAAAATCCGCATTATTTATGATGCTGACAAATTATTACATATAAATAAAAATGAAAGGCACACGCATTGTCATCAGTCACAACCTAAATCAAGGAAAATACCAAGCTTTAAGCGCACAAGCGAGCTTATTAGGTCAATTACGTTCTGAGATTTGGCAACGCTTTGGCTCGATAAACGGAGTTGGCGTTTTTCATCGCACAATTCGAGATGAATGGGTCAAAACTCGTAATTTTTTCCGCTACCTGCGAAAGCTTGGACAGAAACACTTCGCGATACTTTAGATGATATTAAGTCCGTAGGGTGGGCAAACAGCCGTATCGTTTGCCCACGCAAACCAAACAGGACAAATTATGATACCATGTGGGCACGATGAGACCGTGCCCACCTTACCTAGCTTCGGCAAGATAAAAGATGCGTAGCCAGGCCAGAAATGGAATTAGGATTAATATCAAGTAAAAAACAGGTATTTTGGTCCACAAACCTAGCCCAAAACTTAACCACATCCCAATGCCACTTAACCCTATTGTCATGGGAATAAAGTTTATAGAGGAACGATGCCATAATAGATGTATACTAATGGGCAATGCAGTTAAAATACCACCTATTGCTATTGCTTCCATATGTCCTAGATGAGGTTGTAACCATATATGAACCTCGAATATAACAAAAAAAGCCATCAACATTAAGCTTAACCAGAAGCCAATGCCAAACAGTCCCCATACTACAGACAAGTGATCTATGGAATGCCGATTCCGCCATAGATATTGAACTAAAAGCAAGAGACCAATTACGCTTCCAAGCATCACGCCTGTTATATTGCTTAGTTCTTCATTGCCTAGACTAATTTTAAATTCATTAAACAAAATAACCAAACTCAAAGCAATAGGCAGTCCAATATTAAATAGATTCCATACCATAGCAAGCGAGTTCATAGTTTGTCGATGCCGCCATACATACTGTCCTAAATATACAATTGCTACTAGACAACCTATTATCATGCCTCCCAAACTAGACACTTCCCTAAATGCTAATGGACTGCTCTCAAGCAACCTAAATAAAAACTCAAATAAAATAGGTAATCCAATGCTAATACGAAATAAACCTATTGCTATGGCAACTTGGGCAGTACGGTGTCGCAATATATATTGACCAATGAGGAGTATCCAGCCTATTAAGTAACCGCTTAATATGATATCTTTGGTGCCTAATATCTCAAATAGAGGCAAAGCACTAAACCCAAAACCTGCAATTGTGTGCATACCTAGCACCATTGCGAGTGGTTTTAAAGTTTTCCGATAGAACCAAAGGTACAATATCATCAAGATAACTATAGATAGTGCATACCAAGCTTTATATCCTGATATAGAATTTGCAGCCATGAGAATCAATGCTCCCACAGTAGCCCAAACAAATATCAGCCCCAAATGTCGCCACGCGATTAGCTCCGCTTTGGCCTCATTAGCTTTATTAAGAGTTTTTGTAACTGCTGCATTAAAAGAGTACATATATGATTTAAATTAAACCCAATTCAGTTTTTATAGATAAGATCTTAGAATATCAATAATTATTGACATTTTTACGCACTATATTACTATGGTATGTGTTATATAGCAATACACAATAGGATTTGTACAGGGTTTACGGCAAATCCTCCATAATCTCTAATCAATTGGCAATTATGTCAAAGGTAAATTTATGATGCTGCAAGGTAGCTTCAAAAATAATTTCATCAATAATCTAGCAAATAATGTTATAGGCAATTTTATAGGTAAATTTAAAGATATTCCCCAAACCATTCAAATACGTTTTCAACATTGGATCCTAGGTTCTACTATCATATTAGTAATATTACTAGCATCTATTCTCTTAGGCGCATTATTTAAGACTTTTGCTAATATCTCTAAAGAAAATGCTCGCAATCATTTTGTATTGATTGCTAAATATGCAATGGGAGAGCTTAATAATTTAGTCCAAAACAGCAGCAAATTTATCAATACTTATGCCCATTCTGGTGTGGAATTGTTTATGCAGGGTAACCATATTAATCCCCATAATGCCGTTGCCCCTTTATTTGCATCGATTGAAGCTGATTCAGTATTTTTTTCCCATTATTTTGGTCTTGCTAATGATGAATTTTTGCAAATAATAGGGATTCATGGGGATAAGCGTATTATTGCAGCATTAAACGCACCTCTTAATAGTCATTATGCTATTAGGCGTATTCTGAATAAATCTGATGGTTTGAATCATCCTGATACTAAACGCACTGAATATATTCAATTTTTTGATAAAAATAAACAACAAATTGGCAAAGTTACAAAACAGGCAACCTATATCCCAACACAGAGATCTTGGTACAAACGTGCCATTACTCAACGTTCCCTAATCGTAACTAATCCATATATCTTCTCATCCTCTGGGGAACTTGGTATCACTGTTGCTGCACCATTATTAAATAATCTTGGCGTACTAGCTACTGATATTAGCCTACGCTCTTTACAAAATTTTCTATCTAATCTTACGTTACCACCCAATGGCGCAATAGCATTGCAGGATAGCAAGGGGCATATTTTAGCCTTCTATGGCAATGGTGTACGATATGAACAATTACAGATAGCACCTATGACGTTGCCTCATAAAATCTCCAATCCTTATCTAAAAGTACCACTACAGCTAACTAAAGACAATCTAGCCCCAAAGATTATAAATATCGGTCCAACTAGTCAAAAGGAAACTTTTATTGTTACGAAATCTGTTACAGCTATCGCAGGCACTAAATTCTATGCTGTAGTTACCGCCCCATTGAGCGATTTTACAGGCTCTTTCTATCAGGCCAGATATGAAGTAATCGTAATTTCCATTAGCATTCTACTCATACTATTACCCATTGCCTTCATAGGCTCACGTCAGATCACTAATACCCTAACGGTTATGGCGGCCAATTCAGAGCACTTAAAACAGCTTGATTTCTCTCATGCGCCGCAAAATCCCCGTACCTTTCTTTACGAAGTAAATACTCTCAGTGATGCCCAGTATGTGATGCATAATACCATTATGGAACGCAATAATGCTTTAGTAGAAAGCCAGAAAAAATTGGAACATCTGCTGCAGATAAGTTTAGATTTGGGACGGGAACGGGATCGAATGCAGCTACTGCATAAAACTTTATTTTCTAGCAAAAAAATGCTTAATTGCGATGCTGGAACGCTCTATTTGGTAACCGAGCATAAAACCTTACGTTTTGCGCTACGTACTAAAAATGATGCGCTGCCATCTTTTGAAATCCCCTTATATAACGCACAAGGAAAACCAATGGATCACCATATAGCAACTTGGTGTGCATTACATAATAAGATGATCGTGGTTGATGATATTTACAAGGAAACTCGCTTTGATGTCTCTGGGACTAAAAAGATGGATGCTGAGACTGGCTATCGTACAGTGTCTATGCTAACGTTGCCATTATCACCGCGTAAAGACGAAGTAATTGGGGTGTTACAATTTCTCAATGCCCTAGATCCAGTAACTGGAAACACTATACCATTTGCACCCGATATCTTACGCTTTGTCAGTGCTATGGCGGCGCAGATTGCTATCGTACTTGACAATTCACAGCTTATTCAAGCGCAGAATAAACTAATCGACTCTATCATCGAGCTGTTAGCTGGTGCTATTGATGCTAAAAGCCCTTATACTGGTGGTCATTGCGAGCGCGTACCACAGCTATGTATTATGCTGGCTGAAGCCGTCTGTGATATCAAGGTAGGCCCACTAGCTGATTTTAACTTTACTTCAGATGAACAATGGCGGGAATTTCGTTTAGGAGCTTGGCTACATGATTGCGGTAAGATTACCACACCAGAATATGTAGTTGATAAAGCGAGTAAACTTGAGACGATATACAATCGCATTCATGAAGTAAGAACACGGTTTGAAGTATTATTGCGGGATGCTAAAATTACCCAACTTGAAGCAGTTGCAGCAGGTGCTGATCCTACAACCGCACTTGCTACTTATGAGACTCGTAAGGCACAGCTTAGGGATGACTTTGCCTTTATTGCGGATTGTAATCTGGGTAGTGAGCTTATGGCTTCAGATAGGCAAGAACGCCTCCTGCAGATTTCTAAAGAAACCTGGTGGCGGAATTACGATGATCGCTTAGGTTTATCATATGACGAATTAAAGCGGCATCCTGATCCCGAAACTCCACAAGAATTACCAACTTTAGAATACATTTTGGCGGATAAACCTCAACATATTATACAGCGAGATAATTCTCAAACCATTGATCCAAAATGGAATTTTAAAATACAAATACCTGAATATCTATATAATCATGGCGAAATATATAACCTAAGCGTTGGTCGTGGAACCTTAACTAAAGAGGAACGGTTTAAGATTAATGAGCATGTTATGCAAAGCATTATGATGCTGGAGCGGTTGCCATTGCCTAAAGGATTACAGCATATACCTAAATATGCTGGTACTCACCATGAGACTTTAATTGGCACTGGCTATCCACGCCAATTGACTAAAGCCGATTTGTCAATCCCGATGCGTATTATGGCAATTGCTGATATATTTGAAGCATTGACCGCCTCAGATCGTCCCTACAAAAAGCCTAAGAAGCTTTCTGAGACGATTAAAATTTTATCCTTTTTCAAAAAGGATCAGCATATTGACCCAGACCTATTTGATCTATTTCTTACCTCTGGTATTTACAAACAGTATGCTAAACAATATCTTAAACCCGAACAAATTGATGAGGTAGATGTTAACCAATATCTTGGCTAAATTATTTGTTTCCAAAGGTACAGGCTTATGTTGGGATATGTTGCGGTGGGTAACCCAGTTGCTTTGCAAGACCAGCTTAACCGCATCCTTATATGCTGCTTGTATAATATGATCCAATTTTTTTCGTGAACACGATGATACTGTGCTTACCATACTTGGTTTCTCAATAACTCGTGGCTCAGCACCATATGTTATTGAGAAATTACGGTTTACTTATGTATTGAAAAACTCGGTTTTATTGGGCATCCTTCACTTTGACGGAAAAGTAGTGAACAATTTAAATTTTTGTAGGACGCAGAGCGTCCAGGATGCATTCCCACGCAGAGCGTGGGAACGATACTTCAAAGTGTAAACTGGAAATGAAGGATGTCAAATATAAACTAGTCAATCAATGAGCTTTTTCAAAATTTGCATAAATATCGTACA
>LFCU01000120.1 GCA_001044195.1 Candidatus Achromatium palustre
GTCAGTTTATAGACAAATTGCGCTATAAACTTGAGTTACATGGCATTACGCTAGACGTAACAAATGAGAGTTACACTTCAAAAGCGAGTTTTATTGATGGTGATTGTTTGCCTAAGAAATACGAACCTAAAAAGACGCATTCCTTCAATGGCAAACGAGTCAAACGGGGCTTATACCGTTCACAAAATGGCACTACTATCAATGCCGATGCGAACGGTGCATACAATATTTTAAGAAAAAGTAACCCTAAGTTTTCCTTTTCGGAATTAACCAAAAAGGTAGGCGAGGGGATATTGGATTGGTTACATCCTTATACAGGTTTGAAGATCTGTTGATTTTTGGTTAGCAGTTCTACAAATTTCTATAAAATTGTGACCTCCTAACAAATTTGATAGCATACAAGATAAAGAATGCTGTGCAGTATAGTTTGATGACTTGAGTTTGAGATTACGAAAAACAGATATATTATGGATACTATTGACACCAAATGGATTCATGGCGAACGTTTCAATGTTACTTACCGCATCACTGCTGCTGATAATAAAATTGCGCAACAGATAGCTGAAAATATATGCATTGAACAAACCGTGGAAGTCCCACGCAGCCTGATACCAGCAGCTCCAATTGGCAATTGGATCATTGGCAATATTGAACAATTTACCCAACAAGCGACTGATACTTATCAGGCTATCATAAGCTACCCTGTAGAACTAGCCGCAGGTGAATTACCGCAACTACTAAATATTATTCTAGGTAATAGTAGCCTAATTCCCAGCATTAGAGTAGACAATGTCACCCTCCCCCCAAAACTTGTAGCCCAATTTAAAGGCCCACGCTTTGGTGTTGCAGGATGGCGCAAATTACTTGAAGCCAAATCGCGCCCTCTCTTAGCTACTGCTATCAAACCTGTTGGCTTAAGTATCAAATCATTGGTACGTCTTGCCTACGAAATGACCCTTGGTGGTATGGATATTATTAAGGACGATCATGGACTCACCAATCAGCCATTTGGTTTATATGCAGAACGTGTAACTCAAGTATGCGCTGCTGTTAAACGTGCCAATATGGACACTGGCGGTAATACTCTATATTTACCAAATATCACAGGCCCTATTGAACAATTATGGGAACGAGCTAAATTAGCCAAGCAAGAAGGTGCAGGTGGCTTACTGGTAGCTCCAGGTTTGCTTGGATTTGATACCATGCGAGCTTTAGCTGATGATGATACTTTGGCTTTGCCAATTATGGCACATCCAACTTTTGTAGGTGCTTTTGTAGCCAACCCTAGTCATGGCATCTCTCATGGCATATTATTTGGTCTCCTAGCCCGTTTAGCCGGGGCAGATGCCACAATATTTACCAATTATGGCGGCAGATTTGCTTTTAGTATCGAAGATTGTGTATCTATTGCAACATCCTGTCTTGAACCCATAACAGGATTAAAAACCATTCTACCAGTGCCAGCAGGTGGCATGACTTTTGAGCGCATTCCTAACTTACACCAAACTTATGGCCTTGATGTTATCTATTTAATCGGAGGAGCCTTGGTGGAACATTCTCCTGACCTAGTGGCAAATTGTCGTTTTTTTCGGGAACTTGTACAGCAGCAGGTGGCACAATGAATACATATAATGCTTCAGATAGCTTTGTAGATAATTCTTCACCACAATGGCAAACGCAAACGGAACAAATTGCTC
Organism: Candidatus Achromatium palustre; assembly: GCA_001044195.1. Taxonomy (GTDB): domain Bacteria; phylum Pseudomonadota; class Gammaproteobacteria; order Chromatiales; family Chromatiaceae; genus Achromatium; species Achromatium palustre. The sequence goes on from LFCU01000120.1 coordinate 1,698, forward strand.
ATAATATTCGACTGCGAGTATTTAAATTTGTGATGCAAAACGGTGGTGGCTACCTAAGCCAAGCCTGTTCTTCTGCCGAACTTTTTGCAACGCTATATACTAAAATCATGCATCTTGGGCCTAGCACTGCGCCATTAATACCTATACCTTATGCAGGAAATCCTGGCTCCACCAATCCCAATTATCAAACTGGTGGTGGTTATAATGGGCCGCATGAACCTCAATATGACCGTTTTATCTTTTCACCATCGCATTATGCTCTGGTGCATTATGCTACACTTATTGAAGTAGGACGCATGGCAGAGGTGGGATTAGCGCAATTTAATCAGGATGGTAGTACTGTAGAAATGATTGGGGCTGAACATTCTCCAGGCGGTGAAGTGACTTCAGGTTCCTTAGGACAAGCTATAAGTCAAGCTGGTGGTATTGCTATGGCACGCCAGCGTAAGGGAGAAACTGGTCGAGTATGGGTGCTAATGACAGATGGAGAATTTCAAGAAGGCCAGGTTTGGGAAGCCGTACAGGCATTATCCCACTACAGATTAGATAATATAGGGGTATATATAGATGTAAATGCGCAGCAGTGTGATGGTGCAGTTGAATCGGTTATGACAACAGAACCTTTAGCACAAAAACTTACAGCCTTTGGTGCTAGAACTATTGCAGTTGATGGTCATGATGTGACAGCTTTAGCCGCACCGGCTAAACTAGCTCCTAATGGACAACCTCTTTTTGTACTATCCCATTCTGATCCTTGTCGAGGTATCCCTAAACTAGCAGAGCGCAAACCTGCATTACATTATTTGCGTTTTAAAACAGATCAGGAACGTCAGGAATACCAAGACCTATTTGAAGAAATGCAGCACAAGGCACAAAACCATTGCTAATTACATCAACAATTATTACTAGAGAATTTGGAGCCTACGATGGAAATCGTAAAACGCCCCCACCGAACACATTTTCCAGCCTGGGCTGCTGATAAACCTAAAATTTTAGTACTTAGTGCGGATCTTACATCCTCATGCGAGGCCGATCTGTTTCGTAACCAGCATCCGCAGCGTTTTATATCGATGGGGATGGCAGAACAAAATATGATGAGTTGGGCTGGAGGTTTAGCACGTGAAGGTTTTGAACCTTGGATTCACACCTTCGCAGTCTTTGTATGCCGCCGTCCTTTTGACCAAGTCGCCATGTCTATTGGATATCCTAACCTTAAAGTACGTTTAGTAGGATTTCTCCCTGGTATTACAACACCTGGTGGTGTTACCCATCAAGCTATAGATGATATTGGATTGATGCGCTTAATACCGAATATGTGTATTTTAGTAACTGGGGATGCGACTGAAGTTGAGAGCGTACTTGATGTAGCTCACACAGTTAATGGCCCAGTCTATATCAGCATGTTACGTGGCGAGGTACCAAGATTATTCGCTTCTCCCTTAAAATTAGGCCAAGCTAGAATTCTGTCTACAGGTAAAGATTTAGCTATTATATCAAGTGGTATCAGTACAGAAGAGGCGTTACGAGTACAAAGTTGTTTAAAAGCTAAAGCAGTTAGTGTTCAACATTTACATGTTAGTACCATAAAGCCATTTACAGATCCACGTATTCAAGATACGATAGAGCAGGTGCGCTATGGTGTGATTACTATAGAAAACCATAGTATCATAGGCGGGTTGGGGAGTGCAGTAGCGGAGGTTATGGCAACAATGGGATCTAGCAAACGTTTAGTACGTCTAGGTATTCAGGATGTGTATGCACATGGTGCGAGTCGTCCTTATCTAATGCGGGAGTTAGGTCTTGATGCTATGGCGTTAATCGATGCGGTAGAATCGTTGCTTGGACAGGCACTTAATATTGAAGCTCAGGATTTGGCTGCTGTAAGGATTGATGCGGTACATAGTGAGGCCAAGGCGGAAGCATTGTAATAATATATTGTATAATTGTGCGGCAATCCATGCCAATTATGATAGTATTTAAATTATCCTTTGTTTTTTAAGATAATTTGGAATATATTTTATTCTCAATTTAATTTCAAACTATATAATATTTGAATAATAAATTTCGAGAAATTGTTTGGAAAGATATATCATGGCTGACAAAGATAATCCTGAAGAGAAGACTAAAGATAAACCTGCCATTAAACCTAATACCAAAGCTGAGAAAAGGAAAGCTGCTAAATTAAAACGTTCTAAAAAACGTGCTGTGAAAAAGGCCGCTAAATTAACGGCACAACAGAAAAAAATATCTCAAATTGGAAGTACTTCTTCTAAAGAATCTCCTGTTTATACAAATTCTTCAATTGTGCCTGAGTCTACATATAAAGCATCAGAATCTACGGAAATTACTCTGGAGCTACCAATGACTCCCAAGACTATCTCTGAAGTAGAACCTGAAGCTGAAGTTACTTTGGAACGTCCAATAGCAACAGAAATTGTCTCTGAAGTAGAACCTGAAGATGATGTTACTTTGGAACGGCCAATAGTACAAGAAGCTATCTCTGAAGTAGAACCTGAAGATGATGTTACTTTAGAACGACCAATAGTACCTGTTGCTGAAGAGCCTGCACCAATAGAATCTGTAGAATCCGTAGAACCTGTAAGTGCTGAAGCTCCTACATCAGAGCCAGAGGCTGTTGCTGAAGAGCCTGCACCAATAGAATCCGTAGCCCCTGTAAGTGCTGAAGCTATAAAATTAGCAAGTACCGAAAAAGTGGATGCAAAAGCAACACAATCAGAAACTGTTGCCACAGAAAATACAACACAACCATCCATAGATTCACAAGTAGCTGACAAAGACGATACTAAAAAACCCCAAAAACAAATCTGTATCTCCTGTTTTTGGCCAATCATTCTACTTGCAGCTATAATCACTACTATCGGATTACTGATACTAATCTCACCCAGCAGACGCACAGCATTTATAAACTTTTGGAACGGCAAACCACAAACCACCACGCAGCCTCAGAACAATAAAAAGGATATACCATCCTCCCTACAACAAGAACGCTTCCAAGACAACCAAGGCAATTTACAAGGAGAGCGCAGCAACCCATACTACACCAACCCATTTACCAATAATTAAGTACTTTCGGTTACAATAAGGTTGGGTTGCCAAACTGATGGCAACCCAATCCACGATGCTACCGAAACTAGCCCTCTTTAGTAGGAGGCCATTTATTAGTATCTACCTGAGAACTATACTTAAGAAACTCAGCCAAAGCATCCAGCTTACCTTCAGTAAAATTAAATTGGGGCATAGAACGCCGCAAAATTATGCCATCATCAGGACGACTTCTAATAAACCTCTTAATACCATCTATATTGTTATTATAACGTTGATATATATTTCCAAGTTCAGGAGCAAAATAAGCTCCATCTCCCAAAAAGCTATGGCAACCTATACAATTATTGTTATCCCATAAGACTTTACCAAAAGCAACCTGTTGTTTAATCTTAGTATTTTCATACCGCTCTTGCTTTGGTAACAATACTGAAGTATTGAATGCTAAATTTAGGAACAATAATAGAAAAAATACTGTTCCACCATAAAAGATATTTCTCGCATTTTCTTTAGTAAATGATTGCATCATAAATATCACCATGAGATCTTGTAAATTTTTATTTAACTCTGCATCTTAATAAATGTCAATTACTTAAAAAAGACTTATGGATTTCAGGAAATTAATTTTTGATTAATAGAGGCAAAATGGATGGAAATCTATTTGGTAGGTGGCGCAATAAGAGATAGGTTGCTAGGACAACCCGTTACAGAACGAGATTATGTGGTCGTAGGAGCTACACCGCAGCAAATGCTAGACTTGGGATTCACTCAAGTAGGGCGTGATTTTCCAGTTTTTCTACATCCGCAAACTAAAGCCGAATATGCGTTGGCACGTACTAAACGTCTTAGTAGTTCTGATGGACTACAAAATGACACTACAATAATTCCAACCAAATCCATAGCCCCAATAGTCCATACTGCTTATGATATTACTCTAAAAGAAGATCTACAGCGTCGTGATCTAACTATTAATGCTCTAGCTGAAGACTCCCAAGGCCATATTGTAGATTACTTCAACGGCCAAAGAGACTTAGAACAGAGAATCTTCCGACACACATCAGAAGCGTTTGTGGAAGATCCAATTCGGATCCTACGAGTAGCGCGTTTTATGGCCCGATATGGTAGCATAGGATTTCAGATTGCTCCAGAAACCCAAAATTTAATGCAAAAGATGGTAGCCGCTAAAGCCTTAGAAGGGGTAACACCAGAGCGAATATGGAAAGAAATAGACAGAGCCTTAATAGCAACTCGACCCTCATTATTCTTTAAAACATTACGAAATTGTGGGGCCTTAGCCTATATATTACCAGAGCTAGATCGTTTGTGGGGAATACCGCAACCTTCACGTTGGCATCCTGAAATAGATACTGGGGTGCATACAATGCTAGTATTACAAATGGCACGACGCTTATCTGATGATCCAATGGTCATATTTGCGGCTTTAACCCATGATCTGGGTAAGGGAGAGACTCCACGATTGATTTGGCCTAGTCATCGTGGTCATGAAGAACGTAGTGTACATTTGATAGAAGGTGTTTGTAAACGTCTCCGAATTCCTAATAGATATTGTCAATTAGCCATCTTAGTAGCCCGTTATCATGGTCATATTCATCGAGCCTGGAATCTGCGACCTCGCAATGTATTGTGTATTTTGGAGGCGGCGGATGCGTTTCGCAATCCACAACGCTTAAAATCCATATTAACAGCCTGTGAGGCGGATTATCGAGGTCGTACTGGTTTTGCTGAATCCAGATATCGCCAAAAAGCACAATTTTTAGCCTGGTTAAAAGCAGCAACAGCTATAGATAATAGAACCATTGTGGCAAATTTGGAAAGCCCTAGCATGATAGAGCAGGCCATAACACGAGCGAGATTACGTGCCATTAAAAATTGTCCTATAGTCCGTAGGATGGGTAGAGGGTAGGGCGGGAAAATCCTGCCTTTTGATGTAAATTAGAAGTTCAACATAGAATTGATTAAACCACAATGGATAACAAACAACATATTAATCTACAAGTCATGCCAGGCGGAAAACTTACTGGAAATATCCGTGTACCTGGAGATAAATCAATCTCACACCGTGCTATTATGCTAGGTGCTATAGCGGAAGGAATTACTGATATTAATGGCTTTCTAAAGGGTACAGATTGCTTGGCGACTCTCGATGCCTTTACCCAAATGGGAGTATCTATTAAAGAAACAAATACTGGACAAATACAGATTGAAGGCGTAGGTCTGCATGGCTTAACCGCACCTAATGGCCCACTCAACCTTGGCAATTCAGGAACTTCCATGCGCCTATTGGCTGGCTTACTAGCTGGACAACGCTTTCCAGTTACGCTTACTGGCGATGCCTCTTTATTACGTCGCCCTATGCGCCGTGTTACCGAACCTTTAGCTCTCATGGGTGCTAAAATATCAGCTAATGAACAGGGAACAGCACCATTACATATTGAGCCAGTTCCGAAACTCCAAAGTATTCCTTATGCCTTACCTATTGCTAGTGCCCAAGTCAAATCCTGCCTATTACTTGCTGGTTTGTATGCTCAAGGCACAACCTGTGTACGGGAACCAACTCCCAGCAGAGATCATACCGAACGTATGCTGCAAGAATTAGGCTATGCAATCCAATATCGAGATTTAGAAACCTGCCTTACTGGAGGTGGAACATTACAAGGCCATGCTATTAATGTACCTGGAGATATTTCTTCAGCCGCATTTTTTCTAGTTGGTGCCAGCATCGCTCCTCAATCCGATTTAACATTGCAGCAAGTAGGTATCAATCCAACCCGTTTAGGAATCGTACATATCTTGCGGGCTATGGGAGCGAATATTAATATTAGTAATGTCGAAAAAAGATGCGGCGAACCAATCGCAGATATCCGTATACAAAGTGCTAAATTACATGGTATAAATATTCCTAAAGAGCTAATACCTGTAGCCATTGATGAATTTCCAGCAGTGTTTATCGCCGCCGCTTGTGCGGAAGGTAAAACTATATTACATGGTGCATCCGAATTACGGGTAAAAGAAAGTGATCGGATTCAGGCTATGGCAGATGGTCTTAACAACCTTGGAATTGTTGCCAAGCCATATCCAGATGGTATTTACATTGAAGGTGGCAAGATAGCATCTGGAACTATCTTAAGTCTAGGTGATCATAGGATTGCCATGGCATTTGCAATAGCAGGTCTCCGCGCAGCTGGAGAAATCCTGATTAAAGATTGCGCTAATGTTCATACCTCATTTCCAGGATTTGTAGAATTAGCTGCTAGCATAGGTCTTAACATCAAAGTATTACCATCTAATCATCAATCCCAGGCCGATTTATGAACTTAATTATCCCCAAATGGCCTGCTCCAAATTGGGTACATGCTGCTGTAACTACCAGAGATGGTGGTGTAAGTTGCGCCCCATACACTAGTCTCAATCTTGGTTTGCATGTAGGGGATGATCCACAAGCGGTAGCTATTAATCGAGCGCGTCTCGTAACGGCTTTAAATTTACCTAAAGAACCCTTATGGTTGCAACAGGTACATGGCTGCGATACTGTATATGCTGAGGATAGCAAGGACGGTTGTACAGCGGATGCCATAGTTGCTACTGAACCAGGATCTGTATGCGCTGTGTTGACTGCTGATTGTCTGCCGATATTATTATGCGACCAAAAGAACAAGCGTGTAGGAGCCGTACATGGAGGTTGGCGTGGTTTATTAAACGGCATCCTAGAATCAGCTATAACTGCTTTAGATACTCCTGCTATAGATATTTTAGCTTGGCTGGGTCCTGCCATTGGACCTAATGCTTTTGAGGTTGGTTCTGAAGTACGCAATGCTTTTTTGCAACAGAGTCTCGAATTAAGTGCAGCATTTGCTCCATCTCCGCGTGGCCTATGGCTGGCCAATATATACAATATAGCTCGATATAAATTAGCCAAACAAGGCGTTAATTTTATCGGAGGTGGTGATTATTGTACTGTAAGTGATCCGAAACGGTTTTTTTCGTATCGACGGGATAGGATTACCGGGCGTATGGCAACTTTAATTTGGTGCAAGTAAAAATTTATAGGAAACTGTATGCAGAATACATACATATTTATCGATATCGATGGCGTATTCAATTTAGAAGATCTACCAGGTCAAAACACTGAGATGCCTTATGATGAAAATGGTGTCCCTCTATTAGTTCCAGAATTTGTACAACTATTTACTGAGGTAATTTCCAAATATGATCAGGTTAAAATCGTAATATCATCATCCTGGCGTGAATTATTTGATTTACCAACCATACGTTCCCGATTTCCCAAAAACATACAAAATAAAATTATCGCAGTTACGCCAGTATGGTCAGCCTGTGCTGAATTACCTAAATATGTACGTTATGAAGAGGTTATGCAATATTTAGCAACCACTGGCAACGAGGATGCCTATTGGATAGCCATAGATGATTTACCAGGCCATTACCCTGATACTGTTAATCTAGTAGCTGTGAATCATTATGTAGGCTTTGACCATCATGCAGCTTCTAAATTAGATATATTATTGCAAAAATCTTTAAGTTGATAGTTTATTGAAAAGTTATAATGAAGTTCCCTTTTTTAAAATAAACAATTAAATCACTAGGAGAATCTATGGAATATGGTTTATGTTGTTTATTTTGGGAAGAACCTATCAAATTTAAAACATACACACATAAGGATATAACTAAACTACACAAAGAAGATAAGAATAAATCATGGAAAAAAGTTATCGGTATTTGGCAACACAATATTCAAACCTTACAATTTGCTATTGATTATTGTAGAGATAATGATATTAAAAGTTACCGAATAAGTAGTGACTTACTACCGCAACTACACAAAATGATCACAGATGAAATTATATCGCAACAAGACCTAGATTGGGCTACCGATGAACTAAAGAAAATTAATAGTGATGGTATCATTCTGAGTATGCATCCTGGTCAGCACGTTAATATGGGCAGTCCATCTGAAGAGGTCATTTCCAATAGTGTTAGAGACTTGCGAAGCCACTTTTTTGTAGCAATTCCGCTTGGTTGTACTGAAATTAACATTCATCTTGGTGGGGTTTATGGTGATAAAGAGGCTACTATTGCCAGACTCAAACACAATATGAGAACACATTTCACACCAGAAGAACTGTCATGGATAACTTTTGAGAATGATGAACTTAATTATAGTTTAAAAGAAACGGTGGCAGTTTGTAAAGATTTAGGTATCAGATGTACTTACGATCTACACCATCAAAGATGTCATGAATTGAAATATGATAGTGATGGTACAGAAGAAGAATACTTCCAATGGGCTAAAGAAACGTGGGATGGATACGACTATATGAGAATGCATATTAGCACACCCAAAGCGGGGTATACTACTATTAGTAAATCTAGACCACATCATGATTTTATTGATTTAAATGACCTACCACGATGGCTATTAAACAAAGATTTCTTACATGTAGATATTGAAGCCAAAGCAAAAGAAACTGCAATTAGACAATTAAAAGAAAGTGTATCTGGTTTATAATCGACATTCTCCATTTGCCTTAAATAGTACTTTATACATTATCGTTCCCACGCAGAACTTGGGAACGATAAAACCTGGTTCAAAAAATTAGTCTACAACTAAAATTATATTTAACAATATAGATTTCGAAATTTTAAGAATATAATGATGAATACTTTATGGCTTGCGCTATTATCCTTAACTGGATTTATAACCGCCTATTTTGTTTATGGACGTTTTCTTAGTAAATATATATTTTCTATTGATCCTGCGACAATCACCCCGGCGCATGAATTTAATGATGGCATAGATTACGTGCCAGCCAATAAATATGTACTGTTTGGACATCATTTTGCATCCATTGCTGGTCTAGGTCCTATTATTGGCCCGGCCATTGCCATAATTTGGGGCTGGATTCCAGCTATACTATGGGTAACATTAGGGACGATATTTTTTGGAGCCGTGCATGATTTAGCAGCACTTAGTATCTCGCTTAAACATCAAGGTCGCAGTATCAGCGATATAACCAGTGATATTATTGGCACCCGCAGTCGTCTCCTATTTCAATTTATCATCTTTTTCCTATTAGCCCTTGCGATGGGAGTCTTTGCAATCACCATTGCCAAACTTTTTACTCATAGTGACATAGCGATGACAGTTGCAACTGTTATGTATCCACAGGCTGTGATCCCAACAGTAGCACTAATTATTATGGCCATGCTTATGGGAGTGCTGATTTATAAATACCATATGCCATTAATGCCTGTAACCATAGTTGGCATTATTCTGATGTTTATATCTATCTGGATCGGTATTAAATGGCCATTTACGGGCATAAGTCGTGATAATTGGGTATATATTCTATTAGTCTATGCCTTTATAGCTTCAGTGTTACCAGTCTGGCTACTATTACAGCCTCGCGATTATCTAAATGGTTTTCAACTATATATAGGATTATTTTTGATCTTTGGTGGCTTATTTATAGTGCAGCCAGATGTCGTAGCACCAGCAATTAACGAGGCTAATACTGGTGCCCCGTCTTTATATCCATTCTTATTTATTACTATTGCATGTGGGGCCATCTCTGGATTTCATAGTTTAGTCGGTAGTGGCACTACAGTACGGCAAATAGACAAACAAGAAGATGTCACTTTCATAGGTTATGGAGGCATGATTGCAGAAGGCATATTAGCCTTAGGAGTAATTTTAGCCTGTTCTGCAGGGATGAGTGCTGAAGCCTGGGATAGCAATTATGCGTCTTGGTCTAGTGCTATTTCTGGTGGTCTTAAAGCCTTTATTAGTGGTTCTGCAACGTTTATGCAGGGGCTTGGTATTCCTCAGGAATGGGGAGCGGTGTTCATTGCCACAGTAGCGGTCTCATTTGCTATGACTACACTGGATTCTGGAACTCGTCTATTACGTTATAATATTGAAGAGATAGCCAAAACTCTGCATATCAAACCGTTACAGAATGCCTATACTGCATCCATATTAGCGGTGTTGGCAATAGGCTTTTTTGCGTTGCTAAAAGTAGAATCTGACAATGGTCAATTTAAACCTGCGGGGATTATCCTTTGGAGCTTGTTTGGTACTACCAATCAAGTTTTGGCCATGTTGACCCTCTTAGTCATCACTGTGTGGTTATGGCGTATTAAGCGGCCTATTATCTTTGCAGTTATTCCTATGATTTTCATGACCATTACAGTTACTTATGCAATGACAATTAGTCTGATAAATTTTTGGAGCAAAGGACAAATGGCATTGCTAGTCGTCGGAAGTTTAGTCTTCCTATTAGCAATATGGATGGTTATAGAAGGCATGATTGTGCTATGGAATAATAGAGCTGGTGATATAAATTTACCAAAATCAAGTTTAAAATCTCCAGAATACTCAACATAAGAGGGTGTCCTTCATTTTCCAGTTTACACTTTTTTTATCGTTCCCAAGCTCGGCCAGGGAACGATTAGTGTAAAGTACTTTTGAAGACAAATGAAGGATGCCCAATACATCGTTGAAAGACTTAAATTCATTAATTGTGTTGGCGGAATACAGAGATAATTATTACCAAAAGAAGTTGAGCATTTTGGTGTATCTTGTGCTTACAGTACTAAAAGGGTAATGGCACGTAATGCAACCGCATAGATCGTAGGGTGCGCATTGCGCACCATAAAATATAAAGATGCGTCTTAAAATGTTGGGTTGTTAATGTGACAAAGTAGAATTAATCTCATAAAGTATAATTAGCTCGTAGGTGCGATTAACGAAGTGTAATCGCACAAATTATCTTTACTGTTTGAATGTACGATTACGCTTCGCTAATCGTACCTACCGTGCTATGAGCTTTTGCACATCGAATTAAACGTTATTTGTGGTGCGCAATACGAACTCTACCTGCTTGTATCATCAATACTCAAAACGCAGGCTAACTCCATAATAGGTATTAGCAATATATCCATTATCGTTATAATTAAATAGTTTGTTATACACAATTTCTTGAATAAAAACCGTTGATACAACACTACTAAGAAATTGTAATGCAATGGATTTGAAAGGAATAATTTCTCCTGTATAACCTTCGTATTTGATTGAAGAAGGATCGCTTAGTAATGCATAACCAAATACACCAGAAACTACACCTCCAACTGCTATGCTTATATCAGACCACGTATTTCTCTTAAGTAATGCATCTGTACCAGCAATATAAGATAGCGATAATCCATTAGCAATATAAAATTCTTGCTTTGATTTAAATGTGGTGTGAATAACTCCTTTGTTTTCACCAGTAACATCCAAATCTCCTAAAGATGATGAAAATTCTGTTGACGTACTAATTAAGCTAAAAAAAGGAGAATTTAGTTTGCTTGTTTTATTGCCAACATTATATCTAAAAAAAATACCATAACCACTATATTTAGCGTCATAGATTGATTGGTTAACATAATCATACAATGGCAGTTTTATGTCATCTTTTGCAAATCCGACTGTAATATCCTTATATTGATCTGATCTCCAGTACGAATAATTACTTATACCAACTCTTTGTTGTTCAGAGCTTGAACTAAATCCATATTTTTGTTCTGGCGTAAGAGTTTTATTATGATAATTAAGGTTAATTTTAGGTTTCAAATCAAATAACATATTTTTCACATCTGTTTCAAAAAAAACTCCTGCGTTCTCATGGTACATATAAAAAGAACCTAAATTTAAATTATCATATGTATCTCTGGTGTTTACTGTAGAGCCATAATTTAAAGATGCTGTTGGATTAGAAATTTCAGTGTTATACTTCCCATAAACACCAAATCGTCCTTTTCTAAAAGATCCATCTAATTTTATTAGACCATATCTTTCTGCATCAATTGTTAATGCAGATTTTGTGTTTTCAATCGCATTGAAAAATCTTAAAGTATTAAAAGGATGTAACTCTAATTCAACACCTATATTAAAATTAAAGTAGCCAGTAGCTTCTTCTGTTGTTTCTTGCGGCATTGGTACATCGGTAGTAATACCATCAGCCTTAGAAGTTTTATGTAACGAAAAACACGTCAAAACAACAAGACATATTATTATGTTAAACATTGTTTCTAAACCTTAAATCATTGTTGAGAAGCACAATAATTTTCTATTGAATATCATCTCAGAATTTTTATTTAGCTCCAATGGGAACTCTACACACTTTATACCTTTTATTATGAATAAACATTGCTTTTGGTTCATAAGCTCTTAATTTATAGCTCACACAATCATTTTGCTCTTTCCCAATATATGTGTACTCATACGTTACTTTTGTATCATTGTTCCGCCAAGTTCTCTTTTTATTGACGGGTTCAGCATCTAAATCCTTTTGTAATATACCAGAAATATGACATATATCCTCTCCTTTCATTAACTCATATGGTGATGTGCCTACAAAAGATCCTACAACAGCACCAACTACCCCTCCGAGTCCTAATACCTTTTTAACTGCTTCATCACTTGTTAAGTACTGATCTATCTTTTTCGCATCACAGATTTCAGAAGAGGAATGGGATAACTGAGATGATATTAAGTTGGTAGTGGATGAACAACCATGCATTAATGATGCTACTATTAATAGTATCACAAAATATCTCACTAGATATTCAAACATTTGGATCACTATCGTAATTACCAACTGCCAACGTAAGTAAAAGTAATTCCAAAAGAAATATTATCTTCCCAATCTCCTTTCCAGGAATAGCTAGCAGATGGGCCAATTTGGAAATGCTCACTAACAGAGTAAGTAACACCAGCAGTTACTGTATAATAAGGATCAATTTTAATTGATCTATCTTTCAATTTGTCGTTATTTAATGCAAAACTCAAAGAGCCACCAAGCCTATCTCCTAAAAATTTGTTAACAGACAAAGAATAAGCATATTGATAATCTGAAACAAGATTTTTTACAAACGGCTTACTTATTGAAACTCCAAACGTGAATGGTAAATATTCATTTTTTTGATGAAGCATTAAATTCACTTCACCACCGAAAGTATCACTTAGGTCTGTATAAGAAATCCCACCTCCAAGAAGTAAATCAAATTTACCTGCATCATCAAGATGAAAAAGTTGTGTTGCAGCAATGTTATATCTTCTAAGACTAGAGCTATACGTTTCATCAAATAAGGTATCGCTGACTCTATCGTACTCAAAACCAAAACTCAATTCAGTGGTTTCTGTAATGCCATATTGAGCATTAATAGAATGAGTAAATGTAGAAGAATTAAAAAGGATAAAACCATCATCTACTCTTTTTGTAGATGAATTAAAACCATAACTAATAACCCATTGATTTTTTTTAGATAGAGATGTAGCTGTAATCATAGCAGACTGAGCTTCAGTTAAATGATTATCTTTTCTTTCTTGTGCATTTTCAGATAAACGGAGTGTTGAGTTTGCGGGGAGTTTTGAATCATCAATAATTCCTATCACATACCATTCGGGATGTTTTTTGTTCAACCCTTCTTTAACTAGTTTTTTGTAAGGAACTCTAATATGCCCTCTCAAAGGATCTGCCAAAAACGCTTCGTTATTTCTGATGCCTTTGAATACTACAAAATGAGACAGCTCCGTATTTGAACCAATTAACAGTATTATTGGTTCTTTTATTTTAACCAATTGGTCCTTAGCTATTCTATGCACTGCAGCTTTATAACCTAATCTATTCGCAATCTTAGCTAACTCATCAGCATCAAAACCTTGTTTCTTTGACGCACCAGAAGTAGCAGAACCAACGATTTGCTGTTCAGTAACATTACGATTTTTATATTTTCCTTTAATTAATGTCGATAATGCAGCGGGACCACAGAAATGATCATGAGATTGGCGAGTAATGTCTTTAAAAAGATCTCTTGTACTAGATATCGAAGTTGATGAAATTAACGATATAGCGATAAATATTATAGTTGTTTTAAACATATCTTAAATTATTTAATAAAATGCTCATTCATAGCTACACTGCACACATAAAGATTTTATTATTGAGGCTTGGGACAACTAGAGCCATACCTAATTGTGATATTAATGTTGTAGGTTCTAGTATGGGAATGTTGTTATCTACGACGATAACGCCTATACTTAGGATTAGATTTATAAAGATTAGGATTATATTTATACCTTATGAATCTAGTAAACCTACCTTTTCCTTTTACGTCCTTCGCTTCTTCTCTGCTAACTTGTTTAGCCTCTACACCTTCAAGTGGGTTACCAGCAAACACCAAGGTTGGCAAAACAAACAGTATAGTGATAAGTATTATGGCTATTTTCTTTAGCATATCTTAATTCAACTTTTCTGATTGATAAAATTATGCCCACGCAAAACATAGGCATAACTCAAAAGTTAATGTTATACCTATGTCCAGTATACCTACAAATCCAGTATACCTACAAATTGTGATATTAATATTGTAGGTTCTAGCATAGGAATGTCGTTATCTAGGACCATAACGCCAGTTTGCATAAGCCTTTGTTCCAGCAACTACTCCTTTTGTTAGACCAGACTTATACTTAGGTTTGGGACAAGAGCTGCCATACTTACAAGTATATTTGCCCACTGCCTGTCCAAGATCATGAGAAACTAACACAGCCTGTTTCGCTATGAATCTAGTCCACCTACCTTTTCCTTTTACGTTCTTCGCTTCTTCTCTGCTAACTTGTTTTGTCTCTACACCTTCAAATGGGTTACCAGCAAGCACCAAGGTTGGCAAAACAAACAGCATAGTGGCGAGCATTATGGCTATTTTCTTTAGCATTATCTTAAATACCTCAGCAAATTGTGATACTAATACTACTAAGTTCCAGCACTTAGAGTTTAGTATTATTAAATAAGTAGTTTCCAGACATAAATTTGGTGATTACACCCAATTTAATGGTGATTTCTATGCGAGTTTACGAAAAATTACGATTGATGAGAAAATGCAAAGGTTGGACGCAGGAACAGCTAGCTGAGAGGATCTATTTAGCAGTTAATACTTATGCCAAAATTGAGCGAGGAGAGGTAGATATTAAGCTAGGCAAATTGGAAAAGATTGCTGAAATATTGGGTGTTGATATACAGGAATTGCTTGCCTTTAAAGAAAAAAACGTTATGAATTTTGCTGAAAATTGTCATGATATCCACAATAATGTTCATCAAGAAAATGTAATTTTACTCACCGAAACTCAATGCGCTCATGAATTGGAAAAAGCCAATTTAATTATTGCACAAAAAAATAAAGAAATTGCACATTTGGAAGAAATTATCGAGTTACTTAAAAAGGATGTTAGGTCTTAAAACTATGGCCATCAGCGAGATAGGATGCGCTGAGGCACGAAGCGCATCATAATGCAAAAAACGGAATATCAATTATTATCTTCTTGATATTCCATCTCAAATGATGCGCCTCGTACCTCAGCGCATCCTATGGTTAAAGATTTTCAACTTCAAGTTTGGTAATCAATACAATGACACAACTTACATTAGATATTCATTCTGGTGCCTTATCCGTTTTGCGTTTAAGCCCCACCGCATTTGCCAAAGAGCTAAAAACCGCCGCAGTCATACAATGGTATGCCGAACAACGTTTATCACAATCTAAGGCCTGTGAAATATTGGAAATGAGCCGTTCCCGTTTTCTTCACGAACTATTTCAACGGCATGTGCCCGCAGTGCAAATAACAGCAAAAGAGTTGCAACAAGAAATTTATGGCGAACTATAAACGTTGGGTGAGCAACACATCCCCGCTCATTTTATTGGGAAAAATTGGTCAGCTAGAATTATTGACAGCACTTGCTCCATCGCTTGTTGTCCCACAGGGTGTGATGACTGAAATTGCCGCAGGTACTGACATAGATCCTTGCACCAATGCAATACTAATGTGGGCAAAGACGCGCACAATAGAAGATATGGCCATAATAGATGAAGTAATACGTTGGGATCTTGGTGCTGGTGAATCGCAAGTACTCTCGCACTGTTATGCTGGTGATGCTGTAGCTGTGCTTGATGATGGTGCCGCCCGAGCTTGTGCGCAATCACTGGGAATCTCCATTATTGGAACCCTTGGCATTATATTACGTGCCAAAAAACAAGGAATAATCTTGGAAGCCAGGCCGTTAATAGAGCAGCTTTTGGCTGTAGGATCAAGGTTAGACCGTAATTTAGTTGAATCTGTTTTGCAGCAAATCGGTGAGTGAGGCGGCAACAAGATAAGATGCGCTGAAGCACGAAGCGCATCATAATGCAAAAAATGGACAATAAATTATTATCTTCTTTATGTTCTACCTCAAATGATGCGCTTCGTACCTCACAGCCAGGTAGGGTGCGCACCGCACAACTTTATTTCTTGAACGTAAATTATGGTACGCGATGCGCACCCTACATAATGTCTAACTTTCGTCGCTGTTATGTGCCAGGTGGCTCTTATTTTTTTACCGTAGTTATGTTACAACTTGTAAGATGGGTAGCTTGTAGGTTGGAGTGAGGAACGAACCCCAACATTAACAACAACATATAATTATATTTAAAATTTTGATTTAATATTGTTGTTGGGGTGCGTAAACTCACCCCAACCTACCGTGCTGGAGATTATACATGATGCTACATGAACAAGTAATTGCCGAAATAAAACAAATTCCATCAGAAAGACTCGATGAACTTTATGACCTAATTCATTCTTTCCGATTAAGATTAAATAAAACAACATCTAAACCAATATCATTGACTTTTTCCCAACGTTGGCAAGGGAGATTTAAAATTACAACAACAGATGCTCGTCTGGATTATTTAACACAACGTTATCAACTATGAAACTCTTTATAGATTGCGATATTTTGCTTGATGTCGGATTAGCTAGACAACCATTTTATCAAGCTTCTGCTAAATTACTAGATTATTTGGAACAAAACCAAACCCAAGGTTTTATTGCTTGGCACTCCATTGCTAATTTTTTCTATTTAACTGCCAGAGGCAATAATAAGCAACAAAGCAAAGCTTTTATTGCGGAATTATGTAATTTTCTAACTATTGTCCCAGTTGCTAATTCTAATTTAAATGTAGCTTTACAATTACCATTTAACGATTTTGAAGATGCCATGCAATGCGCAGCAGCAATAGCTTGTTCAGCCGATGCGATTATTAGCAGAAATATCAAAGACTATCAACATTCACCAATCAAAACATTAACTCCAGAACAGGTTTTATCAATATTACATAATACAAATCATCATTGAAAAAAAAGAAGCTGGAATCCAAATTTGCCACCTAAACGAAAGTGAACCTGGTTGTGGTCCAAAGGTTAGTGATTTTTAATTGGCATCCTTCATTTTCCAGTTTACACTTTTTTTATCGTTCCCAAGCTCTGCCAGGGAACTATTAGTGTAAAGTACTTTTGAAGACAAATGAAGGATGCCGTGTTTTTACAATACCTTAAGATAAGGCATATAGGAATTGAATAGCTGTTTGAACACCTTTATGAAACATTTCAATAGAAAAATGCTCATTCGGTCCATGTGCACCATCACTATCCAAACCAAAATTCATCATAATAACTGGCAAATTGTCTAACTGTTGCTGTAATTCGGCAACAACTGGTAAAGTTCCGCCCATACGTTGAAACAATGGAGCGCATCCCCAACCCTGTTTATAAGCTCTGATCGCAGCCTGCATGAATGGAGAGTCTCTTTCCATAAGAGCCGGATGCGCCTCTCCT
The DNA here is from genome assembly GCA_001044195.1 of Candidatus Achromatium palustre. Lineage (GTDB taxonomy): Bacteria > Pseudomonadota > Gammaproteobacteria > Chromatiales > Chromatiaceae > Achromatium > Achromatium palustre. Next base: position 19,489 of record LFCU01000120.1, read on the forward strand.
AACCAACGGATTTCACTGCGTACTGTATCAGGTGTTATACGCTGGATCTGCTCCTGTATTAGAGTAAAAATTCGCTTTGGGGTTTGGTTAGACACAAGGCGGCAGCTAATTTTAGCCAAGGCTTTAGCAGGTAAGACCGTCTTGATTCCAGGGCCATAAAAACCACTGCTTAAACCATTTATTTCTAAAGTTGGTCTAGCACCCACTCTTTCATGGACTGCGTAATCAGCTTCGCCCCATAATTTGGGGACTCCTGTGGCACTTTGCCACGCATAAGAGTCTTGAGCACTTTGTCTTAAAATATTCCGCTCTTCAGGAGTGAGAGGCAAGACATCATCATAAAATCCTGGAATATTAACTTGCCCATTTGGATGATGTAATTGCGCCAGTATTTCAGTTAAGGCTTGCGCTGGATTGTGTACGGCACCACCATAACTTCCACTATGCAGATCTTGACTGGGACCTGTTACTTCAAGTTCAAAACAGGCTAAACCACGTGTAGCATAGGATATCGTAGGTTGTTCGGGAGTTGGCATACTGCCATCAGATATTACACATACATTTGCTGTAATTAGGTCCCGATTTTCCCTGATAAATTGGTTAAGATTAGGGGAGCCAATCTCTTCTTCACCTTCTAATAATAGTTTGATATTTACTGGTGCAACGCCTTGTGTTAATACGGATTCGATGGCTTTGATGTGGGCAAAGATTTGGCCCTTGTCATCACTACTACCACGTGCAATAATTTGGTTATCACGTTCGATAGGCTCAAATGGGTCTTGATCCCATCCGTCGGTTTGTACAGCAGGTTGGACATCATAATGGCCGTAAATTAAGACAGTGGGAGCCGTTTCGCCAGCTCCTAACCATTGGGCATATACGATAGGATGACCAGCAGTCTCAAAAGTTTCGACTTTAGTAAGGCCAATACGCTGTAATTCTATAGTAAGCCATTGTGCGGCCTGGAGAATCGCATTTTTATGTTTAGGTAGCGTACTTATCGATGGGATACGTAAGAGTTCTTTTAATTCAGTGATAAAGCGTTGTTTATGGTCTTGGGCAAATTGAATAGCAGATATCATGATGGTTATTTTGCTTCTTCTATATTAAATTTAAATTCTGACATATTTCAAAGTATTTCCTTATCATAAATCCAATATATCAAAAAAAGTTAATATAATATAAATCTCGAATTGCCAAACGGACAGCAATCCTATCTTGTATGTTATACTCGACTCTCCAATTTTTTTTTGACTTGACAAATTTGTAATTTCTCACTTGCCACATGGAACAATTCGTGCATGTCAAAATTAGTTTTTTATTTTAATAACGACAAATTATAATGACTATTCATATAGCGATTCATCATAAAACCGAGTACCAGTATGAACGGCCCATAACCTTAGGGCCACATACTATTAGATTACGTCCAGCACCACATAGTAGGACTCCTATCCTATCCTACTCTCTTAATATCTTGCCCAAAAAACATTTTATAAATTGGCAACAGGATCCATTTGGCAATTGGCAAGCCCGTTTAGTCTTTCTAGAACGCACTAGTCATCTAAGTTTTGAAGTAGATCTAGTAGCGGAAATGATCACAATCAATCCCTTTGATTTCTTTGTAGACGAATATGCAAAATTTTATCCATTTACATACTCGAAATTATTAAAACAAGAATTATTGCCCTATTTAGAACCCAAGGAGTCAGGTCCCCAACTATCGAAATGGATTGCTAATATAAAGCATAATTATACTAAACGTAGCACTGTAGATTTTTTAGTAGATCTAAATCGGCAATTACAACAGCATTTAGATTATGGAATTCGTTTAGAACCTGGTGTCCAGACCTGCGAAGAGACCTTAAATCTGGCCAGTGGCTCTTGTCGTGACTTTGCATATCTATTCATACAAATATTACGCCATTTAGGACTTGCCGCCCGCTTTGTCTCTGGCTATTTAGTCCAATTGACCGCAGACCAAAAATCCCTAGATGGCCCCTCTGGCCCAGAACAGGATTTTACAGATTTACATGCCTGGACCGAAGTCTATGTTCCAGGTGCTGGTTGGATTGGACTTGATCCCACCTCAGGACTATTTGCAGGTGAAGGCCATATTCCATTGGCCTGTACCCCAGAACCTATAAGTGCCGCTCCTATTACTGGCGAATTAGAGGAATGCGAATCTAAATTTACCTTTAAAAATCAAGTAACCCGTATCCACGAATCTCCTCGAGTAACCAAACCCTATACGGATAAGCAATGGAACAATATCTTAAGTCTAGGAAAGACTATAGATCAAGTATTAATAGGTCAAGATGTGCGACTTACTATGGGTGGGGAGCCTACTTTTGTATCTATAGATAATGTAGATGGTGCCGAGTGGAATACCCAAGCCTTGGGTCCCCACAAACGCCGTTTAGCTGGGAATCTCATTCGTAGTTTACACCAACGCTTTGCACCAGGTGGACTGTTACATTTAGGACAAGGCAAATGGTATCCAGGTGAACCATTACCACGTTGGGCACTAAATTGTTACTGGAGACAGGATGATATTCCAGTATGGCATGATCCCAAATTACTTGCCTTAGATCAAAAATCTCTAAAGCATACCATAGATGATGCTGCTGCTATGATGCAGGCAATAGCAACGCATCTGGGTGTAGAACCAAAGAATGCGCAACCAGCGTATGAAGATATCTTTTATTATATGTGGCGTGAAGGACGCTTGCCTATCAATGTCAATCCCCTAGATTCTAAAATTAATAATCCCTTGGAACGCGATAGATTACGCCGCTTATTTCAACAAGGTTTAGAGCAAATAATAGGTTTTGTATTGCCATTACAATGGATTAATACAGCAGGGCAACAAGGTTGGCACAGTGGCAAATGGAGCCTACGCGATGGTTTATTATTTCTGGTGCCTGGAGATTCGCCTATGGGATTACGTTTACCGCTAGATGCGTTGCCTTGGAGTGCGGAAGAAAAGCAGAAGATTCATCCAGAAATTGATCCATTTGCTCCCCAAGAGCCATTAACAGATCCTTGGCAAGTAATGGCTAAACGGTATGCTAGACATAAAGAATATAGTCAAGCGACAGATGCCGATTTTTTAAGCGCAGAATCCATTCAAGAGCAGGAGCAAACTACAACCCAACCCTCTCTCAGCTATGTTCGCACTGCCCTATGTGTAGAACCACGCAACGGGATTATCCATATCTTTTTACCACCATTAAAATCCCTAGAGGCATTTTTAGATCTCATAGCCTGTATTGAAGCTGCGGCTAAATCCCTAACTACACCAGTTATCATTGAAGGCTATGAACCACCAAAAGATTCGCGATTATTAAAACTAGCTGTAACTCCAGATCCAGGTGTTATTGAAGTCAATATTCATCCGACCCATTCTTGGCAAGAAATGGTAAATATCACCGAAATCTTATATACAGAAGCTCGCCAAAGCCGTCTTACTACTGAAAAATTCATGCTAGATGGTCGCCACACTGGCACAGGTGGTGGGAATCATGTTACTTTAGGTGGGCCAACTCCGACTGATAGTCCTTTACTACGCAGACCTGATCTATTACGCAGTCTCATTGGGTACTGGCAACGACATCCTAGCCTATCCTATCTATTCTCAGGTCTATTCATTGGCCCTACTAGCCAAGCCCCACGTATCGATGAAGCTAGAGATGAAAGCCTTCATGAATTAGAGATTGCCTTTGCGCAAATTCCTGAAGGCGAGATTCCAGCACCTTGGCTAGTAGATCGTATCCTGCGTAATCTCTTAGCAGATGTAACTGGTAATACGCATCGTACTGAATTTTGTATCGATAAACTGTTTTCTCCAGATACAGCCACAGGTCGCCAAGGCATAGTAGAATTTCGTGCTTTTGAAATGCCTCCTCATGCCAGAATGAGTCTAGTACAGATGCTGCTATTACGCACCCTAGTAGCATACTTTTGGCAGCGTCCCTATAGAGAACGTCCAGTGCGTTGGGGTACTGAACTCCATGATCGGTTTATGTTGCCACATTTTGTATGGCAAGATATAAGTGATGTAATCTGTGAATTAAATCGTGCTGGTTATGCTTATGATTTGCAATGGTTAGCACCATTTTTTGAATTTAAATTTCCGCGTTATGGCACGATGGTTTCGCATACTGGTGTTGAATTAGAGTTACGAGCTGCTATAGAGCCTTGGCATGTATTGGCTGAAGAGGTAACAGCACAAGGTACGTCTCGATTCGTAGATGCCGCAGTAGAACGCTTACAGGTAAAAGTTACTGGTTTAGTTAAGGATCGGCATATTATCACCTGTAACGGTCATAAAATACCCTTAAGATCAACAGGGCAACATGGCGAATCTGTTGCCGGAGTTCGTTTTAAGGCCTGGCAGCCACCTTCAGGTCTGCATCCTACTATTCCAGCGCACAGCCCCTTGGTATTCGATCTATTAGATACTTGGAATCAACATAGTTTAGGAGGATGTACTTATTATGTAGCTCATCCAGGTGGCCGTAGTTATGATACGTTTCCAATTAATGCCAATGAGGCTGAGAGCCGTAGGATCGCTCGATTTAGGATTATGGGGCATACGCCAGGTAAGTATGAGCCTCCAAGTGATGAGCATATTCCTGAATATCCATATACATTAGATTTGCGCTATCCTGGGCCGTGCTAAGTTTATAATGTTGTTGGGTTGATGGCCTTAGCCCGTAGGGCTGGAGAGCAACGCGATCCCGCCTTTTTGAAAATGTTATTCTATCTCATAATTTTGTTACATTGTCATTTGCTACTCAATTAGGCATTATTTCAAAGTAGCAAATTTATGTAGAATACGGCGGGATCGCGTTGCTCTCCCGCCCTACGAGCTACGAGCTACAGCATCTAAGTTTAAGCAGCAACGGGGTTTGGTCAAAAAAGCATCATTACGGGATGCTATGAGTAGCAAAGAATTAATTGCCTCGGCTTTTGCCGAAATCGTTGCCAGTGAACGCATGGATGCCAATGAAGATCAAGGCAATTCACCCTGTTATAAAACCTGCAAGGCATCTGGGGAGGCCGTAAGTGGTTTATTAGTAAAGAAGCTAAAATGATACGTCTGTAGATTTCACATTCATAAAATAGGAAAAAAGCTATGAATACACAAGAACTCATTGCAGAGGCAATATCGTTACCAGTTGAAGAACGTGTTCTTATCGCTGATTCTGTATTGCGTAGTTTGAATCAACCGTCAACAGAAATAGATCAGCAATGGATTGAAGAAGCAAAGCATATACATAAGCGTTATCCATTACGTGGCCAAGCGGTACATTATGTTGCTCCAGATGAACCTGTTGCGCTTGATGAATGGGATGCCCTTTTATGATTCTATTACTCGACTATCCAGTTTTTGGCTTGATAAACGGTGCTATAGATTCCTGCTTTCGCAGGAATGACGAAGATCGTAGGTTTTTGCAGAAATCCCCCATTCTGTCATTCCTGTGAAAGCAGGAATCCAAATATAATGCGCTCCCTATTTTTGCAGCATTAATCACCAACATAAAAAACTGGATAGTCGAGTATTAGATACTCATATTTGGGATATTCGTCTGCTTACAGTCAATAATAAAATTCTTGCCTATACGCATGTGGAAACGAGATAAAGTCAGGTAGGGTGCGCACCCTACCTGGCTTCATCGAAAACCAGGGTATTGGAAATATTGTAACTAAAGCTAGGTAGGGTACTCATTGCGCACCACAATTTGGCTATTCATTATAATCATCATAAAATCTACATTCGGGCAATTCTTACACATGTGGAGTACGATCAAGGAAAATGGAAAGAATAAGGATGCAAAGTATCAATGTTAGCAAGGCACTCAATGTTTGGCCATTAATGGCTAAAATAATTTACGTGCCGCACACAGAACAAGAGTACGAAGAATTGGTTATATTTTTGGATAGTTTGATTGATGAAGTTGGGGAAGATGAGATGCATCCGCTAGCGTCATTGATGGATATTGTGGGAGTACTAATAGAAAGTTATGAAGATAAACATGTTCCAGAGTTTAATAAATAACTAACTACGATGCCACCCAATCAATCTTATCAATCAAGATTCAAAAAAAGAAAAGGAGATAACCAATGTTTGATTTTTTTAAACGCAAAAAGACTAAAACCGCAACCATTCAACATCATTCTTTTTCGGAAACGAGTGATCATCCAGTTACTCAATCACTGGATGAAATTGAACAATTACAACCAAAACAGACCGATTTAGACATTATCAAACAATTAGAGCAAATAATTGGCAAGGAAATACCCAAATTAGATAAGGTCAACTTGCATTCAGTTGGCTATATGCTTAATGCACACAACCAAGTCACGCAATTAGGGTTATATGAATGTAACTTAAAAGAGTTGCTGCCGGAGATCGGCAACTTGCAGCAGTTAGCTGCGCTTTTTTTAGTACGCAGCCAGTTAAGCAGCCTACCGCCGGAGATCGGTAACTTGCAGTTGATTGTGCTTGATTTAGAGGGCAACCAGTTAAGCAGCCTGCCGCCGGAGATCGGCAACTTGCAGCAGTTAACTTGGCTTAGTTTAAACAGCAACCAGTTAAGCAGTCTGCCGCCGGAGATCGGCAACTTGCAGCAGTTAACTGAGCTTTATTTAGAGAGCAACCAGTTAAGCAGCCTGCCGCTGGAGATCAGCAACTTGCAGCAATTAACTTGGCTTCAATTATCGAGCAATAAATTTACCGAATTTCCCCAGGTGTTATTAAAGTTAGGGTTAGAGGTGAAGTGGGATTCGTATAAGGATGGTATCTGTATTAAGGACAATCCATTTGCGGTACCACCAGTAGAGATAGTTAAACAAGGACGACCGGCAATTATTGACTACTTTGCGGCATTAGAAGAGCAAAAACCAGAACCACAAATTCCCTTACCTGATCCAATTTCTAATATTCCTGTTAAAAAAGCAAAACCGCAGATTTCCATACCTGATCCTGTTTCTGACATCCCTGCAAACACAGTTGCTGCTAGTGCATCTATCAAAAAAGTACAACAATCTGTCTATTTAAACGAATCCAAACTTATTCTAATTGGCGATGGTGCCGCCGGAAAGACATCCTTGATGAAACGGTTGCTAAAGCAAAAATTTGATCCCCAAGAATCCCAAACCCACGGTATTAATATCGATAGCTTCAATATCACCGATCCTCAAGGCCAAGAAATAAAACTCCACTGCTGGGACTTTGGTGGCCAGCAGATTATGCACACTACCCATCAATTTTTCCTATCTAAACGGTGCCTATATCTATTAGTAATAGACAGTCGGCGCGAATCGCATGTTGCCTATTGGTTACAACACATTAATAGCTTTGGCTACCAAGCACCTGTGATCATTGTTATTAACAAGATCGATGAAAATCCGCATTTTGACCTGCTACAACAACGGCAACTACGCCAGGATTATCCCAACCTTAAACAGATCTGCCGTATTTCTTGCGCTACTGGTGCCGGTCTACCTGAATTACACCAGGCAATCCAGCAAACCCTGCCAGCTATTGAATTATTGCATACTAAATTTCCCCAAACCTGGTGGCAGGTTAAAACGGAACTTAGCAACCAGGCGCAACAGAATAACTTTTCCAGTTATGAACACTATGTAGAACTCTGTGCTAAATACGGTATCCAGCAAGAATCTGCCCAAAATACTCTGATCAATTTTCTGCACGATTTAGGCTTGATCATCCATTTTGCTGATCCGAGACTGCGCGAGACCACAGTAATCAATCCTCGCTGGATTACTGAGGCTGTATATCGAATTATCACCGCTCCAGCATTAGCACAAAATGGCAAACTGCACCGTAATAACCTGCAAACACTGCTTGATCCACAAATTTATCCAGAACGCAAGCATGACTATATTTTAGAACTCATGTGCCGATTTGAACTATGCTATGCGGTGAATCAGCAAGAATATTTGCTTCCAGACCTATTTCCCACCCAAGAACCTCCGATTAACTTTAATGCTGATCAAGCCTTGCGCTTTATCCTGGACTATGAATTTTTACCAGCAGCTATCTTTACCCGTTTTATAGTCAAGATGCAGCACCAGATCGTAGCAGATAGCTATTGGCGCAGTGGTGTGCTATTGCAGGATACTAGCACTGATAGCACGGCATTGGTAGAAACTGATACAGTCAATAACCGTATCTCTATCCAAATCACCAGCACGCAGCAACGTGAATACCTAAGTATTCTGCTCTTTGTATTCCATGACCTCCAGCGGAATTTTCACGCCCTGAAAGTTACAGAAAAGATCAGCCTACCAGATAATCCACAACTTAATGTTAGCTATGAATATTTACAAACAATTGCTAAAGATGGGGATAAATTCTATCGGCCACCAGAAGATCCAGGTAAAAAATATGCTATTGCCGAATTATTGGGACTAGTAACCCCGCAATTAGATGAAATGCAAATGATGCTGATTAAAATTATTAAGATGCTAGAAAACCAGGGTTTCAGTGAAGAAAAAGACATCATCGATCATATCGATGACGTAGTGAAAGTAAATCTAGGCATAGGCAGCTTTAATGTAGATATGAATGCCCTGCTACGCAAATGGCGGCAGCGGAAGGGATGAAATAAATATTTA
>LFCU01000137.1 GCA_001044195.1 Candidatus Achromatium palustre
CGCAAGCAAATAATTCCACGTGGGCACGATGAGGCCGTGCCCACCCTACATGGCTCTCCTACCCACTAACGATAATTCAAACTGAAAATGAAGTATGCTGTTATTTACCAATACAGAATTGGCTAAAGATTTCACCTAACAACTCATCTGGTAATAACTCTCCAGTAATATACCCCAATGCATTATGAGCTTGCCGCAATTCTTCTGCTATAAGCTCATAAGCTGCGGTTGAGGTTATCAAAGAACGCGCTGCTTGCAAGTGAGTAGATACTTGATGCAATATATCAAGATGCCGCCGTCGCGCCATATAATTACCTTCACCTGTATCCTGATATCCCACACAAGCCTTCAAATGCTGCCGTAATACATCTAGCCCTAAACCCGTTTTAGCAGATACCGCTATTTCAATATAACGCGAATCAGTATGTTTTATGCCTGGTGCTGTTCCAGTCAAATCTATCTTATTGCGAACCAAAGTAAACTGGATTGGTGGTATTACTATCTGTTCTGGATTTAACAGTTGCTGCGTTTGATCAGCGGCATCATCAAATACCCATAACACCCTATCCGCCTGGCTTATGGCCTCTTTAGCTCGTCTAATACCTTCTTGTTCTACAACATCAGTTACAGCTTCATGAATGCCAGCGGTATCTAACAGATGTACTGGCATACCATCAATTTGCATCGAATCATGCAATAGATCTCGAGTAGTACCAGGAATAGGGGTTACAATTGCAGTATCACGTCCAGTAAAGGCATTAAGCAAACTAGATTTACCAACATTTGGCGGCCCTGCAATTACTAAGGTTATGCCGTCTCGTAGTAGCTGTCCCTGTTTGGCTCCCTGTACTAAGGTTTGCTGGATGCCATTTAGTTCATCGATCTGGCCTAGTAAATTCTCACTAGATAACAAATCAATAGGCTCATCTGGAAAATCTAAGCTAGCTTCTACTAAAGTCCGCAATGCTAGAAGTTTATCTTTGAGATTATAGATTTGCTGTGAGAATGCCCCTTGTAAAGTACGGGCTGAAGCCAAAGCCGCAGCACTAGTACTACTGGAGATAAGGTCGGCTACAGCTTCTGCCTGGGTTAGATCTATCTTGCCAGCTAGATAGGCACGTTCAGTAAATTCTCCTGGACGTGCCAATTGAGCACCTAATATTAAGGCTTGTTGCAGTAATAAATCTAAAACTATTGGCCCACCATGAGCATGTAGCTCTAAGACATCATCTCCTGTAAAAGAGTTTGGGCTTGGAAAATATATTAAGATGCCTTGATCTAGTACAGTGCCTTGGGTGTCTCGAAACTGGCGTAATACGGCTTGGCGTGGCGGTGGTACAATACCAGCTATTTTTTTGGCTATTTGTACACTTGCAGGTCCTGAAATGCGGATAATACCGACTCCTCCAATGCCAGGAGGTGTAGCAATAGCGGCAATGGTGATATGATGCATGGACTAGAGATTTTATGTTATTTTCAATAGACATTATCCGAAACCCGTCATTCCTGTGAAAGCAGGAATCCACATCATTTCTGTTCTCACTGGATCCCTGTTTTCACAGGGATGACGGAATCCTGCTACTTCGTCATTCCTGCGAAAGCAGGAATCTATATATTAACAATCATCTTATGTTTACTAGGATGGTAGAGGGTTTTGGATAATATCTAATTTTTTGTCTAAACTAGCGTTGGCCTCTTGCTAACGTAGTTTTATGTACTTGAGATATTAAACTAGAAGTTGGATAAGCATCCGCAATTAAACCATTATTTCGCTGATACTTGCATATAGCTTTACGAGTTTTAGAGCCTATCATTCCATCTGGTTTGCCAGCATCAAAACCCAACGAATTTAATTCTGATTGCAAAGTTTTAATCTCGCTTCTACGTAAATTACGTTCCTGGTTGTGATTACCATAAAGCCTTGCTGCCTTACCAGATATGCGATGCGATAAATGTACTACTGCTAAACCATAAAAGGTAGACCTATTCCATTCAGTGATAATTTTAAAATTATCGTAGACTAAAAAAGCAGGTCCTGTAATACCAGATGGCAATAGTAAAGTTGCTGGAAAGTTTGGTAAGGCAGTAGCATTGACAGCTTTAATCCCTAGCTTAGTCCAATAGCTTTGATTGTGTGGAGCTTCAGAGCAGTCATAAACATTAAAACTTATTGGTAACTGCACTTGAATACCCCAAGGCTGGCCTTTTTTCCAACCTATTTTAGCTAAATAATTGGCAGCCGATGTCAAGGCATCTGGTATAGAATTCCAGATATCTATATGATTATTAGAATCCCCATTAGTCGCGTAGTTTATAAATGTGCTGGGCATAAACTGGACTTGTCCCATAGCTCCAGCCCAAGAGCCACGCATCTTGTGGGCACTGATGTGCTGTGCTTGGATAATTTGGAGTGCAGCTAATAATTCGCGTTGATAAAAATTGCGGCGACGGCCTTCATAAGCTAAAGTGCTTAAGGCGGATATGATTGGTGTATTTCCAGTGTTACGTCCGTAGCCGGTTTCTAATCCCCAGAAGGCAATGAGAATTTCTCCTGGAATGCCATAATTAGTATTTAAACGCTGTAATAATTTGCGCCATACTCTAGTTAATACTTGGCCTCGTTTTACCATGCTTGTAGTTACGCGGCTCCCCAAATAAGTATAAAAGCTTTTGCTAAATTCGCTTTGGTTGCGATCGAGTTTCACTAATTTGTGGCGATATTTTACCTTGCGAAAGGCGGTTTTTAGAGTAGATTGTGAGATACCACAAGTTTTCGCCTTTTTTTGAAAGTCTTTTAGCCAAGCTGTAAAGCTTTGATTGGGCAAAGCGTTACTATCAATAGATCTACGTTGGTTAGTGCTATCATTAGTAATAGGACAATAGGGTTCATTTTTTGCAACTGCTGGATTAGAAACGCTTGGAGCAGGTGTTTCTGAAAGTGGTACTCGAGTTACTTGAGGGGGTTGAATACTGGAATTGGTGGGTTTTGATTTTATAGGTTTTAGAGTTATGGCAATGTTTTTTATGTAACCACGCTTTAAAGTAATTTCCTGCTGATACGGTTCCCAACCATCTTTATATGCCTCTACTTTATGTTCACCACATGCTAGGCTAAAGGCTGAATAGCCTGTACCAACTAGCTTGTCATCAACCAATAATTTAGTGCCTGGTATAGCTTTAAGTGCTATTCCACATTGTTGGGGAAGTTCCCAATGAGTGTTATTATCTGTAGCACAACCATTAAATCCTAGTAATGTGATGGAACTAAATAGAAGCCAACATATTTTCCAGGTATCATAGAACCAGATACGCTGTCTAGTAACGGATGAGGATTTCAACATGTTATTTTTTCCCGTTAAAAATATAGATAAACTAGTATATATCTATAATAAACATTATAATAGACATTATACCGACTTTTCTAACTAACTGAACTTCAATGGATAAAAATTCTAGTTTTTCACGATAAAATAAACGATCTAGTCAAAATCGATATAATGTCTATTACCTAAAATTGACTAAAATTTATGTAGAAAAATAGTATGCACTATAACACCTTCAGCAATCCCGGTAATTATTGCCATACTCCATATATTGCCAATCCGTAAATACAAGAAAATTATTAAACCAATAAATAAAGAAGAAAAGAACATCACTTTATCTAAACTACCATTCCCGCTTAAGAGACCAATACAATAGTGCATACCTATTATTACTATACCTAATATCAGAATACTGCTCAGAATTTCTATTATTTTATATGGTGCTGCATGGAAAGCCTTAATAATTCTATTCATGATAAATAAAGCAAACAGAACCAATGATATAGAACCAAAGGGGGCAATTACTACTTTTAACATGCTTGTAGGTGGTACATAGACGATAAATAGCATGAGTATAATGGCTGCCAATGCTACAACAGTTTGCAAACGAAATAGACTTTCACGATCTGCTAGATAACTCTGGTTGGGTTGTGGGGGCAAGTCTGGAAGTTTGGATATAATTTGCGCATTATCTTTATCTTCGCTCATAGATGTTACCTTGAATTAATACTAAAAGATACATAACACCATGCAAAAACATAGGTTGGGTTGATAGCTTCATTGGCAACCCAACATACAGCACCGTAGGTACGATTAGCAAAGCGTAATCGTAATTTATTTCAGTTATTATATAGTTATTTTCTGTTATTCCGAAAACTATTCTATAACTTTAGGCACTAAATATAGCCCATCTTCAGTCAAGGGAGCCATAGCCTGGTATTTATCCCGTTGATCTTGTTCTGTTACCATATCTTCTCGCAAACGTTGTGGCATGTTCAAAGGATGCGCCATTGGCAATACGCCTTTTGTATCAACCATGTTGAGTTGCTCTACTAATTCTAAGATACGTGATAATTCTTGAGCATAAGATTCGGTTTCTGGTTCCGTAATAGCAAGACGTGCCAAATGCGCTATTTTTTCTACATCAGCGCGTTTTAGAGACATGTTAAAATCCTAATATTTGCCATTAGATGCAGGCAAAGAACCTATCTATTGACATGCGAATAGTTTATGTGTACATACTATAATATATTTTAATCAAAAAGTGTTAGAATATTTTGTAAATGTATTTAGGCCGTGTATCCTATTAAGTACCTAAATATAAACTAACGAGGTTATTTGAAAATAATGTATAAAAACAATGTTGCATCGAATAGATTGCTTTTAAAAACAGCAATTATCAGTGCAATTATGACTTTTAATATACCAATCGCAAATACAGCAACAGCGGAAAACAGCGTACATGGTGAAAATACTGCTATCTTGAAAGACGCAGTAGCTTATTGGCCATTAGATGGCAATGCTGATGATGCTTCTGGTAATGGACATAATGGCACTATACATGGTACCCAAACTACTAAAGGCATTTTGGGGCAATCTTTAGCCTTTGATGGTCATAGTAAGATCCTATTTGGTAGAGGCCCAGCTCTAAACGGCAAGACTGATTTCACCATCTCTGTTTGGGTTAAAACCACCACCCAAGCCAAAGGTGCTATCATTCAACAACGCAATGGTGGATATAATGGCGAATATCAACTGTATGTAAACAATAATGGCACCGTAGGTTTGATGTTATATGGCAATGGCGCATATCAATTTAAAGCTCTAACTACAGCAGATACAGTAAATGATGACAAATGGCATCATATCGTCTTTACCCGTCAAGGAGCTAAAGGCACTATCTACCTAGATGGCACTATGGATGTCTCAGCAACTGGCCCAGTAAAGGATTTAAAATCTTCTATTGCTGTAGGTATGGGTGCTGATATTCGAGACCGAAATGAATATCTTACAGGCCAGATTGATGAGGTCGCAATCTGGAGTCGCGCCTTATCCCAAAAAGAAGTCAAAACCATTTTCAATACATTAAATAGTAGAAATATTACTACTGTATCAACTGTTCCACAATGTTTTTGGATGGAAAATATTTCAGGACAGTTCAACTGGATTCCTGCTAATATTGTTTACAACAAAGAACTTACTAAACAAGAGTGTTTTGAGCTTGATAGTTGTGATGGTGGTTTAGGCAAATCAGGTGGTGGATGTTACATGTGGGCTAATTCTATTAAGGCCAAAAGAATTGCCTGGTAAGGATATGGCAAGCCCTGATTTACATTGAACACTTGAGTAGCTTTCGTCTTTTAACACTTCCTAAATACCCGTGTTGTAAGTTGGGTTGAACGTAACTTCTCAATAAACGATGGATTTATGAGCTAAAAACTTGCACACATTGGGAATTGTAGGGTGCGCATCGCGCACCCTACGATTTTGCCATGAGTTATTGAGAATGGGCATCCTTCATTTTCAGGTTACACTTAAAATATAGTCTGAAATATCGTTTCCAGGCTACTATGGGAATATGTTGGTGACGTTCTGCGTCACAACAAATCAAATTGTTCCCTACTTCTACTTTGTCACACTGTAAGCGTTCCCTACTTTTCCGTGCAAATGAAGGATGCCCGTTTAATGCAAGAATTTATAACAGCTCTAACCCAATACACCTTTCTACAAACCGCCCTCATAGCAGGTATATTAGCCAGCATTGGCTGTGGTATTATTGGTCCATTTGTCGTTGTCAAACGCATTAGCTATTTGGCTGGTGGTATTGCCCATTCTGTTCTATCTGGTATGGGCATAGCCTTATATTTACAATTTGATCCATTTATTGGTGCCTTAATAGCCGCTATAGCAGCAGCACTAATCATAGGCACTGTACGATTGGTATGGGATACTCAAGAAGATACCATGATAGGCGCACTATGGGCTATGGGTATGGCAATTGGTATTCTATTTAGTGCTAATACACCTGGATATAACACTGATCTAATGAGTTATCTAATTGGCAATATCCTTCTCGTATCCAATAAAGATTTATGGTGGATGGCTGGCTTAGATATTTTTCTATTAATCATTATGGGGCTGTTCTATAATCAATTCCTAGCCATAGCCTTTGATGAAGAGTTTGCCTGGCTACGTGGAGTTCCAGTCACATTTTTTTATTTATTATTACTGTGTCTGGTAGCAGTAACCGTAGTGTTGTTAATACGTGTTGTTGGTCTGATCTTAGTTATTGCACTATTGACTCTACCGGCTGCAATAGCCTTGCAATTTATTCATATCCTAGGTTGGGCCATGCTAGTTGCTATTCTTTTAGGTGGCTTGTTTACGAGTGCGGGTTTAGCAATTGCTTATAGCCCGGATTGGCCAGTAGGCCCTACTATTATTTTATTAGCTGGTTTAGCCTATCTATTATCTACAATTATTAGCAAGGCGATAGCACACCAGTATAGTCGCCATTCTTTTACTACAAATACTAACAAGACATAAATGTAGGGTGGGAGATTTTAACTGCTATTTAAAAGTTGGACAAAGTTACCCATAATTGGACATTATGGATAATAAACGCAAAATATAATTAAAAATATTTGACTTAAGAATAATCATCATATATTGTACATTTAAGTGGATAGGTTATCCATAAGCCCGAAGGTTTCACGTACCATTATATTATTGTAACTTATTAGGAACAGAAACTAGAAAGGTTTTTATATTTTTGATGTGCAGGATTTAGGTTTAAGTAGTAATGATGTAAAATAGTGTTTTAAAATTTTAAAAGATGGGTTTGAATATATGAAAAAGAGTTATTTTATTTATCTAATTGTATTTGTAATATTTTTGGTTGGTTGTCAAACTCAACCTCAAGCCCCTAGTGGTAATATTTCACATTCTCAAAATACTTCACCCCCAAAGACTCCACAAGTCTTAGAGGATCCAAAGACTCCACAAGTCTTAGAGGATCCAAAGACTCCACAAGTCCTAAAGACTCAAAATGTTTCAGAGGCTCCAACAGTTCCAGAAACACAGACTACCTATCCAAATTCTACCATAATATCCCAAATTAAACTTTGGGATCATCAAGATCACACAAGATTGACTCTTACATTTGCAGGCAATCTTCCACAGAATATTGCTCCAGAACCTGTTTTTGCAATTAATATTCAGAACTTAGTATTAGCTAATAGTGCTTTAAGTCCGCTGTGTCGCAGTATAAAATCTTCTAAATTTCATCATGAAATTGCTTGCAAACACGAAAGATTTGGTGATGTTAAAATATTTGTAACCCCAAATTCTATAAAGATAGAAACACCACCTGGTGTAAAATCTTTTTCATCCAAACAGCTCGATAACCCCTATCGTATTTCCTATAATTTATATGATTCAGCAACTCCACCACCGCCCCCACCATTAATACTTCAAGGGCAGTCAGGCCCATTCGAAGAACAAAGGTTAGAACAACCTGCAGAAAATGTTGCTAGACAGGCATATCAAGAACCTCATGTTACAAATAATAACTATCAAGAAGCACCAGCAGTAAGTGAGGATGTAATAGTTGATAGCAACTATACATATAAAGATATAATTGATGCAGCAAAACGTCGTGGTACTCCCAGAAGTATTGTTAGAAGATTAGAAGTTGTTGAAGTCCGTTACTATTCGTTTGATGGTAAAATACATCAAGGTCAATTAGTGATAGATAAAAGGCTAGCTGGAGATATTAAAAAGATTTTCAGAAAAATATTGGAAATAAAATTTCCTATCAAATCAGTAATTCCAATTTCAGATCCACGTTTTAACTTTAGTGATGACAGAAGTATGCGAGCCAATAACACTTCGGCCTTCAATTATAGAAGAATGGTTGGCGGTAGAAGACTGTCAAAACATGCTTCTGGAATAGCCTTAGATATAAATCCTCTTTATAATCCTTATATCAAGGGACGTAATGTACAACCTCGTGGTGCCAAATATATAGTAAGTCGTCCTGGTACTTTAACTAGAAGCTCTCCAGTCGTAAGAGCCTTTAAGAGATTAGGATGGCGTTGGGGAGGAGATTGGCGTAGTCTTAAGGATTATCAACATTTTGAAAAAAGGCTATAACTAGGGTGTTCATTCTGTTAATTCAATTCATGCATATTTTGTGGCTTCTCAATAGCTAATGGTATATCCGTTAAAACACCAGCATGGTATAAGCTTTTTGCCATGCGTTATTGAGAAGTTACACTGAATTTAATAAATAAAATTAATTTTCACAATGACACTGAACTTTTAGTCAAAAATCGAATAATGTCTATTATTAACTTTTACAGGAGGATTCTACTACTTTATATAAACAACATAACCTAAATAATGATATAACTTAGAGTTAATGCCAATTAACTTCAATATCTATTAATTTTTGGGAGATATTTTATAGATGAAAACATTTTTAACATCATTAATGATACTTGGTTTAATTACAGCTAGTACAGTCAATGCTGCCTATGTTTGTGGACTTAGCGGCGATACTGGATACTATTCTTATTTATCGCTTCGAACTTGTGGTAGCACACGTTGTAGGGAACTACTTCGTCTCAGTTCTGGTACAGATGTTAGTGTAATAGCCCGTCGTGGCCGTTGGCGCAAGGTGCGTTTAAGTAATGGCACTGTTGGTTGGGTTCACGGTCGGCATCTTTGTTATTGATAATGTTTTAAAAATAGAATTGATATAGCTATTGTACTAAAACAAAGAGAGGTGCATTATTTGCACCTTTCCTACTTCTGATTCTACCGCTTTCTGTGGGCATATAACTATTGGATAATGCTATATAAAATTATGAGCCACAAACAACTTATATTCAAAAAAGTATTGTAAGTGTGTACTATTAATACTGACAAAGCTACTTATACGTAGGATATTGTTACCCACAAAAACCGTTAGAATCAGACTTTTTTGAGGATTCTATATTATCTTGCTAAACATGCAGCATAAGGTAGTATGCCTTGTTCTAGATCAATATGCCAAAACCGTTTATAGTGCCAATAATCCTCAGAACTACCTTGAACTACAAATTTGAGAGTATCTTTTAGATAATTGCCGTGCGGTGTTTCTGTAAACTTAGTAATTAACCAGCTTCCAGAACTATAATAACGTATCTGTAAAGCAATTCCAGTATTATTTACTAATTCAGCATTGAGTAAAACTCCCGTTGCATCAGTCATAGTTGGCAACTTTTTACCAGCATGTAATATATAGTTACAGGATTGAAAACTTAGCCACCCACTTATGGGCTGCATAGTTTCTAGCGTCGCCATAACTTTATTTGGAGAATTGAGATACTCCGATTCTATATGCAAACCAACTGTCTGTGGTGCAAATTTTGGTAAGTTATGTTTAGCAGCTATAATTTGGTATAAGGTTAAGAGTTCTTGAATGTTCATTTAAATAATTTACTTAAAATTACGCCGCTTTACTAGAGCCAATATTATTATGGGAACCAATCCATCTTCCATTGTCAGACCATTCGATAATACCAGATAAAAAACCATGTCCTTGTGCGGCTCCTGTTCCCAAACTTAAACGCCCATTACATAGATCATCTAAAGCTGCATGTAATGCATGACGAGCTGAATCGCTGATTCCTTGAGTATCTATAACACATCTGAGTACAATTTCTTTTTTCCACACTAATTCTTCCATAAATAACATATGTTCACGTACCCCGCCAGTGAAACGATCAATGACATTATGGGTCATAAGTTGTAGATCATCCTTGGTGAATTTAATAAAGCTATCATCAAACAACACTCGGCCTGCATGATTAGTTTTAACAGCTCCGGTGTTTTGTACAGTGGTCTCATTTTGCGATTCCAATCTGTGATTGCTAAGTCTTTGAATAGAACCAAATAGTTCTTGTGCTTCTGGACAAATTGCCTTAGGAGAGTTTTTGATATCTAAAATATCTTCAGCCCAGCGTTGTTTATGTCGATTAGCATGAAAAACTACACGATGGGATAGGACTCCTTTTAAGGCTGTGGTTGGTACTAATAGTTGTATTGATTCGATTTTAGCAGTTTCGCCGCCATGCGCATTAGGATACCATACAATGCGAGATTCTAACTTTGGTAAAACATCGGCTTCTTTGCCATTATCGTCTTTAATTTGAGGATTATCGCCTTGACCAATACGCCAAAATCCATGCGGGATTAATTTAAGTTTAGCAGTAATAAATCTATCTTGCAATTTTGGCAATGTAACGATCTTATATTTTGTTAAACCAACGCTACTACCAATATTAGGGGCTAAGCCTGAGAAGGCTTTGCGTCCTTCTTTAGTCTGTAAGTCAAATTGACCTGTATGGGCATGAACAAGTTTAATGCGTCCCAAGCCGCCTCTAGTAGAGCCACCAATGCGAAATAGTGGATGCTGAAATAGTTCTAGAATTTGCTCCCAGACTGGATCTTGGGATTTGTTGGACCACAATACGATTTCGACACTAAAACGGTTTCCAGCCGGTAGGATTGCGCGATTAAATTTGCCCTGATAATAAGTAGAGCCACGATGACTTATGTGTACTCTATCACGATGATTTGGTAAGTCGCGACTGGCCATAGCAGCATTTAGTATAGGGTCATTAGTTAAACGCATGTTATTGGCTCCCAGTAATAGTCCTTCTACTGGTTGGCCCGTACTGTCTTGTAGATATCCCCAAGATATATGTAGTCTTGACGGGGAAAACTCATAATGTTTTTGATAGCCAAACAAAACTTGTGCAGCTTGTTTCCCATATAGATCCCAATATAAGTGTCTTAATACTCCAGCAATTGCAGATCCAGGTAAGGTGGGTAATCCATTAACATCTCTTACTAACGAGATGTCGAATATTCCATCATTAATACCAGTTGCAATGGATAATGGAGTAACTGCTTCTAGTGTAATACGTGCGAGATGATAATTTGTAAACATGACTACAATCTATTGCATAAGGATAGGATATTTTTTGTTAATCCGATTGACTAATGCTGTTTCAACATTTCTATTATACCACGTGCCATTAATTGTACTAAACGTGGTATTTGGAAATCTGCATATTCAGATTGTGTGCTTATATCATACATCCAATCTTTAAATTGGCGTAGCTGATTAGTTTCAGCATCCCAATATTCATCAGGCCAACCTGGCATAGATTCTTTGCAAACGCAATTTTTACCATCAAAGAGTGCTAGCTGTAATGCTCTATTGCTTGGAGAATCCTTGGCAGTTTGTAGTACACTACCCCATTGACTCGGTGATGGGCCAATTTCCATATTAGAATTTATTCCCTTAAGTTTACATGCTGAAGCTAGTAATTTCCTATATTCTTGTACTAATCTATGGGCTTCTTTGGTTAATTCACTACGATTTACCTCTGCGGTCTGTTCTTTAGCAAGCCATTGAATTAGAGGTGAATTAATAGTTTCAGGAGCTTTTGAGATTACGTTTGGTTTAAGTTTAATAAAATGCGGATGATACGCAGCGGTATTTAGCCAATCTGGGTTAAGCCATATTTGGCCTAACCCTGCTTCACGATGTATTCCTAAGCCGTATGTGATTTGAAGCTGTTGTTGAGCTGTTAATGGTTCCGCTAAATCGAACGTTAGGATGCTGCCTTGGCTTAAAGCTTGGCGTTCTATATCTGGACTATTACGGTAGGCATTCCAAGGCGAATAGCGTCTTGTAGATACATAAGATTGTTCTAAGTTTAATTGGCCTTTAGGCAATCCCATCCATTCAGGGCGTGGAGTTAAAGTGGGTTGTCCATAAGCATCTAAAACTACTAGATCAGATAACAACCAAAGCACGATTTGTTTAGTATCACTAGAAGTTGAGTCTGTAACCGAATTTAAGTTATCTAAACTATTATGTATTAGAAACGGGTTCTTAAGTTCTCGCAATGTGCTATTTGCTAATCCATATTCAGCACTGCGAGAACGTCCTAGCAATAATGGCTCGGTAAATATCTGTTGCACTTTATACCATAAAGCATCAGAAACTGCAGCAGTAGCAGTTATGTGGGATACGAAACGTTGTTGTGCAGTCAGAGTTTGATAACCAAAAATATTGGTTTCTCTAGCTACCCCATATTCTGGATCAATAGCGGTTTTTATATGCATTTTTTGGTGTGGCTTTACTAATTTTCCAGAGGCTGTGACATAACCTGTACGTATTTGTTGGAGTTGTCTATAATTATGATTTGGTATATTATTGCCATACCAGATACGCTCTGCTAATAATTGTCCATCCTGTTCAATCTGTTGTTCCTTAAGTTGATGCCAACACATAGGCATAGGCCAGGCGATTTCACCAGTAGCTGCTATAGGTAGACCATTGCCAAAGCGTATTTTTCCAGAATGAAAGACTGTAAAAGCGTCAGCTTTGGATAATTGTGGATATAGTTTGGCAGCTACAGCTCCAAGTAATGCGGCACCAGGTATATAATTTAATCCTTTATGGCCACCTATAGTAGCAGAGCGATTGCTAAATACACAGTCTTCTTTTAGGTTAATAGTTAATTCTAAACCTTTCATCCTAAGGTTCACCTATTTAAAACTAAGTTCAGTAAAATATAACTTGGCTATGCTGCATGAAGTTTACTGTAGCATAAATAAGAATGCTAGAATGCACACCTTACCTTAACACCCAATAAATTATCTTAAATATCTAAGGAATAGCCACAAGCTTAAGTAAGCGTTCTATAAAATTATCCGTAGTAATACCTTCCGCTTCAGCCTCAAAAGTTAATAAAATACGATGCCTTAAAATATCAAAAGCAACGGATTGAATATGTTGTGGCGAAACATAAGTATCCCCATCTAACCAAGCGCGAGCACGGGCACAACGTGCCAAAGCAATGCTCGCCCGTGGTGAAGCACCAAAGCGACACCAACGCGCTAAATCTGTATCATAAACTTTAGGATTACGAGTAGCTTGGGTTAGATCAACGATATAATTGCTAAGTTTGGGATCTAAATACATTTTAGCGACATGTTGGCGCATAGCAAATAGGTCAGCTTGTGACAAGCGTTTGCTTATAGGTTTAGGGATAGCTTTTTGCTGGTTACTATCTAATTCTAAGATTTGTCTTTCTTCATCTCGAGTTGGATATTCTACTTGAGCCTGCATTAAAAATCTATCCAATTGAGCTTCTGGTAGATGGTAAGTGCCCTCTTGTTCTACTGGGTTTTGAGTTGCTAGTACCATAAATAATTTCGGCAATGGATAGGTGCGCTGTCCTACGGTAATTTGTTGCTCGGCCATTGCCTCTAAAAGAGCTGATTGTACTTTGGCTGGTGCTCTATTTACTTCATCGCCTAATAGAATATTATGAAATAATGGGCCAGGTCGAAATTCAAATTCGCCCTTTTCATGGCGATAGATATCGGTGCCAATTAAATCTGAGGGTAATAAATCTGGAGTAAATTGGATACGATGAAAATCTCCCTCTATAGATTCAGCAAGGGCTTTAACCGCTGTAGTTTTGGCCAAACCTGGCATACCTTCGACCAATAAGTGTCCATCACTTATTAGGCAAATTAACATGCTGTCAATAAAAGCTTGTTGACCAATAATGCGGGATGCGATGTGTTCGCGGACGGTATTAAGATCTTTGGGGTTCATGGATTTAATATGGTTTAAACAATAGATTAATACACATTTGATGATGTAGACGTATCAGGCATAGGCCAATGCCAAGATGCAATAGTTGGCTTAATAGGTATCATACTAATACATGCCACTGGACAAGGTGGTACACACAACGCACAACCTGTGCATTCTTCCGCAATGACTTGGTGCATATGTTTTGCCGCACCTACAATAGCATCTACAGGACATGCTTGAATACACAGAGTACAGCCTATACAGATTTGTTCGTCAATCACTGCTTTTGCTGGAACCACAGGAGTAACGGTAAGTGTCGCTGGATCGCGTTTAAACAAATCTGCTAACGCAATAACAGTAGTCTCACCTCCAGGCACACATCGATTGATATCAGCTTCTCCTGCTGCAATCGCTTCAGCATAAGGACGACATCCAGGATAACCGCATTGTCCACATTGTGTTTGGGGTAACAATGCATCTACTTTATCAGCAACTGGATCGCCTGCAACTTGAAAATATATCTTAGCATATCCTAAAGCCAATCCAGCAATGGCAGCTACTATTGATAAGGCTATAATCCCCATAATCATAGTAATTTTAATTAACCTGGGACTATTCCAGTAAATCCCATGAATGCTAGAGACATGAGACCTGCGGTTATGAAGGAGATAGGGGCACCTTGAAACGGTTCAGGTACATCGGCAACTGCTATACGTTCTCGCATGGCGGCAAATAGGACTAAGACTAGAGAGAATCCTAATGCAGCACCAAAGCCATATAGGGTGGCATTAACTAAGTTACGTTGGGCTTGAAAGTTTAGGAGGGCAACTCCTAATACTGCGCAGTTAGTAGTAATAAGTGGTAAAAAGATTCCCAGCACTTGATATAGTACCGGGCTGGTTTTGCGCATAGCCATTTCGGTAAATTGTACTGTAGCTGCTATAACTAATATAAAGGCAATGATTCGCAAGTATTCAATGGCATAGGGTTCTAGGATATAATGATTTACTAAGTAGGCACAAAAAGCGGATAATGTGAGTACAAATGTGGTAGCAAACCCCATTCCAATTGCGGTTTCTAATTTGCGGGATACTCCCATAAATGGGCATAGTCCTAGCGATTTTACCAAGACAAAGTTGTTGACTAGGATTACGCTCATTATTAATAGGAGGTTTTCTTGCATTATTCTTCCTTTAAGGGTTAAATTTTAGTAGGGTGAGCATTGCGCACCCTACTGTCTTATGGATAACAGTAATGGCAGGTTGCCCAAGGATGCGCAACTCAACCTACAATGAAATAATTAGAAACGTTCTATGGATCTTTCGCAAAAAAATATAATAGTATCCCCACTTAGAGATTATAGCCAATATAATTCTAATTTATTTATAAAACCACCTAAATCTCTAATGCGCAAAGTAGGTCGTGCCATTGCTGAATTTGGCATGATAAAAGATGGAGATCGTATTCTATTAGGTGTATCAGGTGGTAAAGATTCACTCACTTTGTTACATATTTTAGCACATCTACGTTCTTATGCACCAGTTCGTTTTGAATTTGCAGCCTTAACTATAGATCCACAAAGTGATGGATTTGATCCTACCTCACTTAAAAAATATTATACTAAACTTAATATAACTTGGTTCTATTGTCAAGAACCTATAATGGAACGCGCTAAAACTCAATTGCAAGGTAATTCTTATTGTGCTTACTGTGCTCGTATGAGGCGTGGCATTATGTATTCCTTATGTCGCAAACATGACTACAATGTCTTAGCTTTAGCACAACATTTTGACGATATAGCAGAAAGTCTAATAATGTCAATGTTTCATGGTGGTCAGTTGCGTACTATGAAGGCGCATTATCTTAATGATGCTGGTGATATACGAGTCATTCGTCCTCTTGTCTACTGTCGAGAAAGTCAGACTGCTGCCTTTGCTAATACGGCTAATTTGCCAATAATTATAGATAATTGTCCAGCTTGTTTTGCTGTCCCTACAGAACGTATGCGTATAAAACTGCTTTTGGCTCAAGAGGCAAAATACAATTCTCAATTATTTGCCAGTCTCCAGCAAGCAGTGCGTCCTTTGCTAAAGGAAGGTATAGTCGAAAAAAATATCAACAATTGTTGACATGTTGTATTATATGTGCATAATATCAACATGAAAGCACTTGTTACTGCATTGTGCATCCTACACTTACAAAGGTTTTAAACTAGTGCCACCCAATTTTGTCCATTTACACCTACATTCTGAATATTCTCTAGTTGATTCCCTAGTACGTATCAAACCCTTGGTTAAAAGCGTGGCAGCAGCCGATATGCCAGCTATAGCACTTACTGACCAAGCAAATTTATTTGCCCTAGTTAAATTCTATAAAGCCGCTGAAGCTGCTGGAATAAAACCCATTATCGGTGTAGATGCTTGGCTTAACAATCACAATAACCCCAAACAACCATTTCGCTTGGTACTATTAGCCCAAAATACTATTGGCTATAAAAACATAACAAATTTAGTATCCCAAGGTTATCAACAAGGCCAACATCTAGGGATACCACTTTTAGAGAAAAGCTGGATAGAAACATCTAGCAATGGCATAATTGCTTTATCAGGCGGACGGAACGGTGATATAGGACAAGCTCTATTAGCAGGCCATGCAGATAAAGCTAAAACTTTATTAGCCTATTGGTCAAAATTATTTCCTAATCGTTACTATCTAGAGCTAATCCGTACCATGCGTCCTCAGGAAGAAGAATATTTAGAGCAAGCAGTCACATTAGCCATAGATACTGGCGTACCAGTTGTGGCTACTAATGATGTGCGCTTTCTCCACGCCCAGGACTTTACAGCCCATGAAGCTCGAGTTTGCATTCATCAAGGAATGGTGCTGAATGATGCGCAACGGCCTAAAAATTATAGTGCCGAGCAATACCTTAAATCACCAGAAGAGATGGCAATTTTGTTTTCCGACTTGCCTGAGGCATTAGAAAATTCGATAGAGATTGCGAAACGTTGCAATTTAGAACTTAGTTTGGGTAAAAACTATTTGCCACAATTTCCTACCCCCAAAGGAGTAGAACTAGATGCTTATTTGCGGCAACAGGCTCATACTGGTCTAAACCAACGTTTAGATCAATTAAATATACCGCAGCATCAGGCTAAATATAAAGCTCGCCTCGACTTGGAACTCACTACTATTATTCAAATGGGCTTTGCTGGATATTTCCTAATTGTAGCAGATTTTATTCAATGGGCCAAAGAGCATGATATTCCAGTGGGACCAGGACGTGGTTCTGGAGCTGGTTCTCTAGTCGCTTATGCTTTAAAAATCACTGATTTAGATCCATTACCCTATGATCTATTGTTTGAGAGATTTCTCAATCCAGAACGGGTATCTATGCCAGATTTTGATGTCGATTTTTGCATGGAAGGGCGGGATCGAGTTATAGAATATGTAGCAGAACGCTATGGACGTGATGCCGTATCGCAAATTATTACCTATGGCAGTATGGCTGCCAAGGGAGTGGTGCGAGATGTAGGCCGGGTGTTAGGACATCCCTACGGATTTGTCGATCAGATTGCCAAATTGATTCCCTTTGAAATTGGGATGACTCTTCAGAAAGCCCTAGAAGATAATGCCGAACTTCGTAACCGTTACGAAACTGAAGAAGAGGTTACAACCCTAATTGATATGGCCCAATCCTTAGAGGGACTAGCGCGTAATGCTGGCAAACATGCTGGTGGTGTAGTCATTGCCCCGGGCAAACTTACTGATTTTACCCCCTTATATTGTGAAGCCAATGGCGAAGGCTTAGTAACCCAGTTTGATAAAGATGATGTCGAGCAAGTGGGGCTAGTTAAATTTGATTTTTTAGGATTACGCACTCTGACTATTATCGATTGGGCCTTACAAAATATTAATAAAACTCGCAAAGCACAACATAAACCTATAATAGAAATCAATGCGTTACCTTTAGACGATGTGCGCTGTTTTGAATTATTAAGGCGTGGCGATACGACCGCTGTCTTTCAGCTAGAATCGCGTGGTATGAAAGAACTAATACGCAAACTCAAACCAGATAATTTTGAGGATATTATCGCACTAGTTGCCCTATATCGTCCTGGTCCTTTAGGCTCTGGCATGGTAGATGACTTTATTAACCGCAAGCATGGTAAAGCTAAAGTTGAATACCCACATCCTAGCCTAGAGACTATATTGAAACCTACTTATGGCATTATTCTCTATCAAGAACAAGTAATGCAAATTGCCCAAGTGTTGGCAGGTTTTTCTTTAGGAAGTGCTGACCTATTACGTCGTGCTATGGGCAAAAAGGTCAAAGAGGTAATGGACAAGCAACGGGCTGGATTTATTGAAGGGGCATTAGCTCATGGTGTAACTCAAGAAACAGCAGGATACATCTTTGATCTAATGGCTGAGTTTGCTAAATATGGTTTCAATAAATCCCATTCCGCAGCTTATGCCCTATTGTCGTATCAAACCGCCTGGTTAAAAACTCATTATCCAGCCGCTTTTATGGCTGCTGTATTATCAGCTGATATGGATAATACCGATAAAGTGGTAAATTTTATTGAAGAATGCCGCAATATGCAGCTTAAGATTCAACCACCAGATATTAATAAATCTGAATGGGGCTTTACAGTAGAAAATATGCATACCTTAGTATATGGTTTAGGAGCGATTAAAGGTATAGGTGCGGCAGCCATAGATAGTATCTTGGAAACTCGCAACCGAACTGGAACATTCAAAGATTTATTCGATTTTTGTTGCCACGTCGATACCCGTAAAGTCAATCGCCGCGTCTTAGAAACTATGATTCGTGCTGGGGCTATGGATGGTTTGGGAAAAAATCGTGCTACCTTAATGCGCCAGCTATCATTAGCCATCAAATTAGCTGAACAACGATTAAACACTGAACAATCTGGTTTAACAGATATGTTTAGCTCGGATGCAGAAACCGCTACGAATCTAATCGATCCAAATACTGTACCTGTTACTTTAGAGTGGGATTCTGACGAACGATTGCGTGGTGAAAAATCTACTTTGGGTGTATATATTAGCGGCCATCCGATAGATCGTTTTGCTACGGAATTAAGCCAATTAACTACTAACCCGATTGCCAAATTACTATCCAATAATAGTATTCCAGTTCGATCTGGAACCCGGAAACAACCAAGCGGTCATAAGGTAATGGTCGCTGGATTAGTAACAGAGGTACATCACCGTAATACGCCGAAGACTGGTAGTATGGGTTCGCTAATCTTGGAAGATCACACCGGACGCTTAGACGTAGTAGTCTTTTCGGAAGTATATACCAACTGCCATAATCTATTAAATGTTGATAAAATATTGATCATTAATGGCATTCTAACGCATGATGAGTATCGAGGCCAGTGGTCTGTAAGGGCTGAACAAATATTTACTTTAGAACAAATTAGGGAACGCACCGTGGAACGAGTACATATGCGTATTGATGGTACTGGCATCAGTGCTGTAAACGAATTTGTAACTTCATTAAAAGATATACTGACACCTTATGTAGGTGGTAAATGTTTAGTGGCAATAGAATATCAACGTGCTGATAGTGTAGGGTTGTTGCGTCTTGGCAAAACTTGGTATGTGCATCCTAATAATCAGATGTTGCAAGGTCTTAAAAATCTACTGGGTTCTGACAATGTATGGTTGGTACATAATCAACGTAGCCATAAAGAGGCTTAAGTAGGTTGGGTTGACAGTCTTAGGCACTGGTTCAGTCTAATTCATCAACTAACATTATGTTATTTAAAAACAATTTTTATTATGCTATCCTCTAAAATCGTCTCAAAATTTTGTCCTAGATATTGTGATAGTGTCAATTTGAAAAATTTGCTTGTAAATTTTCTATTGTGAGACCTTACAACTATTATAGAAATAATGTAATATAATTATGATGTTATATTCAAACATCAGACTGAACCAGTCCCATTCCCCATAAAAGACACAATATTATGAGTTATAGCGATTTTACCATAGACATGTTGAAAGGGTAGTGGCCCAAGCGTTAGTGATTTAAAGATAACAATGTAAGTAAAGCCAAACTATTTACAGCAAAATATCACTAACCTTTAGTTCTACTTTGTCAAATTACCAAATAAGACCTTTATTTTATTGAAAACAATACTTTGCATCAATTCTTTGTAAATTAATAAGTTAATTTTTAATGTGACAAAGTAGAATTAGGCCACAACCATTTTATCTAGTATTATAAAATATTTATATACCCACAAAAAAGCGGTAGAATCAGAAATTATCGGCATTCTTCTTATGCATGCTTCCAAAAATACTTTACACTATCTCGTTCCTATACTCTGTGTAGGAACTAGAACATAGGAGCGTCCAGGATGCGTTCCCACGCAAAACGTGGAAACGATAAAAAGACCAAAAACAGTTAATTTATATACCAACCTTATGGCTCAGACAAATCATACAGCATCACTAAAAGTCTTATTTGCTACTAGTGAAGCTTTACCTTTTATCAAAACTGGTGGCCTTGCTGATGTCAGTGGCAGTCTACCTGCGGCCTTACGCGCCCGTGGCCACGATGTACGTCTAATTTTGCCAGCATATCCAATGGCTCTACGTAAAGCAGGCGAAGTTACAACCGTCGCCACACTAAATCTACCTGGGATTAAAGAAGTAATATACCTATTAGAAAGCCAACTGCATAATATTAACGCTCATGTCTATCTAGTTTCTGCTCATGAACATTTTGATCGTGGTGGCAATCCCTATACCAATCTTGCTGGTACTGATTGGGGTGATAATCCCGAACGCTTTGCCCTATTATGTCGGGTTATTAGCCTATTAGCTAAAGATCAGGCTGGACTTCATTGGCAACCTGATATAGTCCATTGCAATGACTGGCAAACTGGACTTGTGCCGTTATTTTTATCTGATAGATCAAACATCTCTAACATCCCAGCCATAGTCTTTACTATTCACAACTTGTGTTTTCAAGGAATTTTTGATCGTGCCGCATTTAAACGTCTTAAATTACCAGAATCCTTATGGAATCCTCAAGGAATTGAATATCATGGAGATTTTTCTTTTCTCAAAAGTGGTATTTTATTTTCTAACTGCGTAAATACCGTAAGTCCCACTTATGCTAAAGAGGTTTGTTTACCTAAATTAGGTTGTGGTTTTGATGGTATGTTAGCCCAATTGGGAGATCGCTTTAGCGGCATCCTAAATGGAATCGACTATAAAGAATGGAATCCAGCTACAGATCCTTATATTGCTCATAACTATGATATAGAGAGTTTTGCCAATAAAACGGCTAATAAATTGGTATTGCAAGAGGCGTTTGGATTACCTAAAGATACTCAGGCCATGCTGTTTGGTTATGTAGGTAGAGTCACAGCACAAAAAGGGGTAGATCTCATTTTATCTGTATTGCCACAGTTACTAAATAATCAGATAACTAAGCATAAAGTCCAAGTGGTATTTCAGGGTTTTGGTGATGCTGTACTAGAACAAGAGTTGCGTACTGTTGCGAAACAGTACCCTAATCAAGTTGGGGTGAATGTAGAGCATAAAATTGATGAACAACAAGCGCATCTTGTTGAAGCGGGTAGTGATTGTTTTTTAATGCCATCTCATTTTGAACCTTGTGGGCTGACCCAGCTTTATAGTCTTCGGTATGGTACAGTGCCAATAGTGCATAACACTGGTGGTTTAGCAGATACGATAATAGATGCCTCTTTAGATAATTTAGCTCAAGGGATAGCAACAGGTTTTGTATTTGAGCATCCTGATTCTGAAGGGCTTTGGTATGCCTTAAAACAGGCCATGCAGATGTATACGTATGCGCCAGATACTTGGCAAAAATTGGCACTTAATGGGATGCAGCAAAATTTTAGTTGGGATCGAAGTGCTACTCGTTATGAGGAGTTGTATCTACAAGCTATTGCTAATAATAAATTAATAATATAATAAAAAATAAATAATTCTGATTCTACCGATTTCTGTGGGTAACAATATCCTACGTATAGATAGCTTTATAAATATTGATATTACACACTTACAATACTTTTTTGAATATAAGTTGTTTGTAGCTCATAATTTTATCTAGCATTATCAAATACATATATACCCACAGAAAGCGGTAGAATCAGAAAAGCTGTATGCTGTGGCGGCCTATCATATTTACTAACATTACAATTGGCTTATATAATATCAATTTTATGTAAATTTACTGTAATGTTTATTGAGTATAATAATTGTGAGAAAGATTTTTAATCACCATCCACACCATTTGGAGATAAACTTATGCGTAAGTTGTTTATATTTATAATCATAATAGGAATTGCTGTTTTTGCCTACACACATTTCCATTCCCAAAATGATGCGGCTAAACTTAATGCACATTATGCAGTATTGTCTATTGTTTCTGGCTCCGAAAATAAAGGTCTGGAGCCTATAATTCAAAAATGGGCCAAACAACAGGGTTATTCAATCCATTTGAAATATATGGGTAGTGTAGATATTTCACACTGTCTTAAGCTTGGCAAAGGCTGTGAATACGATGCTATATGGCCAGCCAATAGTCTATGGATTACATTAGGTGACACTCAACATGTAGTACGGCATGAAAAATCTATCCTGCGCTCTCCAGTAGTATTAGGTCTTAAAAAAACCATTGCCGAATCTTTAGGCTGGATAGACAATCCTAATGTAACTATTACAGATATTTTAAATGCAGCAGAGGCTGGTAAATTTCGCTTAGGTATGACCTCAGCTACGCAATCCAATTCTGGTACTTCAGCCTATATTGGTTTTTTGTATGCAATGGCCAAGCGTCCAGACATTTTGTTGCCTGAGCATTTAAATGATCCTACTATTCAGGATCGGGTGCGACGTATCTTGGCGACAGTTGATCGTGGTTCCGGCAGTTCTGGTTGGCTCAAAGAAGCTTATGTAGCAAATCCAGATAAACTTGATGCTATTTTTAACTATGAAGCAATGATTATTGAAGCCAATCTAGGTTGGACCAACAAACATGGCAAGAAGATTCCAGGATTAGTGGCTCGCAATCAAGAACCTTTGTATGCAATTTATCCTACTGATGGCATTATGATAGCCGATTCTACATTAGGCTATATAGATAAGAACAATGCAGCAAAAGAGAATGTCTTCTTGGCCTTGCAAAATTATTTACTATCTAAGTCCATCCAAGAACAGATTAAGGCAATGGGACGACGTACTGGCATTATAGGCTTGGATGTGGAAGCTGCGGATACATTTGTGTGGAATCCACAATGGGGTATAGATATTCAACGTCAAATAGCGACTATTCCAGTCCCATCAGCTAATGTTATCATGCAGGCATTAAATCTATATCAAACTTCGCTGCGTAAACCTAGTTTAACCGTTTGGGTGCTTGACGTATCTGGAAGTATGGGGGGCGATGGCATTCAACAACTGCGTAACGCTATGTTTAATTTACTAGATCCCACAATAGCTGCAACCAATTTGTTGCAAATAGGAGCTAAAGATGTAACCATCGTTATTCCTTTCAATCATGGTGTCGTTGCAGTTTGGAAATTAACAGGCAATCAATCGGATGAAATCCTGACATTATTGCAAAAAACCCAAACATTACATGCAAGTGGTGGTACTAACATGTATGGTGCCTTGCTGAAAGCACTGGAGGAAATCCATGTCTATCATAACAAAGGTACTTTGTGGAATTACCTTCCAGCCATAGTTGCCATGACTGATGGTCGCTCTGATTCAAACAGTAAATCTGCATTTTTGCACCAATTGGATAAGCTTCCATTTGGTAAAGACATTCCAATTCATGCGATTGCGTTTGGTAATTCCGATGAATCTCAGCTACGGCAGTTGACAAAGTTGTCCATAGGACGACTTTTCCATAGCAAGGGTGATCTGCCCAAGACGTTAAGAAAGGCTAAGGGCTATAATTAGCAACAAAATTGACAGTACACCTAAACTGTATCGAAATATAATAAACATTATTCGATTCCTTTTTGCTAACCTAATAATCGTATAGCAATAATTATGGTTTCGAATAATGTATTACTGGAAAACTAAAGATGTCTTTTGATAATAAAACAGCTACGCAACACAGTTTAGGCTCTCCGGTCGTCATACCAAAGAAACAAACATCAAGATTCGCAAGCATGAAAATAATCATTACTAGCATTCTAGCTACTTTATTAGGTGGAGTGCTACTTCTCTACCT
The DNA here is from genome assembly GCA_001044195.1 of Candidatus Achromatium palustre. Taxonomy (GTDB): domain Bacteria; phylum Pseudomonadota; class Gammaproteobacteria; order Chromatiales; family Chromatiaceae; genus Achromatium; species Achromatium palustre. Next base: position 24,254 of record LFCU01000137.1, read on the forward strand.
AGAATATTGCTATTTTGATAGCAAACATTGCCCTCTTATATCAACAGGCAAGATGGTCCAAATTAACATCTATTATGGGGGAGAAAAAAAGCGTTTTTTGCATAACCCACAAATTCAGCAAATTCTACAGAAATATCAAATTACCCTCAATGCTCACAAAGCAGGTAGCATTGAGATGGCCACAATCCTTAATACTCATGATATGCATTGTATTTGGCCCTCTAATCAGATTGCAGTTGAATTAGCTAGAATATCTGGCAAAAATGTGTTGCGAGATGAGAATATTTTTAATTCGCCAATAGTATTTTACGCTTGGCATCCAGTAACTGAAGCATTAATTAAGGCAGGAATAGTAAAAAAACGTGCTGAAGGCAATTACGAAATAAATGCGGCTTTGTTTGTAGAGCAGATTATGGCCAAAAGAAGATGGAAAGAGACACTAAGACTCAATATCTATGGTGCCATCAAAATATTTTCTACCAATCCAATCAAATCCAATTCTGGCAATATATGGTCTGGAATGTTAGCTAATCTACTTAATAATGGCAATGTAGTGACAACTGATACATTACCCCAGGTTCTTGGTAAGGTACAGACTTATTTTCGTTATATGGGGCACATGGAACACTCATCTGGCGATATATTTGAAAATTTTCTGAAACAAGGCATGGGTTCAAGACCAATAATAGTAGGTTATGAAAACCAATTACCAGAATTAATTTTAGAATTGCCTAACTATCAGCAATTGATTCGTCAAAAGATCGATATTCTATATCCAAGTCCAACAGTTTTTGCTAGTCATCCTCTTATTCATCTTCAGCCGGAATGCAAACGATTAGAGCAAGCGTTGTTAGATCCTCAAGTGCAAAACATTGCATGGGAACAACATGGTTTTCGCACTGGACTATTAGGGGTACAAAATGAGCCTTCGGTCTTGCAAATTACTGGCATTCCTAAATCCATTGACATGGTTATGCCTATGCCTAGTGCAACAGTTATGAATAAAATTATTCATGCTCTTAAGTCACCATTAAACTAAGTTTTTGATTAACGCATAACTCGTAATAATGAGGTAGGGCGCAATAAACAACGGGTATTGCGCCATTTTGCTACAAATTACTTATTAAATTCTATGTTTAAAAATGTGCGATTACGCTTCACTAATCGTATTTACGGCTCTGCTGTTTTTGACAGCTTCAAGTATATCTTGTGTGGTTGCCGTTGTTTTTATTCCGACAACATCAAATGGTGATGATGTGCTTTGTTCCTTCATCTTTAACGAAAATACAGCACCATCCTTTCTTTTTATTGCTATTTCCTCTGACTGAGCAAGTACAAGTATTTTTGACAGGTTTTGCCTAGCCTCTGAGTAAGTAAATACTTTCACTAAATTTACTCCAAAATTTCTATATTTAAATTAAGGGCAACTTGCTTCATTCTGTTATCAAGAGTCAACAATGGGCAAGACATTGATTTAGCAGATTGCAAAAAATATGCATCATAGGCATAAATATTAAACTCAACAGCCAATTTTAGTGCAGATTAGACATTATCCGAAACCCTCTACCATCCTAGCAAACATAAGATGATTGTTAAGATATAGATTCCTGCTTTCGCAGGAATGACGGGGTTCGGATAATGTCTATTGAATATCGACAGTGATCAACCTCACAGGTATTTTATTTGCTGCTACTTGTGCTCTTAATGCTTCTTCTGCTGTTAGCTGTTTTCTCTTTATCATGGCTGATAGTGCATTGCCAATTTCGTATGGTAATATTTCTGGAGAAATAACATCAGATTTTGCAGTAAGTTCAATAATCAATCGCTTTTCTGGCTCATTTAAAACAACCGCCAAAAATATATTTGTATCTGCTATGATGTTCATAATGACAATTGTACAACTATTTTAAAATTTTGCAAATGTGCGATTACGCTTCACTAATCGTACCTGCGTTCTTTTTAAAAATTTTTTTGCTATAGTTATATTATAACGAGTCACCATGGATCCAATTGTAGAAAAAATTTATCAACAAGTGCAATTATTACCGCCGACTAATATGTTGGAAGTACTACGTTTTATTGAATTTTTGCAATTCAAGCAACAACAAGCATATTCTGAAACAGACTATATACTCAATAACCCCCATCTCATGCAGCAAATACAAGCCGCTGAACAAAAACCTGAATGGTGGTTTATGCCATCAGATGAACAACTTGACTTGGATAAAGATTAACACATGCGTGACCTTATTTTTCATCAATCCGCATGGGAAAATTATGAAGAACTACGCAAAAGAGATAAACGTTCCCACAAAAAATTACGGGAAATATTAAAGGAAATGCAACGCTGTGAAGATTTGACCCAAGGTTTAGGCAAACCAGAAGCGTTAAAATATGCTCTCAGTGGCAAATATTCAAGGCGTTTATCTGCTAAAGAACGCTTGATTTACAGTTTTGATAATCAACATGTCCATATCTACGCTATTGGTGGACACTATGACAACTAATTAACACCGTATATCTGGAACTTATACACCAAATTTTGTACATCACAGCAAAGTAGAATGCAAAATCTGCGGGCATTGTGCCATTTTGCTACAAATTACTTGTCGAATTCTATGTTTAAAAATGTGCGATTACGCTTCACTAATTGCACCTAACTATGAACATCCAGGTAAGGGATCTGCGTATCCTATCTGGCTAGACTGTTATTTATGGTACGATTTGATGTGAATAACTTAGAACTTGAAATTACCTGGGATCCTAATAAAGCAAAAGCCAACATCACAAAGCCATGGTGTGCATTTTTCACAAGCAGCAACTGTTTTATTGGATCCTTTGGCACTAACAGTGCTAGATACAAGACATAGCTATATTGCACCTAACAATGAAGAAAGATGGTTTACACTTGATACCTCATCGGATGGCAAGCTACTCGCTTTAGCACACACATTGCAACAACACGAACCACAAAAAGCATATATCCGTATTATTTCGGCACGTAAAGCGGTTCTTTGGACTTTCATTTTCAAATCAGATAAGATATAATATATGTTACACGAAAATCTTAGTCAACAATAGGGAAATTCAACATGATTCTACAAGACAATCAAGTGTTAAGTAAACTGCTAGGCATACCTGGCCTGAAGATCAATTTTATCTCTCAAGATACCAATGGAGATACTATAATACGTGCAACAAGCACACTGCATGGAACAAAATGCCATGTGTGTGGCGAACATATTTGTAAACCATGCGCTTCTGGCTCCCCAATAAAACTCAGGCACATGCCTATCTGGGGAAATAAAACCTACATCCGGATAACCCCGTTACGATATGTATGTGAACATTGCGCTAACAAGCCAACCACAACTCAAGTAGTCGATTGGTACGAACAGAAGTGTAGTTGCACCAAACAATATGAAAAACACATCTTGCTATTACTAATAAATAGCACAATTCAAGACGTAAGCATTAAAGAGGATATTAGCTATGATGTTGTCGAAGGAATTCTTGAAAGAAACATTTCAACACAAATTACTTGGGAAGATATAAAAGAACTAAAATATTTAGGTATTGATGAAATATCCATCAAAAAAGGGCATAAAGACTTTGTCGTAATAGTTACGACAATGATAGAAGGAAAACTCAAAATACTTGCAGTACTAAAAAATAGAGAAAAAGCCACTGTAAAAAAGTTTTTTAATAAGATTCCTTGGAGGCTACGCCAAACCGTCCAGATAGTATGCTCAGACTTATATATAGGCTTCATAAACGCTGCTAAAGAAGTATTTAGAAAGAAAGTACAAGTAGTTGCAGATCGATTCCATGTAGCCAAATTATACAGAGAAAAACTAGAAAATGTACGCAAAAAAGAAATGCGTAGATTAAAAAAATAATTGCCAAAAAATGAATACGAAAAATTAAATAATGTCATGTTGATATTAAGAAAATCTCCTACTGAATTACCAGAAGAAGAGCTAAAAAAATTAGAACTATTATTCAAGCATTCAAATGACTTAAAACTGTCTTATAACTTATCTACAGATATGACTGCAATTTTT
>LFCU01000144.1 GCA_001044195.1 Candidatus Achromatium palustre
ATATTTAAGGTGACAATTTATGTCAGTAGAATTAATAACGTTTGTATTTCAGAGCATCTTTATTAGAGTGCTGCTGATAGAGGATACTATCTGGTTTATCGCCTCAGATATCGCAAAAGCTTTGGGGTATAAGAAACCTCGCAATGCAATTACTATGCACTGTAAACGAGCTAAGTCATTGATAGATATAGACGCCCTAATTTACGCCGTCCAAGAAAATCAAGAAGTTAGAGCATTAGACCCTAAGACCAAGCTCATTCCTGAGATTGATGTATATAAGCTTACCACTAAAAGTACCTTTGAATCGGCTGAACCCTTTGAAAACTGGATCTTTGATACAGTTATCCCCAAAATTCACAAAAGGAATCAAAAAGCACCTACTACCGTTCCTGACAATATAGTTACCTACGATGGAATACAATTCTTAAGATATGAAGAGGAATATGAGGTACGCAAGGGCAAGATAGATACTCTAGCCTTTTATACGAAAAGGGATAGCGGCGAATCTGGCATGAGTGTTAAGAGTCTAGCTAATGGTTGTGGGATTGCTTTAAAATCTCTTCAAGAACTATTAGAAGAAAAAAATATCGAGTTTTTTTTGGAGGGTACGGGCAAACAAGGCAATTCTTCTGCTGACTCTTTGGTTTCCAAAGCAAAAATGGGTACGGGCAAACCAGCAGACTTCTACCTTATCAAGACACCTGCAATCCATGTAGTCCTAGATATCTATTGCGAGCGTGTCTTCCGTTACTATGCTTATGAGTCTAGGTATAAAAAGACTAAAGCTAAAGAATTATATATAGCTTATACCCAGCATGGTATGCGAGACTCAATGCAGGTCAAGACTCAATATGATCCCCAATGGGCACTGTTTCATAATAAATCTACTTTGGAGACTATTGATGAGAAATTTAAGAATAGGATTTCTGAGCTGGAACTAAAGTTAGTTGAAAAAGATACCCAATTAGAAGAGCAGGAACAAACTATCACCAAACTTACTCAAGAAATTAAAATCCTCAAATTTGTATCCAATGATGAAGAAGCCTATCGATCTCTTGTACATGCTATGGTAGGTGGTGAAAGGGAAGTATATATTGGTGGTATCTATCCAGGCAGGGTAGACATAGTAACTGATAACATGATCATAGAAGTTAAACGCACTGAAGAATTTGAGAAAGGCTTTGGTCAATTACGTCGCTATTGTGCTAAATTAGCCAAAACGAAACATGCGAATAAGCTATGCACCTTAGTTTTGTATGGTAAAATAACTTTTGAAGAGAGGAATGTATTACAAAACATTGCCTGTGATACTAAAATCCAATTAATCTTTATTCAAGATATAAGAGATTATATAAATCAGAATGAATTAGATTTGTTAAAACAAAGTGTATAGTGGTTAGTATCAATACATTTAGTGTTGAGATTTGGCATATTCTGTTACTGCTGTTTGGGTAGTGCCTCAATTTATAGGATGAATGTTAAGTCTGCATCATATCTGGTTTCTTTTACTTTCCTTATAGATTGAGGAGGCAATATTCAATATTGTTGTTTGGTATGTTTTGAATGTGCTAATAGTATACGCTATAATTAACCATAAATATTACATTACAAAATACCATATTTAAGGTGACAATTTATGTCAGTAGAATTAATAACGTTTGTATTTCAGAGCATCTTTATTAGAGTGCTGCTGATAGAGGATACTATCTGGTTTATCGCCTCAGATATCGCAAAAGCTTTGGGGTATAAGAAACCTCGCAATGCAATTACTATGCACTGTAAACGAGCTAAGTCATTGATAGATATAGACGCCCTAATTTACGCCGTCCAAGAAAATCAAGAAGTTAGAGCATTAGACCCTAAGACCAAGCTCATTCCTGAGATTGATGTATATAAGCTTACCACTAAAAGTACCTTTGAATCGGCTGAACCCTTTGAAAACTGGATCTTTGATACAGTTATCCCCAAAATTCACAAAAGGAATCAAAAAGCACCTACTACCGTTCCTGACAATATAGTTACCTACGATGGAATACAATTCTTAAGATATGAAGAGGAATATGAGGTACGCAAGGGCAAGATAGATACTCTAGCCTTTTATACGAAAAGGGATAGCGGCGAATCTGGCATGAGC
>LFCU01000276.1 GCA_001044195.1 Candidatus Achromatium palustre
GGCGGGAGAGCGAAGCGATCCCGCCTTCTATATAAATTTACTACTTTGAAATAATAGACATTATACCGATTTTAACTAAAATCTCGATTTCATCATGAAAAATTAAAAATTTTATCTATTAAATTCAGTTGATTATAAAAATCGGTATAATGTCTAATGTCTAATGTCTAAATTGGGTAGAAAATAGCAATTTAAAAAATTGCTACATTTTCAAAAAAGGCGGGATCGCTTCGCTCTCCCGCCCTACATCTGTTATACAAAGCTAAATTAATTTAAAAGTGCATATCAAAAAACTGGATAGTTTAGTATCATAATTTTATATCTAATTCCTTTTCTTAATTTCTAATTGATATCTTATGGATACACCAAATTCTGACAACTTTATCGTAGCAGGACGTAATTTTACTTCCAGACTGTTAATTGGCACTGGCAAATACAAAGACTTAGATCAAACAAAAGCTGCAATCGAAGCCAGTGGTGCGGAAATTGTAACTGTTGCAGTACGCCGTACTAATATCGGACAAAATCCTGATGAACCCAACATCTTAGACATTTTACCTCCAGACCGCTATACCATTTTACCAAATACAGCCGGATGCTATGATGTCGAAAGTGCCATACGCACCTGCCATCTAGCACGAGAATTATTAAATGGCAGCAACCTAGTAAAACTAGAAGTACTAGGCGATGCCAAGACCTTATTTCCAGATGTTATGGCCACTATCGAAGCTGCCAAACAGCTTATAAAAGATGGATTTGACATAATGGTCTATACAAATGACGATCCTATCATGGCTAAACAACTTGAAGATATAGGCTGCTGCGCTGTTATGCCATTAGCTGCACCAATTGGATCTGGACTTGGTATTCGGAATCGTCTAAATATTCTAACCATCGTTGAAAACGCTCAAGTACCCATACTAGTAGATGCTGGAGTAGGCACCGCCTCAGATGCTGCTATTGCCATGGAACTTGGTTGCACCGGAGTTCTAATGAACACTGCTATCGCTGCTGCTAAAGACCCAATTCTCATGGCCTCGGCGATGCGCAAAGCTATAGAATCTGGTCGAGATGCCTATTTAGCTGGACGTATGGCTCCGAAACGCTTTGCTTCAGCATCCTCACCTTTGGAAGGCTTATTTTTTTAACTTCCATTCTAATGGGGAAAATCCATGCGACCAGGCATTGTAACCTATAATCCATTTTTGCAGCTTTTGTTCGCTTCTGGTCAAGTTCCCATGCCGCTTTTAGAAGTCTTTTGGAGCATGGGAATGTCTCGATCCATCATTGCTGGAGTGCGGCTTGGGATCTTTGATGTCTTAGCTTTAGATGCCAAAGATGCCGCGACCATTGCAAACTCTATCAATGGCGATCCAAATTCCGTCAAAGTACTCCTAGATGCTCTAACTGGCTTTGGGTATCTACATCGTAAAGCTGGTTTGTATTCATTGACATCTAAAAGTCGCAAGTGGCTCCAGTCTACAACATCTAATTCGTTAGTCGAAGGCATTCGGTTTATAGGCGATTTATTTCAAGGTATAGAACCTATAGAAACTGCAATCTTGACCGGAAAAGTAGATAATTTTCACCATAAGACCAATAGTCCTGATTTTTGGCGTGACTACATGCGTGGTTTGGCCAAAATTGCATCTTTAGTAAGTGAGCAAGTCATACGACGAATACCAGTATCTAATGCAGAACCAAAACGCTTGTTAGATGTAGGTGGTGGGCATGGCATGTTCAGTGTAGCATTTTGCCGCCGCTATCCGACCGCACAAGCGGAAATTTTAGATCTACCAGAAGTATTACCTCATGGCCAGGCATTAGTAAAAGAGGCAGGATATGCAGAACGTATTCAGTATCGCTCTGGAGATTTGCGCACCATAGAGTGGGGCGATAATTTTGATGTGGTATTTTTATTTAATATTCTACATAACTTAAGTGCGGCAGAATGCGCTACAGCCATTAGTAAAGCGCATACAGCTTTGCGACCTAGTGGCAGGATAGTAATCTTAGATTCGCAACATGAAGGTGGTCAAGACCAGCTTTCAGCTTTAGCTGGTTTTAATGAGTTATTTTTCTTTTTAGTCAGTGGCAGCCAAGCCTGGCCAGAAGCCACGATTCGCGATTGGCTCCAAAGTTCCAATTTTCAAAACTGCAAGCGTGGTACTACTATACCATTACCTGGTTTACTTATGTTAACTGCTCAAAATTCCTAATCAAGCCAGGTAGCCAAGTAGGGTGAGCATTGCGCACCATAAATTAACTGCGCACCCTACCTAGCTACATGTTATTTTAATGGAAGCATTTAACATGATATAGTAAACTTTATCCGAAACCCTCTTTCAAATCAATATTCATAAGGCGATAACTGAGGTTTCGGATAATGTCTAGTATACAATGCGTTACTTACAAACTAGATAGAATAAATAAAATTATGTCTGAAGATAAACAACATGTGTTCGATTCCAGCTTACTTGATCGTTGTGCTGAGGAACCTATTCATCTTTCTGGTGCTATTCAATCATTTGGCACCTTATTAGCATTTGCAAATACGGAAGTAACTGATGGCACAATGGAATTGGCATATTATGCGGCTAATGCAAAGGATTTTATCGACAAAGTCGAACTGGGTATGCCTCTTACGGCGATTTTTACCGAAGCTAGTGCTACTACATTACAAGATAGTTCGACTTCTAGTTTCTGGTCGGAAAATTTGCTGACTTGTACAGGCAAGCAATTTGCTGCATTAATACATTACACAAATAAAGTACTTATAGTAGAACTGCTTGCCCCCAAATCGACAGCAGAGACTGATCCGTTATACATACTGGGAATTGGTTTGGAGAAAATTCTTGCCGAAAAAACTGAAGCAGGGATTTTACAGCGCACTCTTGAAGTGGTAACAGAGATAATTGGCTTTGAACATCTAATGATATATCGTTTTGGTAATGACTGGCATGGTGAGGTTATTGCCGAAATATTAGAAAATTCAAAGGCACACGAGGCATATTTGGGGTTGCGATTTCCGGCTTCGGATATCCCACCACAAGCCCGTCGTCTTTATTATGATAATCGCATTCGTTTAGTAGCTGATGTCTATAGTCAAACTATACCTATCATTGGGACAAGGAAGACCCCGTTAGATCTGTCTCAATCTTGGCTGCGTAGTGTATCACCTGTGCATATCCAGTATTTGCGTAATATGAATGTACGCGCCAGCATGTCAATATCTTTAATATCCGAAAATGGTTTGTGGGGTTTGATCGCAGCTCATGATAGCAGACCACAATCGTTATCGCTGCATCAACGCCAAGCCTGTAATACCTTAGGCCGATTAGTATCAACACGCCTTACTTTGATGCAGCAACGGGAAGAGCAAGCATATTTACTATATCATCAAGAGGCTATTCACGCACCACGCCACTGGGATGCAACTAATATAAATCACAAACAGATACTTGAACTCACTAAAGCTCATGGATTCATTGGCATAATCGATGGAGTAGAAATACAGATTGGTGTGTTACCGGAAACGGATAAGTTAAATAAATTACTTAATTGGTTGCAGCAAAAAACTAAAATTTGGATTAGTTCACGTTTGATCGATGAGTATGATGCTGCTCTTACTATTAAGGATACTGCCAGTGGTATATTATGGTGTCCAATCTCTGCTGATGCTAATTCTTTTTTGCTATGGCTACGCCCTGAAGAATTGCAAACTGTACAATGGGCAGGAGATCCTAATAAACCTGTGAGCATTGATAGTGCAACTGGAAAGGAAGTGCTATCGCCACGAAATTCATTCGCAGTATGGGAACAGGTAGTTCATAATCAAGCAGTGGAATGGGAAGCAGTAGAAATCGCAGGTGCGCGTGCTATGCAGCAAATTGCTATTGAAAATTTAGCAAAGCGTGCCGCATTAATCGAAGCTGAACAAAATGGTAAGATCGAAATGGCCGCTTCAATTTTACACGATATAGGTAATGCTATGATTGGTGTTACTGGACGTGCTTCGGAACTTAGTCGCTTAGTCCAGGATCATGAAGCTCTTACTCAGCTACAACGCTTGTTGTCATTTTTACAAAAACGACAGACACAACTGGACACGGGCCTTGGATCTGGTAAGGGTGTAGCTCTAATTAATATGCTATCTTCGGTTATTATGGATATACAAAGCACCACTGTTGAAGTGAATGCGCATTGCGATAACATGACCTATTATGTCAACCATGTCCGTGAATTGCTGGATATTAACCGTTCCTATGCCCAAGCAGGTTCAGCCGCCAGCAAAGGCACATATCATCTTGGTTCTTTGATACATGATTTAGTTACCCTGGTCATTGAGTCGATTGGCAAACGTGGTGGACATTTGGAAACCGATATTCCAGCGAATTTACCTAAATTAAAACTTGATCGCAGTTCATTGTTGAGAGTGTTAATTAATCTGGTCAAAAATGCCTATGAGGCAGTAGATCAAGTTGAGGAAAAACCAGCCCGGGTGCCGATAATTCGCATAAGTGCTAAACGTCAAGAAGAAAGTTTACATATTAAGGTAACAGATAATGGTATTGGTTTTGTCCCGGAAAATGCAATGAAACTTTTTGATCGTAGACATAGCAATAAAAAGCGTGAATCTGGTATGGGCTTAGCTAGTTGTCAAAAGATTATCAATGCTATGGGTGGCCATTTATCTTTGCAAAGCGATGGCTTAATGTGTGGTGCTAATGCAGAGATTTATTTTGTCGAAGGGGCTTTTAACCATGAATAAAAAAAATAGAGTACTTAATACCCGTATCCTAATTATTGATGATGAAGAGGCGGTACGCGAAAATTTCTGCACTATTTTGAAAACACCTGATAATGATCGTCATAATACCCTACGTGATGCCGCCGCATTATTGTTTGATGATGATGAAATACCAGCATCAACTCATGTTCCTCAAAGTCGTTGGAATTTTACAATCGATACTGCAGAAAACGGTAAACGTGGCTTTGAATTAGTACAGATGTCACTGGCCGAATGCCGACCCTATGCCATAATTTTTTGCGATATGCGTATGCCAATTTGGGATGGCATAGAAACTATTCAGCATATCCGCACTATAGATTCTCGTGTAGGTATTATAGTTATCACCGCCTATAGTGACTATGATATAGCCAACATTGTGCGTGCTGCCGGAGCCGATGTTGGCTACTTTATCAAGCCGTTTTCTCGCGATGAAGTATTGCAAATGGCAACTCGTGGTGTAATAGAGTGGAATAAAGCCCAAGAATTAGAATCCTTAATTCGCATAATGTCTACAATTAGCGGGCAAGATAACGACGTACAAACTCTTTTGACCCATTTACTGGATCAGATTTGCGCTTGGCTAGGGACGGATTCGGCAGCATTTTTAACTAAATGTATTCATGGTGACCACTATGAATTTAAATTTGGTGTAGGCCGTTTGCAAAATGCTGAAGCCGCAAGTGATATATTAAAACGTTTAGCATGTAGACCAATTAATGATGTGTATATTGACAATGATTTAGTTATGATACCTATGTACAATTTCGGTTGCACCGTAGGTCTTCTCGGTAACGTGCTATTGACACCGGATCGCATATTCTTACTAAAGTTGTTTGCTGAACATGCCCACAACGCATTACGTAATAGCGAGATGCAAACCAAATTGTTAGAAACAGAACGGATGTCCGCAATCGGCAATGCAGTTAGTTTTATTGCGCATGATTTACGCAGTTCAATTAGTGCTGCAACTCAATTGATTAACATGTTAGAAATAAATGATGAATCAGTGTGTTCGCAAGATAAACTATTTGAAATTATAAAAAATACTCTGGATACAGCATTTAATCTAGCCGACGATATTGTAGGATATGCAAAAAAAGCCATTACCATTGAACCACAGGATATAGATATTCATGATTTGCTTGTCGATATAGTTACCGTCTGGCGTTTACAAACGGATTATCCTGTCGATATCGACCTTGATATTGATGCTGTATGTAAGTGTCATATAGATCGCAATCGATTTCAGCGGGTATTAAACAATCTAATTAAAAATGCCTGTGAAGCAGCAGCGATGCATCCAAAACAAAAAGGGCATGTATTGATACAAGCCCGCAATCGTGAAAAAGCATTAGTTTTATCTATCCAAGACAATGGTACGGGAATAGCCGAAGAAGTCAAAGCAAAGCTCTTTCAACCATTTGCTACCGTAGGTAAGGTACATGGCTCCGGCTTTGGTCTAGCGGTAGTAAAACAGATTATAGATGCACATGGTGCGACAATTAACGTGGACAGCAATAGTGAAGGAACGATATTCACCATCGAATTGCCAGTGCCTTAAACAGTGATAAAGGTGCTAATAACCATAAGACATTATACCGATTTT
>LFCU01000266.1 GCA_001044195.1 Candidatus Achromatium palustre
TAATGCCTAATTATATTCGTGCTTTCGTGCCTGGTGGGACATTTTTCTTTACTGTTACATTGCTGGAACGGCAACGTTGTTTATTGACCGAATATATCAACGATTTACGTAAGGTGTTCTATGATGTAATTCAACGGTATCCATTTACAATTGATGCAGTTGTCGTATTGCCTGATCATATTCATTGCATTTGGATCCTTTCTGCTAATGATAGCGATTTTTCTAAACGTTGGTACGCTATTAAATCTAGATTTTCTGCTAAAATTCCTAAAGGTGAAAGACTTTCTGAACGTCGTATTAAAAAAGGTGAACAGGGTATTTGGCAACGGCGTTTTTGGGAACACGTAATACGTGATGAAATGGATTTGGAACGCCATATTGATTATATTCACTACAATCCAGTCAAACATGGCCATGTAATTAACGTCATTGATTGGCCTTATTCCAGCTTTCATAAATATATGCGAAATGGAATTTATCCTCCAAATTGGGTAGCAAATGACAATGTAAAAAATTATCAGATGGAATAAAATTTAAAAAAAAGGCGGGATCGCTTCGCTCTCCCGCCCTACGAGTTCTTATACTCAACAATCTAACATTTTTAACCATAATTTACTTGATTCATAAGATGACTATAATGTAAAATCTTACCTCTTTATAGGATAATCTCTGTATCTTGAATCAATTGGAGCAAATTCAGCCATGCAACATAAAGAGTCAACTAATAATTTAGATCATGATTTAACTTTAGGTGATCTATCTCTAGGCATTATACTCACAGCAATAATGCTGATTACTCGTAGCCATCACCTAGCCTCCATACATCACTTACCAGACGCAAGCTGGGCTATTTTCTTTCTAGCTGGCTTTTATTTTAAAGACAGCCTAGTTCTATTTAGTATGTGCGCTATAGCCATACTAGTCGACTATGTCGCCATCACTTGGGGTGGAGTTTCTAGCTTCTGCATCAGTTCAGCCTATCTATTGCTATTACCAACCTATGCTTTACTATGGGCCAGTGGCCGTGGCTATGCCTATCTTCATAAAGATTCCTGGTCTACATTACCTCTATTAGCAGTTATAGTAATCATTGCAACTTTAGGAGCTGAACTGGTCTCCAGTGCTAGTTTCTATTTTCTAAGTGGCCGTTTTACTACTCCAAATTGGGTTAATTTTCAACCTCGTTTACTAGAATATTTTCCATATTCTTTAAGCAACATGGCTTTGTACATAAGCACAGCAGCAATGGTTCATGGCCTATTTATCTGGCACTATCCAAAACCCATAGCAATCCAATCATCTATATAATTAATATTCCAACTCATTTATAGTATCAAAAGCCATGACTAACGACTAACCTAACGGCAAAAACTCCTGTATACCTTATCTTAAAATTTAAGGAAATTTTGTAACTTCTAATAAACGATGGATTTATGAGCTAAAAACTTGCACACATTGGGAATTGTAGGGTGCGCATCGCGCACCTTTTCATAAATAAAATTATGGTGCGCAATGCGCACCCTACTACGATTTTGCCATAAGTTATTGAGAAGTTACGAAATTTTTAATAACGTTGAACTTTTGGTCTTTGTACAAAAATTCATAAAGATAATTTGAAATATTATAAATTATTGAAATTTGGGTAAATCAATGAAACTCATGCGTTCTAAATTTTAGACGTACTTCACTATTACCACATTTTAAAGGCAATTAAACTGTCTTATAAGCTAATGTGTAAATCAATTAAGCAGCTTTTTTTGGTGGGTCTTTGTTCTTAAAAGTGACAGGAATCTCAGGTCTACTGTTTACAATAGTGCCTAAAATTATGCTCCGGTAGCATAGCCAGTATAGGGACGCACTTCTATAGGACGAAATGCTAAGACAATATCCTCGCGTGGTACTCCAGCTTCGACTAAATCTAATGCCACGCCAGGACTAGTGCCATCATGTTGAATCCAAATCCGGCCATCAATAAGATCCAAATGTAATACACAACCATGTACTCGCCGTTGATCATCCCAGCCAACGTGCATAAGTTCATAATGATTTTGGGCTGCATCTATTATTATTTCTGGTGTTATGTCGCCATTAGATGGTTTATGGGCATATTCATGAATTAGATTATGTAAAAGTTGCCGATAATGCGTTAAGGTATCCATGTTTTGATTCTTTGTAATTTGGTATTGAAGATTAATAAATTTAAATTTTCCTTATGGATCATAAGCTGTCCCAGAGGTTCTTTAAATATACCTTCATAACTATGTAGTGGAATAGCTAAATATAGTGTCCGTTCAGGCTCAGTTTCCTCAAGAATAGCTCGATATAAACGATATTGGCCTAGACTAACTTCAAAATCATGGATATCCGATTCACTCATAAAACTTTTAATTTCCACCGCTATTTTGCGTCCAGATTTCTCTGCTCCCAATAGATCCCGTTGTTTGGCTCCCAAATCTACATAGATATTACGGCCACCATAGGATAGACGTAGTGGATCATCGGTAATTATCCAGCCTTCCTGATTTAAGGCTTGAATCACTGTTTGATGATAGATGTCTTTACGTGGCATGAAATTTTCTCTTGAAATAATTTTTGGATAAGATGATAGGCATCTAAACTAAGAGGTGGTATTTGATTACGGATATTAGGCTGTTCCAGCAGAGCAATCATGTTTTGGTATCTAGCATAGAAAATATTTCATGTTTTATAGCGAGTAGATGTTTATAGATCAGTAGCAAATCATCTAGTTTGGTTGCATCAAAATTTTGCGAAACGAAATATTGATAGTGTGCATCAGGCAATTTTTCCACGATTACAAAACGCCATAAGCTGCCAATAATATAAGCTCCTTTGATCGTTTGCCAGGTATTAAGCTCAAGGGCACTAATTAATTCAGCCAATAGCTGAGGTCGAGGGTTACCATATTCTTCACTACGTTTAAATTCTTGAATAAAGAAATAGGGTTTGGAACTTTTTACTAAACCTTCTGCTACCACAAAATCGACGCATCCATTCAAGATAAATCTATCGGTAGTGTACGTCATCGCTAGTTCGTAAAAATCGCGAATATTTTTTTCTACAGATATAAACTGCACTTTATTTAAAATCGGTACTATTACATGAGTTTTTAAATCTTCTTCATCATAACTATCCATTAATAATCTATTATGTGCAAGCAGTTCTTGGAAAAAATTTTGATCATCTGGCAGGATGTCTATGTTGGTATGGAACCAGGTATCAAACCGCTGTTCATTTAGTTTTTTTTCAATATTAAATAGGGCGTTAAGTTCACGTTCGCGTATGCGGCTATATTGATATATCGGAATTTGAACAGTTGTCTTACCTTCTAAAAGCTGGATTTTGCTTTTTAATTCTTCGATTTCTTGGAGTAATTGTAATTCAAGATCAATTTGCATGTCCTTATTATCCTTGTAATATTGCTATAATTTTAGGCGGATGATTATCAGCAATTCCCATTCTAGAATTTTTAATGTAAAATACCAAAATTAAACAACCTATTACGAGATGAATCTTCATCTCGACGACGTTTGTTTAATGATATTCAAGCTTTGACGATCTATTGTATAATTTCTGCACAAGCTACTACACAAAATCCAGCATAACAAATAATTTTCCCAAAGTTATTTAACCTATCTTTAACGCCCGTAAAATATAAGAATATTAATAGTGATTAAGGTTTGTTATGGAACCTAAAGTATAATAGCTGAACTGGTCTCCAGTGCTAGTTTATATTTTCTAAGTGGCCGTTTTATTACTCCAAATTGGGTTAATTTTCAACCTCGTTTACTGGCAATGGTTCAGTCTAATTGATCAACTAACATTATGTTATTTAAAAACAATTTTTATTATGCTATCCTCTAAAATCGTCTCAAAATTTTATCTTTATATCCTAGAGATAGTGTGATAGTGTCAATTTAAAAAATTTGCTTGTAAATTTTCTATTGCGAGACCTTATACTATTATAAAAATAATGTAATATAATTATGATGTTATGAACAAACACCAGGCTGAGCCAGTGCCACTAAATCCTCATTCCTTAGTATTTATCGGAACTAAAAAGACTTTTAGATTTTTGATGTACAGAATGTATGTGATAGCATGTTGATTATTTATATCTACAACAATTAGGTGTATGAATGGCAACATTTTCCCAAACAAGAAATAGCGAATTGATGTATCAGGCGCGGCAAGCATTGCTTGGCAAATGGGGACTAGCGGTTGGTACATGTTTTGTTTATTGTTTAGTAACAATAGTAGTCCAAATTATACCAGGTCTTGCTGTGTTAATGTGGATTTTCTTCATTCCTCCTATGTACATTGGTTGTTATGTATTCAATTTAGCTATTTCCAGAAACCAACCAGCATCTACTTCACAAATTTTTGATGGTTTTAATAATTATTGGTATGCAATTGGTTTATATCTGTTAATGATGATATTTATCATTCTTTGGAGCTTACTTTTAGTTATTCCAGGAATAATAGCAGCCTTTTCTTATGCTATGGCTCCGTATATCCTAGTAGACAATCCTACTATCACTCCGCTAAATGCAATTAGAAAAAGTATCCAAATGATGCGTGGATATAAGTGGAAGCTTTTTGGGTTGCAGTTAAGATTTTTAGGGTGGATACTGTTAGGTATACTAACATTGGGGATAGGATATTTATGGATAACGCCATATATAGAGGTGAGTTATGCAAAATTTTATGATGATTTGTTAAAACATACAAATATCTTTCAAAAAACAAAAGAGTATGATAGTTCAAGATTTTAAAATTACTTTAAGGAGAACAGATGACAACAAGTTCTTTACAAGCAACAAATAGACAATTAATGCAGCAGGCGCGGGACGCATTGCGTGGCAAATGGGGGCTAGCGGTTAGAACCTTATTTGTCTATATGTTAATAGCAGCAATATCCCAAATACCATTAATTGGATTTTTTATATCGATTTTTTTAATTCCGCCTCTATACATTGGTTGGAATATATTTAGTTTGGCTATTTCTAGAAACAAATCAGCATCTACATCACAACTTTTTGAAGGTTTCAATCAATATTGGTCTGCTGTTGGTTTATATCTATTAGTGATAATATTTGTAGCTCTTTGGACGTTACTATTAATTATTCCTGGCATAATTGCAGGACTTTCTTATGCTATGGCTCCATATATATTAATTGACAATCCTTCAATAAGTGCCTTAGATGCAATAAGACAAAGCAAACAAATGATGTATGGATATAAATGGAAGCTTTTTGATTTGTATTTGAGATTTTTAGGGTGGATGTTGTTATCCATTCTAACATTGGGGATAGGACTTTTATGGGTAATTCCATATGCGAATATCAGTGCTGCAAAATTTTATGATGATTTGTTAAAATCAACTACAGGACATCCAGGCAGTTCAAGATTTTAAAATTGCTTTAAACCTTGATCTAATATCATGATCCTGGTGGTATTTTGAACCATGATTCACTTAATTTTCTTGATTATTAAGATATAACTATCAAGCCAGGTAGGGTACGCATTTCGTAACATAAATTAACGTTTAATTTGATGTGTAAAAACAAAAAGACTGTGTTTTTTTTAAAAATCTTTATTTATAGCGCAGTGCGCACCCTACCTGTCTGTTATCCATATATAGCTTATGCTCAATCTATCACACCAAATCCATCATCACAAATAATTTTGAAAAGTTATTTAATTAGCCTCTAAATCCCTTAAAATATAGAACTATTAACAGTAATTAAGGTTTATTATGGAACCTAAAGTATAATATAGGTATCATGTATAGGTTTGTGCTTAGAATATAGGGATTTTAGTCTAGGCTATCTTTTTGGTTTCAATATGAGGTTTGGAATGGACTATAAAAGGCTACCGGATAAACAGGGGTTGTATGATCCGGCTAATGAACATGATGCTTGCGGAGTTGGTTTTATTGCTGATATTAAAAACCGTAAGTCTCATAAGATTATTCAAGATGGATTAAAATTATTAGATCGATTGACACATCGTGGAGCGGTAGGGGCTGATCCTAAGGCTGGAGATGGAGCTGGGATCTTAGTACAGATTCCTGATGCTTTTTTTCGGGACCAGGTAGATTTTGAGTTACCTATTATAGGTAAGTATGGGGTAGGGCATCTGTTTTTACCTCAGGATGCGGCGTTACGACAGAAACTAGAGGCTATTGTAACGGAAAATGTTATAACACGGGGCCAAAAGTTATTAGGCTGGCGCGATGTGCCAGTAGATAATACGGATTTGGGGGCAAGTGTTTTACCTTCGGAACCTATTATTCGGCAGGTATTTATTGGGGCTGGAGATGATTGTCCTGATCAGGATGCCTTGGAACGGCTCTTGTTTGTTATTAGGAAACAAATGGATAACCAGGTACGGAATGCTGGATTTCAGACTGATGATTATTATGTAACCTCTATGTCTTCGCGTACTATAACCTATAAGGGCAGGCTCTTAGCCCATCAGGTAGGGAGTTACTATCTGGATCTTAAAGCTCCTAAATTTGCTTCGGCCTTAGCCTTAGTCCATCAGAGATTTTCCACTAATACCTTTCCCACTTGGAATCTAGCGCATCCATTTCGGATGATCTGTCACAATGGTGAGATTAATACCTTAAGAGGTAATGTTAATTGGATGGCGGCCCGCCGTCATGCCATGCGTTCTGAGGTGTTAGGAAAGGCATTAAATGATATTTGGCCGTTGATACCAGAAGGCCAATCTGATTCGGCCTGTTTTGATAATGCCTTAGAGTTACTAGTTTTAGGTGGGTATTCTTTAGCTCATGCCGTAATGATGTTGATTCCTGAGGCTTGGGTTGATAATAAGCTGATGGATGAAAGGCGCAGGGCTTTTTATGAATTTCATGCAGCCTTAATGGAACCCTGGGATGGCCCTGCGGCTGTTGCATTTACCGATGGTAGACAGATCGGTGCTACTTTGGATCGTAATGGGCTGCGTCCAGCTAGGTATCTTATTACTAAAGATGATCAGGTAGTCATGGCCTCAGAAATGGGCGTTTTGGATATTCCAGAAGAGAATATTATTAAGAAATGGCGCTTGCAGCCTGGCAAGATGTTTCTTATCGATCTGGAGCAGCAACGAATTATTGATGATGCTGAATTGAAGGCCGATCTAGCTACTCGTCATCCGTATCAGGAATTTCTGGATAAGACGCAGATCTATCTGGATCAATTGCCTACCGATGTAGCACCAATGGCTCCTGATGCGGAAACCCTATTAAATGCCCAACAAGCCTTTGGTTATACGCAGGAAGATATTAAATTCTTATTAACTCCTATGGTGATGACTGGCCAAGAACCTATAGGGTCTATGGGCGCGGACAATCCGCTATCGGTCTTATCTAATCGGCCTAAGCATCTATCTAGCTATTTTAAACAAAACTTTGCCCAAGTAACTAATCCGCCAATTGATCCTATCAGAGAAGAATTGGTGATGTCCTTAGTTTCTTTGATTGGGCCAAGACCTAATCTATTGGGCTTAAGTGAAGCTGGAACCCATTGGCGACTCGTAGTCAAGCAACCTATCCTAACTAATTCGGACTTAGAACGGATTCGGCATATTGAACATAATGTGCGTGGGGCATTTCGGACTGAAACCTTAGATATTACCTTTCCAGCAACTGCTGGTGCGCAAGGCATGGAGACTGCATTAGAGCAGCTTTGTAGCAATGCCGAACAAGCCGTATTAGCTGGATTTAATATCCTAATTCT
Source organism: Candidatus Achromatium palustre (assembly GCA_001044195.1). Classification (GTDB taxonomy): domain Bacteria; phylum Pseudomonadota; class Gammaproteobacteria; order Chromatiales; family Chromatiaceae; genus Achromatium; species Achromatium palustre. The sequence continues at coordinate 7,767 of LFCU01000266.1, forward strand.
GTCAGACCGCAATATGAATCAGGATTTTATTGCTATCCCAGCTTTGCTTGCTACCTCGGCGGTGCATCATCATCTGATTCGTCAAGGCTTGCGCACTAGCTCTGGTCTAGTATTAGAGACTGGTGCTGCTTTAGAAGTACATCATTTTGCAACCTTGGCAGGTTTTGGAGCAGAAGCAATCAATCCTTACTTAGCCTTTGATACTATTCAGTATTTATTGCCAAATTTGCCAGAGGCTTTAAGCTTTGCGGAAGCTCAAAAGCGTTATATTAAAGCTGTAGGCAAAGGACTCTTAAAAGTTATGTCCAAAATGGGTATATCTACTTATCAATCCTATTGTGGCGCACAGATATTTGATGCCGTAGGGCTTAACAGCATCTTTATCCAAAAATATTTTACTGGTACAGCTAGTGCTGTAGAAGGTATTGGACTTTTAGAAATTGCCGAAGATACAGTACGCTGGCGTAATTGTGCTTATAGCGGCAAACACCTGTGTCAAAAACACCTAGATTCTGGTGGTAACTATGCGTTTCGGGTCAATGGTGAGGCTCATGCTTGGACTCCAGAAAGCATAAGTCGCTTGCAACATGCAACTAGATCTAAGAACTGGGATACTTACCAGGCATTTGCTAAGACCATTAATGACCAAAATGAACGCATCTTAACCCTGCGTGGTCTTATGGAGTTTAATTGGGCAGAAACTCCTATACCCTTAGAAGAAGTAGAACCTGCCACGGAAATAGTCAAACGCTTTGCCACTGGGGCTATGTCCTTTGGCAGCATCTCACCTGAAGCCCATGCCAATTTAGCCAAAGCTATGAATTTCTTAGGTGGTAAATCTAATACTGGCGAAGGTGGGGAAGAACCAGAACGCTTCCAGCCATTAGCAGATGGCAGCCAAAATCCAGCCCGTTCAGCTATCAAGCAAGTAGCCTCAGGTCGTTTCGGTGTAACTACCGAATATCTAGTAAATTCGGATGATATTCAGATTAAGATTGCCCAAGGTGCGAAACCTGGTGAAGGCGGCCAAATTCCAGGCCATAAAGTAAGCAGTCAGATTGCCAGAGTCAGATACTCTATACCAGGCGTAGGTCTAATTTCACCACCACCCCATCATGATATCTATTCTATTGAAGATCTAGCCCAGCTTATACATGATCTCAAAAACGTTAATCCGCAAGCTCGCATCTCCGTAAAATTAGTTTCTGAAATAGGCGTAGGCACAGTCGCTGCTGGCGTATCTAAGGCTCATGCTGATCATGTGACCATATCTGGCTATGATGGTGGTACAGGAGCTTCACCCTTAACCTCTATTAAACATGCAGGATCTCCTTGGGAAATTGGTCTGGCTGAGACCCATCAAACTTTAGTACTTAACCAGTTACGAGGTCGTATTGCAGTGCAAGTAGACGGAGGTCTCCGTACTGGTAGAGATGTCGTTATTGGAGCTTTACTAGGCGCAGATGAATTTGGCTTTGCTACCGCACCTCTAATAGTCTCAGGCTGTATTATGATGCGCAAATGTCATCTCAATACCTGCCCGGTAGGAGTAGCCACGCAAGATCCGGAGTTAAGACAGCGTTTTACTGGCAATCCAGAGCATGTAATCAATTACTTCTTTTTCATAGCTGAAGAAGTAAGGCAGTTAATGGCCAAGCTAGGTTTTAGAAACTTTAACGAGATGATAGGGCAACGCAACAGCCTTTCTATGCGTAAGGCTATTGAGCATTGGAAGGCTAAGGGGCTTGACTATTCGGGGATTCTCTATCAGCCAGAAGTTGCTAAGGATATAGCCTTATATAATTCTGAGACACAAAATCACGGTCTTGATGCAGCCTTAGATCATAAGCTAATTGCACAATCCCAACCGGCTTTAGATCAAGGTACTACTGTACAGATTACCACTAAGATTAAAAATTATCATCGTACTGTTGGAGCTATGCTCTCAGGCAAAGTGGCACAACGCTATGGACACCAAGGCTTACCAGAAGACACCATATATATTAAAGCCCAAGGTACAGCAGGCCAATCATTTGGAGCCTGGTTAGCTCGTGGTGTAACCATAGAACTAAGTGGTGATGCTAATGATTATGTAGGCAAGGGTCTCTCAGGCGGACGCTTGATCATTTATCCTCCTCAAGATTCAGGTTTAGAAAAGGCAGAAGATAATATTATAGTAGGAAATACCGTCTTATATGGAGCTATCAGCGGTGAATGCTTCTTTAGAGGTGTGGCTGGTGAACGATTCTGTGTCCGTAATTCAGGGGCAACTGCTGTCGTAGAAGGTGTTGGCGATCATGGCTGTGAATATATGACTGGTGGAATCATGGTCTGCTTAGGTACTACAGGACGCAACTTTGCTGCCGGTATGTCAGGAGGTGTTGCCTACGTCCTAGATGAGACTGGAGACTTTAAAGTCCGCTGTAACCAATCTATGGTCTCTATCGAACCAATCGTAGCAGAAGCTGATGCCCTTGAAGCCTTAGCCCATCAAGGCCGAGACCTAGAAACACATGGCCAAGTAGATGTAAGTCATGACATGACTAAATTTGATGCTATTCGCTTACAGCAGCTTATCCAAAAACATCTTCATTATACAAATAGCCCTGTTGCCAAACAGATCCTAGATAATTGGGAGCAATATTTAGGTAAATTTGTCAAGGTAATGCCGATGGAATACCGCCGTGCTCTAACAGAAATGCAAGCCCAGCAAATCCGTCCACCCCAACAGCCACAATTACCTAAATCCTTACAGGAGGCTTTTCATGGGTAAGTATACTGGATTTATGGAATTTCCGCGTATTGATCGTGCCTATACTCCAGTAGCAGATCGGCTCGTGCATTACGATGAATTTATCCTTCCTCTGGCAGAAACGGAAATTGCTACCCAAGGCTCTCGCTGCATGGATTGCGGCATTCCATTTTGTCATAACGGTTGTCCAGTAAATAATCTCATTCCAGACTGGAACGACTTAGTATATAAAGGCAATTGGCAAGCAGCGATCAGTAGCCTCCATACTACTAATAACTTTCCAGAATTTACTGGACGGGTTTGTCCTGCTCCCTGTGAAGCTGCCTGTACCCTCAATATAGATAACAATCCGGTAACTATAAAGACTATAGAATGTGCTATCGTAGACCGTGCCTGGGCGGAAGGCTGGATCAAACCGCAAGTACCTACTAGACGTACTGGTAAAAAGGTAGCAGTCATAGGTTCAGGACCAGCAGGCTTAGCTACCGCTCAACAATTAGCTCGTGCAGGCCATAGAGTTACAGTCTACGAAAAACACGACCGTATTGGTGGCCTGTTACGCTACGGCATACCAGATTTTAAACTTAATAAAACTCTCATAGACCGTCGTATGAGTCAAATGCGCACTGAGGGTGTAGAATTTCACACCAGTACACATATAGGCATAGACCTGCCTATAGGTCAACTCCAATCTAACTATGACGCTATAGTCTTAGCTGGAGGCTCTGAACAGCCTCGTGATCTAAAAGTACCAGGCCGTGAACTTAAAGGTGTCCACTTCGCCTTAGAATTCCTCCAGGCTAACTCGAAACGAGTCCAAGGCATCTATCTACCAGATGATCAATTCATTAGTGCTGCTGGTAAAAACGTCCTGGTAATAGGTGGTGGTGATACTGGCTCAGACTGCATAGGTACTTCCAATAGACACGGAGCCAAATCAGTCACCCAAATAGAAATCCTACCTAAACCACCAGAGCAAGAAAACAAAGCCTTAACCTGGCCAAACTGGCCTAATCGCCTTCGTACTTCTAGCTCCCATGAAGAAGGCTGTAATCGCCTATGGTCTATCAACACCAAAGAATTTATAGGCGATACCAAAGGCAATCTACAAGCTGCTAAATGTATCAAGGTAGAATGGCAAAAAGATGCCCAAAATCGTTGGCAAATGACAGAAATTCCCAACTCTGAATTTGAAATCCCCTGTGAACTAGCAACTCTAGCAATGGGCTTTTTAGGCCCTACGCAACCAGGACTCTTAACAGGTCTAAAAACCAATGCTAACTTAGAACTAGATCCTAGAAGCAATGTCCAAGCCAGTACCGAAGGTTCCAAAGCCTATCAAACCTCGGTACCAGGCATCTTTGCTGCCGGAGACATGCGCCGTGGCCAATCCTTAGTAGTCTGGGCTATCCGTGAAGGCCGCCAATGCGCCCGTGCTGTAGATGCCTGGCTAATGGGCCGTACTGACTTACCACGTTAAAAATAATTTCGGCCCTGATTCAGGGCCTTGTGTTTACTAACTTGATATTATAAAGTACAAATATAAAATGGAAACAGTGTATGTTGAAACGTCAATTATTAGTTATCTTACCGCCCGCCCAAGTAGAAACCTAATAGCAGTAGCCAGGCAGCTATCAATTCCCACAAATATGTACTCCTGATGAATTACTAGGAATGTAACCATGAACAAAGAACCACGAGATGAAATAATTGAAGAGTTGTGGAAAGCAAAGGAACAGTTTTCCGCTTCTTGCAATAAAAATATTAAGCAACTTGTACAATTAATCAATGAAATGGCCAATCAACAAGGCTTTGAGACAATAGCTGATAAAATAAAAGCTATAGGGTAGTGCGTATATAGTCATATAACGATGCGCTTCGTACCCCAGCGTATCCTATCTTGCTAATCGTACCTACTGTGCTTTTGGTACAAAAAATTTGAGTAAAAATTATGGAAAAAATTGAATATTTATCTGTATCCCAGCTTACATTTGCTCAAAAACTTAATTTAATGGAGACGCTTTGGGATGAATTAACCAAAGACGAAAAAAAACTTGATTCTCCTAGCTGGCACGATGAAATACTTAAAAGTAGAGAGGTTAGTATGAAAGCTGGCAAAGTAAATATATCTGATTGGGAGGAGGCTAAAATAAGAATTAGAAGGAATGTTTCGTGTTAGTTAGGATACTTGATATGGCAGAGAAGGATCTTGAAGATGGCTATCATTTCTATGAACGACAATCTCCAGGTCTAGGTTTTTATTTTCTCGATACACTTTATTCTGATATTGATTCTCTTTCGTATTTTGGAGGCATCCATAATACTATTTTTGGATACCATCGACTTCTTTCAAAACGTTTTCCTTTTGCCATATATTACAAAATACTTAATGATATTGTCATTGTTTCGGCAATACTAGATTGTCGACGCAACCCAAGTTGGATAAAGCAAAGATTGATAGCGAGGTAGGCTACAAAATCAAGTGGGTATTGCGCCGTATGTGCTATTCCCATAATAAATACTTACAGCTCGTAGGTGCGATTAACGAATTGTAATCGCACAAATTATCTTTACTATTTGAATGTAAGATTACGATTCGCTAATAGTACCTACCGTGCTATCAATAATTATAAAACTTACTTATACGTATAATATTATTACCCACAGAAAGTGGTAGAATCAGAAAAATTTTTAGAAAAAATGGTATACATATTGTATCATACATTATATTAGGTATCCATAAAAAGCGTTAGAATAAGGAAAATTCTTCCAACTTTGCTTCACTTTGTGGATGATTTTCATGATTATGTGTAGAAGAGTAATATAAAAAAATTAGATGGCAAAAAATTTTCAAGACGATGATAGAGAAAAAGCCATGATTGCCTTGTTTGATCTATATAAGGATAAGAAAGAGGGACGGTCGGGGATAGATGCTTTTCTAAAAATAGATGGGGAAACTGTTCCATTTGAACTAAAAACAACCTCGCAAGGTTCGGTCACCACGGTAAGAGACTTTGGTTCAGATCATGTACGAAAGTGGAAAGATAAACATTGGCTCATAGGCTTTTTTATAAAAGATAGAGAATATTATAAGTATGGTTCCCCAACCATGATGGCCGATTGGATTAACAGAAAAGAGAAGTATATTGCGCCAGACTCCAAATTAGCAGAGATCGTACCAGCAAAAATAAAACTCGCAGATATGTATCAAATCATAGGTAAAAAAGCTATTTATACATACGATGATGCCCAAGCTATTCAAAAAATGCAGTACAATAAAGAACAATATTTGCAGTTGCAAGATTTAGATCAAGGATATAGCCCGAAGAGAATGCTTGAAATACTCAAAGATCGAGCACGATATTTAATAGAGAGAGGAAGCACATTAAATAATCCGCATATTCCATTTAGCTATTTTAAAAAATGGCCAGAGATTACAGCAAATCATGCCAAGCAATTACGGATTATGGTTCGAGAATATCTGAAGGAATTATACAATGCCAATGATGCAACCTCCAAATAACACATCTGTTTATAAAAATGGCACTCACAAAGTGTACGATATTACTGATGAGAAAAGAGCATGGTATAGAAAGATATCTAAAGAATCACGCCAATCTAAACTTTCTGCTGAAAAAGGACTGACTGATAGTATCCATGAAATAAATGTACCACAGTTTGACCCTGATTCATTGATGCCGCAATTAAAATGCAATGGTTTAACCGCAATCAGTCTATTTAGTGGCGGAGGAGGGTTAGACTTAGGTTTTCTCAGAGTCGGCTATAATCATATAGCATCCTATGAGATTATACCTATATGTAAATATACCCTGGCATCCAATCTTAAATCTGCAAATATCTATTGCGGCCCAGATGAGGGAGATGTAAAGAGAATAGATTGGGGTATGTATACCGGAAAAATAGATATTGTTCATGGTGGACCGCCATGTCAACCATTTTCAATAGCTGGTGCACAAAAAGGTGTAGATGATGAAAGAAATATGTT
>LFCU01000273.1 GCA_001044195.1 Candidatus Achromatium palustre
TTGTAGTTTCAGTCATATTTAGCGATAATTTAAATTGATTGTTTATAAGGGGTCTTTATTTCAGCATGTCAAATAATTGAATCTCTAGAAACTAGAGTCTTAACTAAACGTGCAAAATAAAAACCATCCATCTTTTGTTCCCCAGGCAAAATTTGCCGTCCTACAGAACACGCATGACCCCAGGTTACATCTAAAGGCCATTCTTTAGCATCTGGTGTGCGCTGCAAAAACTTTAATACCACCTCATGATTTTCTTGAGCTAATATAGAACAAGTGATATATAGCATACAGCCACCAGGACGTAATTGAGCATATAGACAATCCAAAAGATGATTTTGAGTAGCCACCAGATGCGCAATATCAGTAGAACGCCGCAGCCATTTGATATCAGGATGCCGTCTAATAACTCCAGTTGCCGAACAGGGCGCATCTAGTAAAATGTAATCATATTGTCTATCAGTCCAATTAGAGATTTCATCTCTATCCTGTTTAATAGTGTTACTAGTTATATCGGCTAGTATAGTACGAGCTTTCAGATTTAATCTCGCTAAATTCTGACATAGAAGTTTTAAGCGTTCTGTGTTTTTCTCTACTGCGGTTACAGAGCTTTCAGGATAACATTCTAATAGATGGCCAGTTTTGCCGCCTGGAGCTGCACATGCATCTAGGATATTGGCTTTAGGTTTAGCCTCTAACAACAAGGCTGCAAGTTGTGCCGCACCATCCTGTATTGACACTAAACCTTCATTAAATCCAGGTAAGGTATCCATACTAATAGTCTGATCTAGTATCAGTGCTGCTGGAATGTTGGGATATGGTCGTGCTGTTAAACCCACTGCAACTAATTGTTTGATGTAATCAGCTCGACTAATTCTACCTAGATTAACTCGTAACCACATTGGTGGATGGCAATCACTTGCTTGCATAATCTGTGGAGCCATTTCAGGCCAATCGTTATAGATGCGTTTTGCAAGCCATTCAGGGAAACAATGTGTAACAGCGGCTTGTGATTCAAGGGTATGTAATTGTGTTTGTCGCCTCTGAAAGTTACGCAATATCGCATTGACGAAACCGCTGGCCCAAGGTTTACCAAGTTGTCGTGCTGCTGCTACAGTTTGATTCACAGCGGCATGATCTGGGACTCGTAAGCTGTCTAGTTGATAAATACCTATTAGTAATAAGCATTCTACATCTAAGTCTTTGGGTTTTAGTTTGTAGGAGATAAGATTAGCTGCATATCTTTGCAGCTTTGGTAATAGGCGTAAGACTCCATAGGTAAGTTCATGGACTAGGGCCTTATCTCTGGAATCGGTTATTTGTTGGGTGTGTTGGTGTAATGCCTCGTGTAAATTACAGCCAATTTTTAATATATCAGCAATTGCTAAAGCAGCAGCTAATCTTGGTGCTCCAGTATCAGATCGGTGAATGATAGGACTATGTTTGGCTATTTTAGTTTTATCTATTTTAGATCTTGGGCTATGTTTAACGTATGGTTTTTTCATACCAATGAAACACCTAGAATATCACGAGCATTTATAAATTCGGCTGCTGTGATTTTGCGCTTATTAGGCAATTGCAAGCAGGTGATACGAAGTAAATCTTGGCCTGTGATGATATCAATACCCTTAGGAGAAGTTGCTATTACAGTGCCAATATTAACATTATGATTATTCAGACATGCTGCTATTGCATGAGCCTCCCAAATTCTTAACACTCCATTATCATAATAAGTACTGGCAACCGGCCACGGATTAAATGCTCGAACCTTGCGTTCTAATAGTTGCGCTGGTTGAGTCCAATCCAGCATAGCTTCCTGCTTTTCCAATTTAGCAGCATAAGTTGCCACACTGGAATCTTGGAGTTGCAATGGTGGCTTGCCGGATGCTATCAATGGCAACGTAGTCAATAATAGATTAGCACCTAACGTTGCTAATCTATCATGCAAGATTGCACTAGTATCAGTCGCTAGAATGGAGCAACTCTCCTGCGTAATAATAGGCCCAGTATCCAATCCAGCCGCCATCTGCATTATAGTTATTCCAGTCTCAGTATCTCCTGCCAATATAGCCCTCTGAATAGGTGCAGCTCCACGCCATCGAGGTAATAAAGAAGCATGAATATTTACGCATCCTAAGCGTGGCATAGCCAATACTGCTTTGGGTAATAATAGGCCATAGGCTGCTACGATCATAAGATCGGCGTTTAGATTTTGTAATTCTTGTTGTACTGAAGATTGTTTAAGGGATTCAGGTTGGTATACTGGTATGGAATATTTGAAGGCTAGTTTTTTTACGGGACTGGCGGTAATTTTCCGTCCTCTACCAGTGGGTCGATCTGGTTGGGTGTAAACGGCTATTATTTGGTAGCCGTGGTTTATTAGACTTTGCAAGGGCAATGCTGCAAATTCAGGAGTACCTGCAAATATAATGCGAAGTGTATTTGGCATGATTAAATGCTTTGGTAGTGGTTCAAGTGTTTAGTTATATTTAGAGACAAAAATTATTATAACCTAAATCCTGCACGATTTGACAACCAAATCACATCTATAGTACTATAATCAAGACTTGAAACAAAATTAAAAAATCACGATTTTCGTGAAGCTTAATTTAAAGGAGATAAAGACAATAAATGTCCGCACGTAAACCAACAGGTAAGATCATCTATTCTAACGATGGCGAACCAAATCTAACCAGTCAAGGTGGTGCTATACCTGTAATAAAATTTTTAGATAAACTAAATTTTCACAATACTTTCAATGATATAGTGCATCATGAACGTCCTGCAAAAGCGCAATACCAATTATCAGAAATGGTATTTTTGGTAATTATTGGTTACATACTTGGTAACACAAGTATAGCTCAATGTCTTGTAGCATGGACAGATGTTGCATTAAGAAGAACAGCAGGCTGGATGCAAATCCCAGATGCAACAACTATTAGTCGTATATTCAAAGAATTAAATGAATGCCACATTAACCAGATGGAGCTTTTAATCCATGTTATGCGTCAGCAAGTATGGCAAAAAGCTTTTAATACAGGAGTGTCATTTATCCTGCTAAAAGAATCCCTGTGGATCGATATCGATTCAACTGTCAAAACAGTACATGGACATCAACAAGGAGCCAGTAAAGGTTATAACCCGCACAAACGTGGAGCTTTATCATATTATCCACTGCTTGCTTTTTTGCCTCAAACCAAAGAAATATTACAAGCTTGGTTTCGCACTGGAGACACTTATACCAGTAACGGGATTGTCGAATTTATGAAACAATTACTCGCAAACATGTCAGAACAACAGCGTATTATATTTCGTGGTGACAGTGTTTTTTTCGTTGGAGCTTTAATGGATTTACTAGATTTACACGGACACGGTTATTTAATCAAAGTAAAACTTAAAGGCTTGACTGAACTACTATTAAAACAAGTTTGGGTTCCTGTACCAGGCCAACCCGGATGGGAACAATGTACCTTTCAATATCAAGCCAAAGGTTGGACTGTTCCACGTTTTTTCGTTGCAATTCGAAGAGTTATGGAAGAAGATAATAATGACCACCCTCAAGAACAATTATTTGATCCAGCTCCAAAATACGAATTTTTTTGTTACGCTACAACTGAGTCTATGGAACCATGGCTTACACATAAAACTTATGGAGAAAGAGCAACTTGCGAAACTTGGATCGAAGAAGCCAAAGAACAGATGGGCATGGGCCATATTCTAACCAGTGAATTTTTAGCTAATGCAGCACTATTTCAATCAGCCATTTTGGCTTATAATGTGTTATGCTGGATGAGACTTTTGAGTGGCAATGCTCAGTTACAACGTTGAGAACCGAAGACTATTCGGACTTTTCTCATTCGTGTAGCAGGCAAGCTGTTGACTTCTGGAAGGCAACTTGTAATGAAATATTCTCCTGACAATTTGTACCAAAAGGTTTGGGATGATTGGTTAGCCCTTGGCACCCCTTAACTTTTAAACTATATAGATTTTTGGTCTTTAAAAAACAGCCCAATTTTGGGGTTGACCAGCGGCTATTGTCTGTCATCAATTTTTTACAAAATTATCCGTTATTTTATGTGTTTATTTCTTGTTTGTTTTTCCATAAATCTATTTTTTGGTTTAAGATTGGCTAAATTTTAGTTAGATTTCCATTTATTTTTTACTGGATATGATACATTTAGTGTCGTTAATAGCTTCATGCAGGATTTAGGTATAATTTGATTTTACTTTGTCAGATGACACTTGACATAATATATTGTAAGGTATTATCATACTTTATATCATAAAAGTATAATTAAGAATTCATGAGATTTGGTTAGTGATCCTTATTAAAGATAGTAGGGTGCGCATTGCGCACGATAAAACAAAGTAATATGTGGACTAATTTACACTTTTTACGTCCTTGGTGGTTTATAGCAATCTTACCATTAATTTGGATACTTTGGCAAATAAAACGCCATAAACTACAAGATAATCCTTGGCGCAAACTTGTAGATCCCCATCTGCTACCATACCTATTAACTAATAACAACACTGTTAGCTCACAGCGCACAATTATGCTGCTATTGGGATTAGGTGGTATGATATGGATTTTAGCCCTAGCTGGCCCAACTTGGCAACGACTACCCCAACCCGTATATCAAACCCAAAAACACCTAATCATCGCTTTAGATTTATCTACCAGCATGAATGCAACAGATATTGCTCCATCAAGATTGGCACAAGCTAAATTTAAAATCCTAGATATTTTACGCAAAACTCAAGAAGGACAAATCGCACTCATTACTTATGGAACTGAACCCTTTATAGTATCACCCTTAACCACAGATGCCGCTACTCTTACGGTACAAATACCATTATTAAAAACCAGCTTATTGCCAGTACAAGGAGAACGCCGTACTGATTTAGCCATAGCTTATGCCGCAAAATTACTAAAACAGGTAAACAGTCACAATGGCCAAATATTACTTATTACAGATTCTGTAGCACCATTAGATGCTACTTTAAAAGCTGCACAGCAGCTATATAAACATGGCCATAGCCTCTCCATTTTAGCGGTTGGTACGGTTCAAGGAGCACCAATCCCGTTATCTAATGGTGGATTTGTTAAGGATTTACATGGTGCAATTATCCTCTCACGCCTAAAACCGCAACATCTAAAGAAAGTAGCGAAAATTGGTGGTGGGCAATATGTGACATCTAGAATAGACAATCAAGATTTAGAAACATTATTGAGCACAAAAACTCAACTATCATCAATGCATAGTATTAAATCTATGAAGTATCAAACAACACAAGCTGATACATGGCGTGAAGAAGGCCCGTGGTTATTATTAATATTATTGCCCATAGTAGCCTTGTGGTTTAGGCGAAGTGGCAGTCCAATGTTATTATGCTTATTATTAATCCCATCGCCAAAAGCTCATGCTTTTAGTTGGCAGGATCTATGGTGGAGTTCGGATCAACAGGCAGCATATCAGTTAGCTAATGGTAAGCCTCAAGAAGCAGCTCGGCGTTTTCAACGTTCTGATTGGAAAGCAGCTGCTCAATATCAAGCCAAGGATTATGTAGCAAGTCTTGAAACTCTAAATCAGATACAGGATGTGAATGCTGATACTTATTATAATAGAGGTAATGCATTGGCGAAACTTGGGCGTTTTAAGGAAGCATTAGCAGCTTATAAGCAAGCACTTGCTCTTAAGCCCGAAGATGAAGATGTTAAGTATAATTATAATCTTATTAAGCAGCTTTTAAAGCAGCAACAGCAAGCATCGCAACAATCTCAAAGTGCAAATGATTCAAAACGTAAACAGGATTCTAAATCTTCAGATAATGTAAAACGCCAGCAAGAATCTCAAAATCCCAAGATTTCCAAACAACAACAAGAATCTCAAAATAACACTAAGTCGCAAGATAGCAATAAGGTGCAAGATAGCACTAAGTCCCAATCCCCAAAATCTGATCGTAATCAAAAATCTATCCCCAAAAAGCAACCAAATCAAGACCAGTCGCAAACTCAAAGCAACAAGCAACAACAAATGCAAGATAATAAGCCAGGCCAAACAATAGATCAAAAGCATCAGCAATCTAGGCAATATCCATCTAGACCAAAAGCTAATATTGCCAAACAAAAAACATCATCAGGAATGTCAAATAATACCAAAAATCCTAAACAACGAGTCCAACAAGAACAACAACAAGCAATCAAATACCAGCTTAATCAAATACCAGATGATCCTGGTGGGATATTACGTCAATTATTTAAAGAACAATATAGAAAAAGAAGATATCAACAATATTAACCACCTATCAACTTTATACTCACCAAAATGTATATCAGATGCCATAGCTTATTGAAAAATTACGAATTAAGATTTTGAAAAGGACATGCCTTTAGTAAAAAAAGATTTGGAAGATCGTTTTTTAGGTGTGCTTTTTGGGCAGGCAGTAGGAGATGCCCTTGGCTTAGCAACCGAATTCATGAGCCGAACAGATGTATTGTGGTACTATCCGCATGGCGTAAAAAGTTATAAGCAGATCATCCAAGATGAGCATCGCAAGCGTTGGCAACCTGGTAATTGGACAGATGATACAGATCAAATGACCATGATCTTAGATTCATTATTGGAAACAGATAAAGTAGATATACAGGATATTGCACGACGCTTTTATAACTGGCTATTTTATGCCCAAGGACAGGGAATAGGAAATACTGTTTATACTGTGCTCCAACATCCCAATTTTCTTAACGAGCCAACCACCGCAGCCCAAGAGATATGGGAACAGGCTGGATGCCAATCAGCAGCCAATGGTGGTGTTATGCGTACCTCCGTGTTAGGACTTTGGGACTTCACTTCTTTAAAAAAAGTGGAAGAAAATGCTGCAATAGTTTGTAAAATAACACATTTTGATCCTCGCTGTGTTGGTTCTTGTGTTATTGTATCCATTCTCATTAATCAATTGGTGCAGGGTTCTGTACCAGATGATACTATATGGTATAAAGCACAGGACCTAGCAGAGCGGTATGATAGCCGCATTCTACCATTTCTCAATAGTGCTCTGAACAATAGCCAAATTGAAGCATTAGAACTTGATGTTCCAGAAAGTGGGGGATATACACTCAAAGCATTAGCTGCTGGAATTTGGGCACTCAAACATGCGAATTCGTATGCTGATGGTCTACAAGCTATTATTCATGCAGGTGGCGATGCGGATACAAATGGTGCAGTGGCTGGCGCATTATTGGGTGCTAAATTTGGAGTGACACAAATCCCGGCCCCTTGGTTAGCTGGCTTGACTCATGGCAATTATTTGTTGCGGGCCAGTTGTGAACTGTTGGCTAAAGTTCTCAATATCAATTCTAAATTGGCTTTAGAGCAAGTCATAGCCAGAGCACAACCACATATAAATTGTCCGCCATCTAAAACTATAGCTCCAACAGAACGTACTGCTATCATCTCAGATATACATGGCCATTATGCTGGACTCAAGATTGTTCTGGATGATATTGTACAGACTGGTTGCAACCGAATTATTTGCTTGGGTGATCTTGTGGAGGGTGGCGATGACAACGAACAGGTCATAGCTTTAATGCAAACTCAAAAAATAGATTGTGTTCAAGGTAATCACGACAAGTTCAATGATATACACCTTGCGCAGGAGCTTCAAAACTATCTAGATCAGTTACCAGAACAAATAGTAGAAGATTATGCCCTTTATACTCACATATCGCCGCGCCAAACTAAATACACAATAAATCATGAAATAGAGGCCTGGAATGTATTCAACGAAACATCTTATCGACTGATCTTTGTCGGCCACACTCATGCCTCATTAATATTTGGAGAGGCTTCTACTGAATTTGGAGAGGCCAAACGTCATACCTTTGAATACAATAAGCCTTTGATTCTAGATAAGCAGGATCGTTACATCATCTGTGGGGGAGCGATTGGTTATGGACGTGATGGAATCGAAAAAATTCGGTATGCCATTTTTGATCCAATGAATTATAGTGTCGAAATTAGAGCGATAAATGGGCCGCTGCTCTCTTTTGATCGGTAGTAGCTGCATAAAACTTAATGTGCGTTACTTCAAAAACATAATTTAGCATCAATAACTTAATAGGTTTTTATTGAGGCCGTTAATTCGAAAATGTAGGGTGCTGCGCACCGCGCATCTTTTCAAAATGGTGAGAAATGCGCACCATACTCATTGATAAAACTAAATTAAATCTTTTAGAAAAATATTCTTAAAGAGGATTAATATGGATACTATGGATACTGTATTTTTACACGGATTACGCATTGAAACAGTGATTGGTGTATACGACTGGGAACGCAATATTCAACAACCTGTAATCTTAGATATAGATATGGGAACTGATGTAAGTCGTAGTGCTGTCACTGACAATATAAAAGATGCGTTAGACTACAAAGCCGTAGCAAAAAGACTCATCACCTATGTAGAAAAAAGTGAGTTTCAACTAGTAGAAACCTTAGCAGAAAACTGTGCTCTCATTCTTTTAAAAGAATTTAAAATTCCATGGATAAGATTGAAAGTTAATAAAATTGGGGCTATTTCTGGAGCACAAGGCGTAGGGGTGATTATAGAACGAGGTCAAAAAATATAGCTTATGCCAAAAGTGTGGATTAGCCTTGGCAGCAATCAAAATCGAGAATACAATCTCCAAGGAGCCATAAAAGCCTTGCGTCAACACTATGGTAATGTGCTCCTATCCTCAGTATATGAAGGAACTGCAATTGGTTTTGATGGTGCCCCTTTCTACAATTTAGTAGCAGGTTTCCAAACCATAGAATCACCACATAAAATCGTGCAGGTTTTACATAGCATCGAAGATTCTTATGGACGTGTACGTACTAATAATAAATTTACTTCACGCAGTTTAGATTTAGATTTATTAACTTGGGGCGAACTAATTTTGCATGAAAAAGGATTAATACTGCCTAGAGAAGAAATTCTTATATATGCGTTTGTGTTAAGACCTTTATCAGAAATTGCTGGACTAGAACAGCATCCAGTTTTAAAACAAACATATCAAGAACTTTGGTCTAAGTTTGATGCAACATCACAGCTATTAAGGGAGGTATATTTAAAGTTTTAATCACACACATATGTTTCTTCATGTATGATGCGCACTGCGCACCATACCCTATTACTATCTTCTTTTAAGGTAATCATTCACCAGCTATACACATAGGACTAAGTAGCCAAGACCCTGTACAGATATTACCTCTAGTATCCACATCATTACCAATGGCTTGTAAACCCAAAAACATATCTCTTAAATTACTAGCAATAGTAATTTCTTCTACTGGATATGCAATTTCTCCATTTTCAATCCAAAACCCAGTGGCACCACGTGAATAATCCCCGGTTACTATATTGGCTCCTTGGCCAATTAATTCAGTAACCCAAAGACCAGTACCTAGAGCTTGCCTTAGCTCATCTTGTATCAGAGTAGAATCGATCCGTAGATTACGAACTCCTCCCGCGTTGCCTGTTGTCTGCATCCCTAATTTACGGGCTGAGTAACTATCTAGTACATAACTTTGTAAGATTCCCTCAGTTACCAAATCTTTAGCTTTAGTAGCTACCCCTTCATGATCAAATGGAGCACTGCCTGAGCCTTTAAGTATATAAGGATTTTCAAAAATATGGACAAAAGCGGGAAATATTTGCTGGCCTAGATGATCTTGCAAAAAGGAGGCATGTCGATATAATGTGTGGCCATTTATAGCGCGGAGTAGATTATGTAATAGACTTATGGCAACGTCAGCTTGGAAGATGACTGGTGCTGTGCAAGTCTTAAGCTTACGAGCCCCTAATCTGCTTAAGGTTCTTTGAGCTGCTAGTTGCCCAACCATTTTTGGTGTTTCTAAGTCTTGAGACGCTCGAGCACTAGTCCACCAGTGATCCCGCTGCATACCATGAGCATCTTGGCCTAATACTGTGCAGCTTAAGCCATGTTGAGAGCTGGGATAGCCACCGATAAATCCGTGGCTATTGCCGTATATATAAGTACCTTCATGGGCATTAATGGCCGCACCTTCCGAATTTACAATGCGTCGATCATAGTTTAGAGCTGTGGCCTCGCAATTTTTAGCTAATTCTATTGCGGTATTGACTTCTAAATCCCAAGGATGATACAAGTCTAAGTCGGGCGGGTTTTGGGCCATAAATTCTGCTTCTGCAAGTCCAGCATAAGGGTCTTCTTGAGTGTAACGGGCGATCTTGCAAGCGGCTGCTACTGTATCACGGATTGCTGCTGTGCTAAAATCAGTGGTACTTGCAGAGCCTTTGTGATTTCCAAAATAGACTGTCACTCCAAGTCCCTGATCTTGGGTATGCTCTACAGTTTCAACTTGACCCATGCGTACTTCAACGCTTAAGCCTGCATTTTGGGTAACAGCAGCTTCAGCGGCAGTTGCGCCCCAGGCTTGCGCTTCTTTGAGTAAGTCAGCAACCTTATGTTTTAAGATAGCGGTTTGGGCTTTGAGATCAAGCATATATTGTCCTTGTTATACATTAACAAATATTTTTAACCTACCTAACGGCGGCTTGGAGTATTTGAATTGTTCCTGCATCTGCATCTAATTTTGCATTGACACCGATTGGCAAAGTATAATTATAAGCTGTATGACCAAAATTAGCACCAACCAATACTGGTATCCTTAACGGTTTAAGATGTTCGGTCAACATTTCTTGAATATTTAAGGACTCATCTGGAACCTTAGGCTCACATTTGTTACAAATGCCAAATACAAACCCTTTAATGCTATTTAAAACACCAGCCAACTTAAGTTGGGTAAGCATTCTATCTATACGATATACCTCTTCCTCAGTTTCTTCTACAAATAAAATTTTATCATGCCAATCGGGTAGATAAGCTGATCCTAACAAACTGGTAACTACGGTTAAGTTGCCACCAATTAATTTGCCAGTAGCAATACCACCTCTAATCTTCCATAGTTTTGAAATGTTACGAGAATGGTTGGTCAGTAGGACATTACTGCGACCTTCTATTAAGATCTTTTTCACATATTCTGTTGAATATTGATTCCATGATGAATATCCTACAGGTCCGTGAAAGGAGGCTAAACCAGTTTTGGTATAAATGGCTATTAATAATGAAGTTATGTCGCTAAATCCCATGAGCACTTTGGGATTTGCAGCAATTGTATTGTAATCAACAAGATCAAGAATTCTGGCACAACCCCAACCACCACGCATCGCAATAATTCCATGTACATTATGATTAGCAAACAAGGCATTCAGTTCTTGAGCACGCAGCACATCACGCCCTGCAAGGTAACCATACCGTGCCTGCAAAGTCGCTCCTGTAATTGTGTTAAATCCTAAATCTTTTAGAGTTTCTTGAAATCGAATGATACGATGCGTATCAAATATCGGACTTGCCGGGGCGGTTATGGCGATAGTAGAACCCTTAGTAAGCCGTGGTGGTAATATTAATCTAGCTGTAGATTTATTAATGTTGGTGTTAGATGTAGAAGCTTGTGTTTTATGAAGAGTTGGGTCAGTGTATGCTACAGTATTAGATTTGGCCTTTGGTTCATGAGCAATTGGATCGGCCTTTGGCTTATGAGTATCTGGATTAGTTATTATGGTTTCAGGTTTAACTGACTTCCCACAACTTAATAATGGTATGGAAGCTAAACTTAATGCCGCAGTTTGCAAAAACGAACGGCGTGATTTTATAGTATCATTTTTCACGGGTTTTATAGTACTGTAAAAAGGAACGTAGATAATTTACGGAAAAAATAATCAATAATTGGTTTATAAATTTAATAGTTAGAACTATCCCAGTATCGCCACCTAACTGATTGGAAGTTGCTATCATAGCCTCCATACCACCAGGTGCAAACGCCAAAATAGCAGTAACTAAGCCAATATTAGTAATGCTATGGATTCCGTAACCAATGCCTATACAACCACTGATTAGCAATAATACTAAAACTATTTCTAGAATTAAAGCACGACGTAATACAACTATATGTTGCCAATTAAATTTAAGCCCAGCAGAGAGACCAATAAACAATAAAGCAAGTAAAATCAAGGGTCGCGGTACCCTGTATTCGTCTGGAAAAAATCCAAATAGGAATAAACCCCAAAGAAAGGAACCCAAAAATCCCTGAGTAGGTAAATTAAAAGTATTGCCAGTCCAAATACCTAAAATACAACACAAACCTAAAATAACTAAATTCCAAATCATAGAAACTGTGCTGATAGGGGCCGAAGTGTTTGCAATATTAACTTCAGCTAACACTTGCGACTCAGGAACTATTAAGCCAGCTATTATTCCAGCTACGGTAGGGACTATTAATACTACCAATAACACCCTCAAGTATTGCAATACCGCAACAATCGGAGGCTCAGCTCCAAATTCGCTGCTAATTGCTACATTGGCGGATGCAGTACCAGGTATAGCACCTAATAGACAGGTAATTAGTTTGATGCCACTCCAACGGGCAATGAGATAGCCATTGAGCATAGATAAGCTGCCAGTTATGCCTAAAGCTAATATTAAGGGTAGGATATATGTAGCGACGATCATAAGATTGTCTGGAGAGAATCTAGCTGCAGCTACGATCCCAATAATAGCTTTGCCAATGGTTAAGAGGATTGGTGGTGGTTTGATAGGTGTGCCTGCAACTAAAGCGTATCCTATACCAGCTATTAGAGATCCAATAAGCCAGGCTACTGGGATTCCAATTTTAGCAAATATAAGACATACTATTATTGCTGTAACTAGTGGGCCTATGGTTTGGTGTATCCATTGGGTGGTATAATTAAACATTTTAAGACATTTATAGATTATGTAGAAATGGAATAATGTTTAATTTGACGGCGAATGTTGCGCTGGATGATTATGCCCAAGATACGATATTCATAACCATTAAGTTCAATATCAGGATATAGGCTGTTTGTTGCTTTCAACCATTTTCTACCTCCTACATCACGATATTGTCGAAACCAACGCACTCCTTCTACTTCGATAAAAACATAAGCACCATCACTATATTGAGCTGTAGGATCTATTATAATAATACAGCGATCTGGAAACTCAGGTTCCATTTCATTGCCTAAAACTTGGAGGGCATAGGGTGCGAGAAAGCTACAGTCTGTAGCTTCTACTTGTTCTGCATCATTTTGTTGTTGTTTAGTAGGTTCGGTTTGCATAAAATAGTTTATGTATGTTTTATTTAGGTAGCTATCAGGTTTAAGGTACTGATGCAGTCTAATGACCTAATATCTAATAGTTGATCTTAGGTCACAATTTTGGCATCCTTCATTTGCTTCCAAAAGTAGTTTACACTTTTTTAATTTGGAATAGGAT
>LFCU01000222.1 GCA_001044195.1 Candidatus Achromatium palustre
TTGCACAACTCAGCTCTAAATGCTGATCGTGTGGAATTGTCTCGTAAAGATATGGATGCTTTACTTGATCGGCTTGCTGCTGTACCCTAAATGGCCAAAGTCGAGACCCGTTGTGCAATAATTAGGGTCGTATATTGTGGTGGAAGAACTTTTCTGATTATACAGCTTTCTATGCGCATATAACTATTTGATAATACTATATAAAATTATAAACAAAAGCAACTTATGGCCAAGAAGAGTATGATAAGTGTGTACTATCAATACTTATAAAGCTAATTATACGTAGGATATTATTACCCACAGAAAGCGGTAGAATCAGGAATTTATTTCAATATTATGGCATCCTTCACCAACCCCCGAAAAGTACCCTACCTGGCTGGATAACTATACCACTTGATTAGAGACGAGTATTGCGAAAGAGTGAATAAAACGAGGTAAAACCTATTTTACGAGTTGGTTTCCAGTTATGGATTTTCTCGGATAGTAGTTTTGTTCGTTCTGGTACTAGGATGCCCGAGTATTTCGCTGTTTCAATTGCAGAGGCAACCAAATAGACATCAATGTAGGGTAAAAATTTAGCTACGTTTTCAGGACTTATGCCGCTTGCAAGTGCCAATGGATGTGTTCCTGCTCCTTTTCGTAAAGCCTTCACCCTCTTAACGGATGCAGCATATCCTGTCCCTGGTCCACTTGATGTAATGATGTCCATCCATGTACTTGCTTTATTTGCCGCATCGGGTAGCAGTAAAATAGGCACTTTGCGTTGATATTTGAAAGCTACTCCGCCAAAATAAAGTCCTTGCCAATTGGTTTTCTGGCGCATGTTTTGAAACCGTTCACCGGCAAGTTGTGTATCCGATTTTTCGTCAATATCTGCATTATCAGACCAGATTCCGCTAACTGGTAAATTGACAATAAGCTCAATTACTTTTTCAGGTTTTAATCCGAGAAAATTCACACCTATCCATAGATCTGGATATAATCGATGTACTTGTGGGATGAAATCTAGAATTTGAGATATAGACATTCCTTGGTTTATTAGGAATATCCCGTCTGCGTCCGATTCAATAGCCGTCTGAATACTATTTAAGGCATTCACTTTTGAAATTGGGTGAATAACTGGTAGGAATACACGTAAACGGCGAAAAATCCGCTGAAGAACATTTTGATTGTGATTTATATCATCCATACCTAACGCAAGTATTAACAAAGCTATTATTTATAAAATATCAAGGGATTGACAAGAAATATTTTTACATACAATATTTGTTGAAATATCACTCAACTATCCAATTTTTTTGAGTTGACTTATGTTTATGATTTTTAAAATCAAAAACAACGATAAACAGACATCATATATTTTTCCGCTGTTGTTATATGGCATACCCGTTGGTTATTGCGCTCTACCTTGCTGTGCACCATAAATTAACATTCAAGAGGGAAAGGTGCGCACTGCGCACCCTACCTGGCTATCGATGGAAAGCAATAGATTCCTGCTTGCGCAGGAATGACGAAATCAAGCAATTATAAAGTAAAAATTGGGGTTTCGGATAATGTCTACTGTAGGTAGCAGCGTAGGTTGGGTTGACGGCTTTATTGTCAACCCAACACCTGTTAATCTCTGGTTAAATCGACTCGCAAAACTTCAGCGTGTCCACAGGCCTTTTTTCCGGTCGTTGTAGCAATAATTTGCTCATTACTAAGATAAGCGGCCAACAAAAAGCTGCTTAATGTCGCATAAGCAAAATGTCGCATTGACAAGGCAAACCATCGATTGTTTTTGACAACTGGATCCGCTTGGCTAACGTTCTTCATTGTAAAAAACAAACAATGCCTAGTATCAGGGCCATGCAAATAGGATAAATAGCCTTTGTGATTTTGTCCTCCGGCATAGGTAACTGTAGATAGGCAGAGAAAGCTGATAGATAAAACCAGTAATAGCTTGCTACGCATAGTTAATACATCTCCAAATTGGATCATTAAGGATTTGGGGGTGGCGGAATGGTCAAAACCGGCACCATAGTGGTCAAGGTATTCACAGGTGGGGTGATGACAACAGTTGTTGGCACCATATTAGTAGTATTTGTATTCATAATCACTGGCACCAGTGTAATCATAGAATTTTTGCGCATATCATCAACTATGACTTTGATTGTCTCCAAGCGTTTACTTATGGTAGCAATGATAGGACAATTTTGTTGTGCACTACATGTGCTAGATAATTTTGCCAAGCGTTGCTGTAATTGATCCTGCTGACGTTGCAAGCGAGCCAGATGCTGGCGAATATGCTCTCTCTTCTGCTCCAAGCATTCTAGCCTTTTAGGAAACGGGCCTTTGGTTACCTGGCATTCAGGATAGGATAAGTCTGTTGGTGTGGCAGCAATACTATTGGTAAGCAACGTTAAGCCAAATCCACCAACTAGACATAAGGCAATATAATAGCGAAAAGACATTATGGTTATTTAAGAGTTGCGATGGGAGATAATTTTCCAGGGACATTCTTAGTAACTGCATTAGTGCGTGTGACTAAGGTATTGATCTTAGACTTATAGGCCGTCTGGTTCTGTTCGATTGCTGTAAGACGAGTTGCTAATTGCTGATAGGCTGTGTCTAGCTGCGTTAGGCTTTTATTCGCTTTATCCATAACACAGGCAAGATGGTTCATTCTTAGCGGTAGAGCCTTTGTGTTGGGTGCTAAAGGTGGACAAATTCCAGGTTCTGATGCCGCACTAACGGTCAACGGGCTAATCAGTAAGAACAATAGAGTAAACAAATAATAGAGTTGCATAATAATCTCCTGATATAGATATAGCCACTATAAGAAAGTGGTAGTTAAGTTGAGACAACGCAACATAGCTATGCTACGTTAAACTATGAATGCAAGTTTAAAGTAAGTCAATCATCTCTACAGTACAATGACCGCCAATTTTACGACTTGTTTCGATATATACCCGCACTCTTGACTTTTGATTCTTAGCGTTTAGTACCATCGTCCAGGCAAAGTTATCCTTATTGTAAATTGCAATCAGGGCTTTGTTTGCATGAAGCGAACAGTGCTTTTTATATAATGCCAGATCAGCTCCTAAAAGATAAAACCAACTATGGCCCGCCCACACATCTGTTCGTGCAGTACTATGATAGCGGAATTGCCCGATATGACCAGTTACATAAAAGCCAGCAGCATTGACGTAGGTACTGCCCAAAAGCAATGGCAGGATAAATAGCAATATTCTAGTTATGCGCTGTAACATCATTAAAATACCTATTTTAATATGATGATAAATTTTAGGAAGTTATTACATTCGATGAGACGTAAATTATAATATATTAAAACTAGCAATGCAAGAGATAGAATTAAAAAATGATGTACGACGGTATTTTCGAGGATGCCGATGCGATCAGAATGATCTGCATAATAATACTGCGTCTCGTCATAAACTTTGATTCTATAATTAAAGTAACTTGCTTGCAAAAATGGATTCCTGCTTTCGCAGGAATGACGAGTTTCGG
Source organism: Candidatus Achromatium palustre (assembly GCA_001044195.1). GTDB lineage: Bacteria > Pseudomonadota > Gammaproteobacteria > Chromatiales > Chromatiaceae > Achromatium > Achromatium palustre. Next base: position 3,511 of record LFCU01000222.1, read on the forward strand.
ATAATGTCTATTATCCAATCTTCAAGTTTGATCGATTGATGCAACTATAAAAACAGGTTGCCATTGAATTAGAGATTAAGTAGGGATTGTAGGGCGGGAGAATCCCGCCGTGCTAAAGAATAAGACACTTCTTTGCAGCTAAAAATCTCATGATTCCTATGCTATAACAAGATATAGCACAGTACGATTAATGAGATACTGGTGTTGTATTTCGCTGTTGGCGTTGTTCTAAAATCTGGCCATAGATTGCTTGAATTTTGTTAAGGAGTTGTTCCAGAAGGTAAGGTTGTAGTTGAGCAGCTTGTGCATCACCTGCTTGTGCCCATTTTATTAACCAGCCAGTGTTTGTACTGTAAAATTCAATCAAGTTTCTTTGTTGTTTAATATAGTAACGTACTGCATCATTGGTAGAGATCGCCTTCAATCCTTCTTTAAGTTTGGCCAATACTGTAGGTTGTGCTTGGGCCATGTTAAGGTCTAAGGTCAGACGACGTATCATAAGCTGGATTGGTTGCAGAGTTTTTACTACCATAGTTAAGGTAGTTTGCATAGCTTTTAAGTCTTCCCGATCTTGTCTTACAGTATCAAGCAGACCATTGTTGTCAACATTTTCTAACAGATTTCGCAAATTAGGCCAAATGGAACCTAAACGAATAGGGGAGATAATCTCTGGTGCGGTAGTAGCTCCTAATAGTTCCTCACGGATAACCCAATTAGCTGCTTGATCAACTGCATTCATAGGGTTTTGCCCATGTTGATGCTTGGTTGACCTAGTAGCCAGCATCCAACGATTCATCAGATGGTCATTATTTAACAAAAAGTTACGTTGTTCTTGACTTAATTCTGGTTTAGTCCGCTGTGTCATTTGGCTATAGGTAGGTAACATTGGATAGGTTTTTTTAAGTAACGTCAAACGCGCTTGGATACCAGCAGCACTGTGTTTATAAGTGGCTTTAGTCTTTTGATGTGTTATCTCATCCTCATACGCTAACAGGGTTTGGCCGTAGATACCTGGATTTTTTACATCAGCACGCCATGGGACAACAGGTTGTGTCCTGTATGCTTGCGATTGTGTTAGGCAATGTCTGGTATCCGTAGTCTGTGAGGCAAGACCTACGAAGGTTACTCGTATTTCTTGCAAATCAGCAAATGTTGGTTTGGTTATACGACTTCGTGCCCACCGCTGCGGCAATTTAAGGAGCCAATCACCACCAGGTGGGCGGCCAAAGACTTGACGTACATTGTAGGCACGCCCGCCATACAACAAGTGCTTAAGATCGGTATTGGAATTCATAATGTTAAGTAGTGGTATGATTCTTTGTCGCGTACTCGCTTGATCCATAATAGGCTGTGCTGCCCACTTATATACTTTGAATTGCTGATCTCCCTGTTGTTTGCCAATTCTTGCCGGGAAATAGGACAAGCGATTATTGACCATAGCAAATGCCGGCCCTGCTGCTTCCAAGACAACGCGACGTTCTTGGAAACGTCGTGGTTCTTTCCAGACTGGTTCAACAAAGGCATCTAGTAATGTCAACCATTGTCCACATTGTAATCTTGCAATAGGAAAAGTTAACATTCCAGGTACCGGATCTACTATAATATGATTATACTCCTTGTAACCTTCAGGCCATTCAAAATCCGTTGCCGAAGTAGTGTGATTTGCAGGCAACTGTAGATAAGGATTAATGGAAAAAGAAATTGTATTACTGATGCTAAATAGTTTACGCTGTGCCGGGGTAAGAGCTTGAGGACGAATACTGATACTAAATGGCAAGATCTCACTGGCAATTTTGCGTTCAGTTAAGGAACCTTCCACTGCCTTGAGCTTATTGAATACAATTTTGGCATCACCTGGATTTTGTACCTGAATAGCCCATTTAAGTGCTGTTGGATTGCCAGTCATGGAATAAAGCCAATTAGCATAGGTAAACAATAATTGGTTAGCCTCATCCAGATGCTGTTGATAAGTATCTAGTTGCCTAGCTAAAGAGGGGCGTGTAGCTAGTGCAGCCAATTCATCCATTGGCATTGCAACGCTAGGTAGGTCAGCTTTACCAGCCTTGATTTGTTTAATACGCTTCTCTAATGTTTGGATACGGGTATATAAGACACGTGCATCTGCATCAAGTTGCTCTATTGCTTCATTGCTTAAAGCCTTGGATCCAGATTTAATGTCATTACTACGCTGTTGATACGCAGTATATTCGGCTGCTAATGTTTTAACTTCTGCCTGAATGGATTTTAATCTAGCAACAGCTACTTCGATCTGTCCCATTAGATAGCGGACTTGGTTGCGCTGTTGGGTCCGTTCTCCTGTAACAATCTTAACTGCAATTTGATGTTGTTCCACCTGTGATTTAAATGCAGCAACTATAGATTCAATCCGTTTATAACGCAGTTTTAAAGAACGTAACTGACTTTTGGCAAGTGCTTGTGCTTTGTGTTGAATATCTTTTTTGCGTTGCACAATTCGTTGCTTGAATTCTTGCAACTGTACTTGGGCTGCATCCCGTACTCGTTGCAATGAGGTCTTCAGCTTCTGTTGGACCATGGTCATATTAATTTTAATCAGTTTATTACGAAATTTTTGTAGGCCAGCTTTGAGTCTATGCACACGATCTTTGGCTTCTTGAATAGTAACAATGAGTCGGCTGGTCTGTTTGGCAATTTCCATACCAGCTTTAATAGCCTCGATAGTTGCCGAACCTGTATTGGTAAAGACACCATTAGCCATACCAGCAATAATTCCTGTAGGGATTTGTCCAGCGGCGGTAATGGCTACCTGTGCTGCTGTAAGGACGGATTTAACAGCTACCTCACCGCGTCGATAATCCTCTATAAAACCCATAGCATCTTGGGCATACTTTTCAGCTTCACCGATGGCATCAAGAACCTGTTGTTTGCGGTCTTCTAATTTATTCATAACAGTCTGTTCAAGTTTATTTCTCAATCTTGCAACATCACTACTGCCATCTTTTATTGCATCTACAAGTTTCTCTTCTAATGCCAAGACAGCACCTTTAGTTTTTTCCATCTGTATTTGCAATTCTTGACGTAGTTCTTGTTCCGTCCTTTCTTGCAAATTTTGCTTGGCGGCTGCCATTTTATGAACGAATTCACTTAACCGAGCTTGAGCCTGTTGAATTTTTAAACTAGTAGCTTTAAGCTTGGTTGTGACACCTTGGGTAAATTGCGTAATTTCCCTAGTAAGAGCCTTCACTGCCATATCAGCTTCAGCATTACTGGCTTCACCACGCACAAGCTGCCCCCAAGTACGACCATAACCTTGACTAGCTGTAAGCAATTTTTGTAAATCCTGGCTAAATTGCCTACCTGTGGTCTGCATAAAATCGATTATGTCCTTACGATCTGCATATTTATTAAGTTTATGTTGCAATTTAGTTACTTGCTGCGTTGCTGCAATAAGCTCTTGCCGTCGTGCAGCTAAAGCTTGTCTAAATTGCTGTTCCATCTGTTGATCATTTAATAATAACCCCTGTAGTCGTACTTGTTGCCGTTCAAGAGCCGAGCCTTTGCGATAACCTAACTCATTTATTCTATGTCTTATTTGTTCGATCTCTTTAATCAATGTACGCACTAGGGCTTGTCGGCGTTGTTGTTTACGCAGTTGCCTATCTTGCAAGCGTTGTCTGATACTATTAACTTGCTGTAAACCTTGTTGACGCTGGACTTGCCACTGCTGGGCCATACGTGCCAATAGGTTATGATTACTGTCTGCATCAAGTAGCTGATTCAAACGACCACGTTGAGTAGGCGTTTGGCCAGTATCACTTGGTTGTCCAAAATAGATTGGTAATTCAAAAAAAGCACGTCCACCAAAGGCTTTACGATTAGCAAGCCAGCTAATACGCTCATCAATCGCATCACTTAGAATTTGTGCTGCTACGGAATGCTTTATCAATAGAGCTTCAGCTACAGATTCACGTGCTTTTTGATATTCAGCTAAGGCTGAATGGGAGGTAGTATCGCCAGAGACTTGGCCAAGTAATGTTGGTCCCTGTAGTCTATAGATGATATCACCTTTAGCCTGATAGATACGACCTTGTTCCAGACGAAGTAGATATCGCAATTGGGTAAATTCTGCGGCAACATCTGCGGTTTTTGTGGCCTGTTGCTGCAGTTGTGTAATACCAGTTTCTAAATGGGTGGTTGCTGGCTGTAAGATTGCTAATTGGTCTGTAACTATATCTTGTAAAGACCGCTCCTGTGCCAACACACTAATAGATCGTAATTCCATCTCTAACCGATAGGCACGTGCTCGTAGTAAGTGCCCACGTATGGTCCAAGTACCTTGTTCTCGAAAATATTCGTCTAATAATGCTCCAGCATATTCAGGTAAACCCACATGTAGCATGATAGCTGCCGTTTGCTGGATCTCTACCGCTGAAGGTGTTGAATCTTGATTAGATTGGATGATTTCTTGCGCCAATTGATAAGGCGTATTTGTACTAATATTATTTGGTGTTGCTATTATGTCTTGATCTGGTTGCGCCATAGGTGTAATTGGCCAAGTAGCTATACACACCATAAAGCTACTCAATACCAGTGGCAACAATCGCAAATGGATTATATATGAAATAAAATAGGTCATAATTAGTTTTATCTCCATTATGTAAGAAGATTTTTAGCATATTGCGCTGTTATTTACTATTTACAGCATGATTAATTAAATTACCATAATTCACTGTAAAAATAAAAAAGTGTGTTTTCTAAAAATCTTTGTTTATATTGTACCATATAAAAATAGAAAAAATATCTGGTTATTCCCCTGTATGGTATTCAGTCGTTAAATTTTTTATTAGACATTATCTGAAACTCGTCATTCCTGCGAAAGCAGGAATCTATACCTTAAACAATATCCTTATGTTTGTTAATCTGGTAGAGGGTTTCGGACAATGTCTATTATAATATTGAGTATTATTGTAAAATAGAATTATTTGAGATATTTACTTGAAAAGTAAGTGAACTACTTGTTTGCTATTCAGCTTAGAACTAATCGGGGCATACACATGCACAAGACAACACTTTTTATGATACTTATAGTTGGAATATTATCAATTCCAAATAGCCAGGTAGGGTGCGCAATGCGCCCCCTACGCTGCTTATTGATGTGATTGACAGAAAAATTTTGGGGTATATTATACTGGGGACAGTGAATTGTTTGTTAAGTTAGAGGATATGATGACTAAAACTTTCGTCTTGGTTGTATTCTGTTTGCCATGTATTGGTCTGGCAGCTGATAGTTGTGAAACTTGGGGTTGCGTATCAACCATTTCTACTTTATATACAAATGTGAACGGGGTGGTTTACATCGGAACCCCCTTGGACGAAAAGAAAGCAAATTGTACTCCCGTGTCTGGAGTGTATTTTACACTTAATCCAAGTAATAGCAATAATTTCCAAGCTGTTTATTCGAACTTATTAGGTGCTTACTTACAAAACAAAAAAATTAAACTACGCATAAAAGAAAGAAGCCCAAATTGTGAGTTGGAATATGTTGTTTTAGATGTTAGTTTCTAACAATGCGGGTTTCTGGGAGCGGTGTACTGCAATAACCCAGCCAGGTAGGGTGCGCACTGCGCACCTTTCCCTCTTGAATGTTAATTTATGGTGCACAATGCGCACCCTACCTGTCTTATGTTTGAAGAAAAAAGGTGGCAGCACGGTAGTTACGATTAGCGAAGCGTAATCGTACATTTAAATAGTAAAGATATTTGTGCGATTACACTTCGTTAATCGCACCTACGAACTATAGTGTAATCTATGATATATATTTTAGATAGATTTGATTAGAAATTGAATAGCGGTTATTAGCTTATTTTATGGTCAACGATTAAGAGGTACGAAAATGAAGTACAGTATATTGCTCACCATTATGTTAGTATTTTCAGCGCAATCCCAAGCTGCAAAAAATTACACAGGGGCTTTCGTTTCTAAGCTTCATAGTGCATATGATCCACATCGTTGTGAGCTATTTATGTTGGATGGTATCGACCAATGGTTTGCATTAGATCCAAATCAGTTCGGTTACGAATATATGAAAACACTGGTGATTATATCATTCACTCAAAAGAAGCCAGTTACCATGAGTACATCTGGAAGTTGTAGTAGTTGGGAAAAACTTCGACATATCAAAATACGCCAACATAACTAAAACCGGATAAGTCTACAAGTTGTGGGAACAACATAAAGGTAGCTTGTAGGGCGGGAGAGCAACGCAATCCCGCCGCATTCTATATAAATTTGCTACTCTGAAATAATACCTAATTGGGTAGCAAATGACAATGTAACAAAATTATGAAATGGAATAGCATTCTCAAAAAAAGGCGGGATCGCTTCGCTCTCCCGCCCTACGTGCTACGTGCTTAAATTATAGATATTCATATTTTACGGTTATAGAGAAGCGACTGGAAAAAT
>LFCU01000105.1 GCA_001044195.1 Candidatus Achromatium palustre
TACAATCACTCGCTTGGAAACAGAAAACCCTTGTGGTAACTAAAATTCATAATGACATTCCCAATATTGCCAACGTCAAAGGTCGCTTTCTAAAACGCCGTGGCTCCCACAACATGGTAATGAATTTTGAAGACTTTATTCATTACGCAGTCGATCATAAAATTTTGAACTTTGAAACTATGCCCGTCTATCATGCCAATTTTGATGATATAGATATTCGTAAAGTAGAAGCATATATGGCTCTACGGCAAAGAAAATCTCCAAGAACTTTTAATATGCCACCACAGGAATTTCTAAAAAGCATCAAGTGTGTGTAGAAAAAGAAGACAAATTGGTTCCCAACTATGCTGGTTTATTGCTTTTGGTCATGAACCACAGCTTTGCATTCCTCAGGCAGAAGTAACCTGTATCCGTTTTCGCGGACTTAAGGTGACTCGTGGTTACCAAGATCGTCAAGATTTAAGAGGAACCATTCCAGAATTAATTGATCAAGCTGTAACATTTGTCCGGCACAATATGCGAGTAGGCGGTTATGTATGGGGCATAAAACGCACTGATTATTATGAATACCCCTTAAAAGCAGTACGTGAAGCGGTGACTAATGCTCTAGTACATCGTGACTATTCTAAAAACGGTTGCGTCTGTGTGTATATATTAGATGACCGTATTGAATTTTCTTCTCCAGGCCGAATCCCGCCAGATATTACATTGCAACAAATTCAACGCTTTGAACACCGCAGTCGTCCACGTAACCATTTACTAACCCATATTTTGCGTGATATGGAATATTTGGAAGAAGCTGGCACTGAATTAAAATTAATGGCTACAGAAATGGTACAAAATGGTTTGGAAAAACCAACTTTTCAGGAATTTGAAAGTGAATTGCGTACCTACTTTAAAGGTCCTGGTGATAAATTCATGGCCGATGTAGAAAAAGAAGACCCAATTCATCAAGTTGATAAAAAAGAAGCAACAATAGCAGAAATACTAAAAAATTTATCGGATCATCAGCGTAAAATCGTGGAATATACACAACAACATGGAAAAATTACTAATCTAGATTACCGCCAGTTATTTAATACCACAAGGCAAGTTGCTACAAAAAATTTGACAACTCTAGCACGAAAAGAAATTTTAGAAAAAAGAGGAAGTGGGAAAAATACGTTTTATGTAATAAAGACTAGGGTGTCGTAAGGGTGTCGTAAGGGTGTCGCAAGGGTGTCGCAAGGGTGTCGCAAGGTTGCCGCAAAGTTGTCATAAGGGCAGCTTAAAATTATGATTGCGCACTACACACCTTACGATCTAATCATCTAATTTTCATTACTATTGTGGGTAGTTCGTAGGTGCGATTAACGAAGTGTAATCGCAAATTATCTTTACTGTTTGAATGTACGATTACGCTTCGCTAATCGTACCTACTTTGCCGATTTAAAAATATAGATTTTTAAGGCGAATAACAATTATGAATATAGATTTAAGCGAAATCAAACCATTCATCTACACCAATCCAGATGGTGTACAGATGGAAGTACTTTTTGCTTTAGAACCGAACAAGGTTGTGGCCCAAAGGTTAGTGATATGATCTTGCTACCTATCAGTTATATCGTAACTCATTGATATACAATACTAACAAAAAATTTAGCATTTTTAAAAAATTGATAGTTGGTGAGGGAGATGATGAAAGAAACATGTGAGGGAGAGTTTAGCAGAGCAGTTAATGCAATAAAGCCTCGCGGGTTTGTAGCGGAAAATGTAACAGGAATACTGAATCCAAAGTTCAATTATTTCGTAAAAAATATATATTAGATGAGCTTGCAGATTATCCAATAACGACATTTAAAATGCATACTGCTGATTATGGAATCCCCCAGATTAGAGAAAGAATTTTCTTTGTTGGCTTTAGGAGCAAAAGCCAATTGAAAAAATTTATACCGCCTTGTCCCACTCACACCCGGGAACATTTAGAAAAAAATGATTCGTACCATACTTGTTCTTTATTTGAGAATGAGCTTGAAAAAACAAATGGAGTTAGGCAATGTTTAGGGTTGCAGAATATTGGATTCGATAATTTAGTGCCGACTATCAGAAGCGCCTTCACTGGAAAGAGAAATACAACTTCTATCCTAAATAGTACAGCTAGTCAAAAAACTTGGGCAGCTATGCAAATATGGCCTAACGGAATTCAAGCTAGTAGACAAAAAGCATCTGCGTTTCCTGCTAAAAATAATCACTTTAGACTTTCAGTGCAAGATGTCGCGTTAATTCAAGGGTTTCCTGAATCTTGGAAATTTGCTGGAGCTATGTATCAAGTGCTTGGATAAATTGGTAATTCAGTTTCACCTCCAATTGCTTATCAAGTCGCATTAAGAGTTACAAGTATATTACAAAACACATAACAAATCATTTCCCCACATTCCGCACTCTTAAAAATTTATATTAAAATACGAATAATTAAATCGTAAGTAAATTGCAATCTTTATCTAAATATTATAGTATCATAAAATACTTAAGTAAAAACATTAGACTAAACCAGTGCCTACATTACATAAGATTAAAAATATGGAACCATTATCAAAAATATATGATGTTATAATCATAGGAACAGGAGCTGCAGGATTAACTCTGGCGTTAAGATTACCTAGCTATCTCAAAATTGCCTTATTTGCCAAACAATCCCTAACCGAAAGCAATACTTTATACGCCCAAGGTGGCATTTCAGCAGTACTAGATGCGGCAGATTCTATAGATGCCCACATACGGGATACCCAAAATGCTGGTGCTGGTATTTGTGATCCTAGCATAGTACGTCTTGTAGTAGAACAGGGTCCCAAAATGATCGATTGGTTAATAGAACAGGGAGTAAACTTTACACAAGATACAGAAACTAATAATGGACACTATAAATGCCATTTAACCCGCGAAGGTGGTCATTCCCATCGACGGGTCGCTCATGTAGATGATGCTACAGGTCGTGTAATCGAAACTACCCTCTTAAAGTTAGTACAGGCCAAATCTAACATAACACTCTTTGAACAGCATATAGCTGTAGATCTAGTTACGGCACGCCGTTTAGGTATTAGAAAACCGCGTTGTCATGGCGTTTATATCCTAAATAAGATTAGTGGTAAAATAGCAACCTGGCGGGGAAGTTTTATAGTGCTGGCAACTGGTGGAGCCAGCAAAGTATATCGCTACACTACAAATCCTGATGTAACTACTGGCGATGGCATCGCTATGGCCTATCGTGCTGGTTGCCGCGTTGCCAATATGGAATTTATGCAGTTTCATCCCACCTGCCTCTATCATTATAAAGCTAAATCCTTTTTAATTTCTGAAGCCTTAAGAGGTGAAGGGGGACAATTAATTCTGCCAGATGGCACCAGGTTTATGCCTAAATTTGATCCTCGTGCGGAATTAGCACCAAGAGATATCGTAGCCAGAGCTATCGACCATGAAATAAAACGTCTTGGCATCGAATGTGTCTATTTAGATATTAGCCATCGTCCCTCAGCATTTATCAAAGAACATTTTCCAACTATCTATAGTAAATGTCTAGAAGTAGGTATTGATATAACCCAAGAACCAATTCCAGTAGTACCATCGGCTCATTATACCTGTGGTGGTATTATGACAGACAGTGCTGCTCGTTGTGACTTAGAGAATCTATATGCCATAGGAGAAGCAGCCTATACCGGCCTACATGGAGCTAATCGCATGGCTAGTAATTCCCTCTTGGAATGTGTCGTCCTAGCAACCCAAGCTGCGAGGGATATTCAACACCGTGCTACTATCCTGCATCCTATCCCAGATATACCAGATTGGGATGAAAGTCGGGTTACGGATTCGGATGAAGAAGTCATGGTTACCCATAATTGGGGAGAATTACGTCGTCTGATGTGGGATTATGTGGGCATAGTGCGTACTAGTAAACGTTTAGCCAGAGCTAAACGACGGGTACGGATGTTGCGTTTAGAAATTTTAGAATATTATAGTAATTTTCGGGTCAGCAGTAATCTAATAGAGTTGCGCAATCTAGTCGATATAGCTAATCTTATTATAACTAGTGCGCAACAGCGTAAAGAAAGCCGTGGTTTGCATTATATGCTAGATTTTCCAGAATCAGATCCTTATCAACAACGCCCCACGGAATTGATTCCAGATACTTATATTCCAAGTAAAAAGTAGGGTGCGCACTGCGCACCTTTTTCAAAATTATGGTACGCGATGCACATTCTAAGATCTGAAGCACGAAGTGCGCCCTATAACTATCCAGTTTTTTGATTTGATAATAAAAACCTCCATAATTGGATTTTAATAACAATGTTTAAAACTATACAAGATCTAGATCTAATACGTGATCGTTGTCTAATAAATGGGATCTGGATAACCGCTGAAGATAATGCAACTATACCAGTACATAATCCAGCAACATCCGAGCTTATCACTCAAGTACCAAGTTGTAGTACTATAGAGACTAAACAGGCTATCACCGCCGCTTTTAACGCCTTACCAGCATGGCGGCAATTTCCAGCAGCAAAACGAAGCCATATCTTACGCACTTGGCATGATCTGATGCTCTGTCATCAGGAAGATCTAGCCCATATCATGACACTAGAGCAAGGTAAACCCCTCACTGAATCCCGTGGCGAAATTAAATATGCAGCCGCCTTTTTAGAATGGTTTGGCGAGGAGGCTAAACGGGTATATGGCGATATTATTCCAGCACCTCAAGCGAATCGACGTATCCTAGTTTTAAAAGAACCCATAGGGGTATGTGCAGCTATTACGCCCTGGAATTTTCCAGCGGCCATGCTCACCCGTAAAGCTGGGGCTGCATTAGCAGCAGGCTGTACTCTAGTTGCTAAACCAGCAAGCCAAACTCCTCTCTCAGCCTTAGCATTGGGAGTATTAGCAGAACGTGCTGGTGTACCCGCTGGAGTTTTAAATATCATAACTGGTAGTGCTAAGACTATTGGTGCTGAACTGACTAGTAATCCGATAGTACGTAAACTTTCGTTTACAGGCTCTACAGAAGTTGGCCGCCAATTGATGGCACAATGTGCTCCAACCATAAAACGCTTATCTTTGGAGTTAGGTGGTAACGCTCCATTTATAGTATTTGATGATGCAGACTTAGATGAGGCTGTACAGGGTGCGATAGCTTCGAAGTATCGTAATTCTGGCCAAACTTGTGTATGTGCGAACCGCTTTTTAGTGCAGGATAAAATCCACGATGTCTTTGCCGAAAAATTGAGCAAAGCTGTAGGAGAACTAAAAGTTGGTAATGGTCTGGATGCTGGAGTACAGCAGGGACCATTGATAGATCAAGCGGCTATAGATAAAGTTGAAATACTAGTTGATGATGCCATCACTAAAGGGGCACGTTTAATTGGTGGTGGGGCACGTCATGCATTAGGTGGTACATTTTATCAACCTACGGTATTAGCAAATGCAACCTCTAAGATGCGGGTAGCAGAAGAGGAGATCTTTGGGCCAGTGGCTCCCTTGTTTCGTTTTTATGATGAAAACGAGGCCATACAAATGGCAAATGCTACTGATTATGGGCTTGCAGCATATTTTTATGCTCGTGATTTGTCACGAATCTGGCGAGTTTCAGAGGCTTTAGAATATGGTATGGTTGGTATCAACACGGGTATTATTTCTACTGAGGTTGCGCCTTTTGGTGGTGTTAAACAGTCTGGTTTAGGCCGTGAAGGTTCACATTATGGTATTGATGAATATTTAGAGGTTAAATATTTGAACCTAGGTGATATTTAAATATTTATAAAATTAAGCCAGGTAGGGTGGGCAAACGGCTTTACCGTTTGCCCACGTAAGCCAAACAAAGAACCGGTTTCGGATAATGTCTAGTATATCATATTCAGCAGTAATTTCTCAATAACGTATGGCATCTGGTGCCGAGGCAGAGTATCGGCACCAGATTGGGCTTTAAGGATCGGTTCCAAATACGATAGATTATTGAAAAGTTACAGAATACTATATAAAATTGGCATTCTTTTATTTCGCAATTTTATCGTTTAAAGTTTAGTTTTCACGGTAGTGTGAGAACGATCAAAGATCAAAACGATCAAATTTCTTCTGGCTAATTAACAAAAATATTCTGATGCCTGATCAATAACTTCGTAAGCCACTCGATGGGGATTATAACCGGCGGGTAATCTAATAAAAGGTTTGCCAAGTTGCCGACACAATGTACGAATATTACCATAGGCATGGCTGGCCCAACGAATTGTTAGCACTACTAAACCTACCTCATCCCGACGAATTGGAGTTTTTAGAATTTCCAAAGTTTCATGAGGACGTGTAGATACCCAAATAACATCTTTTAAAGCAAAGGCATTTATTAAAGCCATTTTAGCATGAGGACGTTCGTCACCACCAATGAAGACTATAGTTTGGCCACGTAACCAAGCAGCCACTCGATTAATTGCAGTATCATCAGTGGTTTCTATTTCATGTTGCTCATCATTATCTTCTTCATTTTCATCCTCCACATCCCAACTTTGCAAGTAAGCCCGAATAAATTTTTGTGCTTCAGTTTCAGCAGTGCCTGGTAATAGATGTCCAACAGGCATTAATGTTGTACGCAATTTGGGATCATCTGGCTTTAGACCATTCTCACTCCATTGCGTTAGGGCATCAGCAATACGTTGCCAATCACGTTCTACATCACGGCTACCTTTTTCAAGCAATTTACGATGATATTCAATTTGTCCTTTGACATTTTTAATAGTCTTTTCTTGGGATAAAGCATGTTGTCGTTTAATACGACGTATGGTGACACGTTTTACAAAGGCATCTAAGCGTATCTTGAAACCATGTAACTGGCTAGGTTCTGCTGGATCATCTGTCTTCATATGCCTATCAATGTATATATGTCTTTGATCAGTAAGGTCGAGGATAACACTAAATAGCCGTCTTTGATCAGAGTCGGGATGTCCAAAAGTAACCCGTTCTAAAGCAGTTTTTAGCATGGATTGTACTTCGGCAATTAGTTCTATGCATTCTTTGAGGATATCGTCTTCACAATCCTGCTCATGGCGTAATAAATCTGCTAATATACCGCTACTGTCTGCGCAGATAGCAAATAAAGTACTTAAATCTGCTAGCTGTTCTGGATAGGAGCAGAATGCTGGTGCGACATCAAAGATCCATAATCTGGTTCCTAATTCGTTAGCTTTGGTAATTAATTTTGCTTGTGCTAGTTCAGTTGGGGCTTCTGGGTCTTCGAGACGATCTACTTGGAGGCAAAATGCTTCTGATTTTAGGTTGAGACACTTTCTAATATGTTCGATATGTTCAGGGTCTGGGGATAATAGTATTGGTTGTGTTATTGATGTATTTTTGGAGGTTGAGTTTTGAATTACGTTAGTATCCCATTTGGAACGTAGCGCATCTAATTTTTCTATACTTACTGGTATTTGTGGGTCTCCTGGTGTATCTACCGTTTCTACTTTTGGTAAATTATCAGCAATATTAATCTGGTTAGATATTGGTTCTATTGCTATTTTTTGTAGATTTTCCTCAATATTAGTTAAAGTTTCTTGGAGTTTCGCATCTTGTGCTAAACGATTTTTTAACCAATTATTGAGGCTTTGTACTGTTTTTAGTAATAATTCGCGATCTTGTTGCATTTATTGAGTTATCCTTTGATAGTAAAAATATATATTTGAGAATAAAAATATTTAAGAGTATCTAGCAATATGGCCAAGGGCCGATGTATATTTTATACTTTACATTAGTAATAAATTCGTATAAGAATTATTTACTAAATCATCATATTATCACAAAACGGTAATAAAACAGCAATCTTTAAAATTTAAGAAAATTATCTATATATCTATAATATATCTATAATAGGTCAATAATTTGTCAATTCTCAATAAAACATGGCAAATTTTTGATCAAATAGGATTAATGGTGGGATACACTTGAGGCTTCTCCAGCCTTACAGACCCAAAGATAGTAGGGTATGCACCATGATGTCAAAAGGTGCTCAAGTAGCGTACCCTACAGCTAAATATGATAAAGTAGAATTAGTTAAGTTATTTTAGGATACAACTTAATAAATCTAACGATGGGTTTTGCTTTAGGCTCTACCCATCCTACTTGGAATGGCGTAGAATGATAAGTGCAAGCCTACGATATGCATTACTATTAAGCTTCTTTTTCCCTATTATAGCTTGGGGAATAGAGGTACAGATAAAGATTCTAGGGCTTGAAAAACCATTGAGTACTAATGTATTAGCTTTTTTGTCACTACAGCAAGTACAAAACCACAAAGATTTAACCAAACAACGCATATATCTACTACACCAACAAGCACCAGAAGAAATCCGTCAAGCACTACGTCCATATGGTTACTTTAATCCAACTATTAAGGCTAACCTACAGGAAACGCCAACAACTATAATAACTAGCTACCAAATTACACCCGGGCCTCCCACTAAAATAGTCAAAATAGATTTTCAAATAAACGGCCCGGGTAAACATGCCCCTATATTTAACAAGGCATTTCCTATTAAAATTGGCACCATACTAAAGCAACCAGCTTATGAACAGGCAAAACAGAATCTTTTAGCTCGCGCTGTAGAACATGGCTATCTTGATGCACATTACACACGCCATGAATTGCTAGTAGATGTAAAGACTAATCAAGCCCAAATTTATTTGCACCTTGCTACTGGAATCCAATTTCGCTTTGGAAAAATTACATTCTTGCAAAATATCTTAGATCCTAATTTTTTAAGACGCTATCCAGCATTTAAAACTGGAGATAAATTTCGGCATAGCAAATTACTAGACTTGCAATCCCGTTTAATCGACAGTGAATATTTTCGGTTGGTAGAGGCAAAAATTCAGCGTGATAAAGCTCAAGATGACCTAGTACCTATAGAGATAAGCCTAGAACCTAATGCACAAGATCGGTACCGTACTGGTATAGGTTTTTCTACAGATACTGGACCGCGTATCTCTTTTGATTGGACAAGACGTAGAATTGGAAATCAAGGATCGCGTCTTAACTCGGAACTACGCCTGTCAGCACCTTCAAGTTTATTTAAAAGCTCCTATATCATTCCCTTGCAACGGCCTTGGCAGGATTTTGTGATTTTGTCTCTAGAGGCTGAACATGTAGACACTGAAACTCGCAAAGGTAATAGGATAGAGATCAATGCTTCCCACTCAATAAGTTTAAGTAATGATTGGCGGCGTACTATCGCTGCAAGTTATAGTTATGAAATTTTTGAGGTAGATACTGAAACCCAGACGAATTATAATCTAATTCCTAGTATTACATTTAGCCGCATCCGCCAAGAAACTAAAGGCTTTATCCGACCAGGTCATAGCATAAAATTCCAGTTACTTGGTGCCCATTCAACACTATTATCTAGTAGCAACTTTCTTCAGGCCCATGCAAATGCAAATTTAATTCATGGTCTTGGAAATAAGTGGCGTTTTTTGACTCGTGGAAAATTGGGAGCGAGTCTTGCTAAAACTATTGATGATATTCCGTTTTCGAAACGCTTTTTTGCAGGTGGTGATAATAGTATTCGTGGCTATATGTTAGATCAGCTTGGACCTAAGGATTCTAGTGGTACAATCATTGGTGGCCGTTTTTTAGCAGTAGGCAGTTTAGAATTAGAAAGAAAGATATGGGGGAATTGGAGTGGAGCGGTGTTTTATGATGTTGGTAATGCGTTTGATACGGAACATGGGAGTTTCGTAACTCATGGCATAGGCTTTGGAATACGTTGGTTGTCTCCGGTCGGGACTGTAAGAATAGATCTAGCTAGTGCTTTAAGTTTTACTGATACACCATGGCGTTTGCATATTGTGGTAGGCCCAGAATTATAGACGTAAAATCGCTTGGGGACTGGTTAAGTCTGATGTTTGAACATAACATCATAATTATATTACATTATTTTTATAATAGTTGTAAGGTCTCACAATAGAAAATTTACAAACAAATTTTTTAAATTGACACTATCACACTATCTAGGACAAAACTTTGAGACGATTTTAGAGGATAGAATAATAAAAATTGTTTTTAAATAACGGTGCCCCTTCATTTGCTGCCAAAAGTAACTTTAACGGGATCGTTCCCAAGCTCTGCGTGGGGACGCAGGAGCGTCCAGGATACGTTCCCAAGCAGAGCGTGGGAACGATAAAAAGTGTAAACTGGAAAATGAAGGATGCCTAAATAACATAATGCTAGTTGATGAATTAGACTGAACCAGTCCCATTTTTTGACCTTTGAGGAAAAATCATGAACAAGGAATATACTGCTGTTATAAAACAAGAAGATGACTGGTGGGTAGGTTGGATTGAAGAAGTGCCCGGCGTAAATTGCCAAGAAAGAACTTTAGATGAATTAAAAGATACACTAACTATCACTCTCAAAGAAGCACTAGAGTTCAACCGCCAGGATGCTTTGATAGCAGCAGGCATTGGTTTTATGGAAGAAGTAATCGCAATATGAAGCGAAATGAATTTACTACATATCTTCGTAGCCAAGGATGTCAACTATTAAGAGAAGGTGCGAAACATTCTTGGTGGATTAATCCAGCACTAAATAAACGATCAGCTATTCCAAGGCATTCCGAAATTAAAGACATTGTTGCGAAGAAAATATGTAAAGACCTAGGTGTCTCTTCAATCAAATAAATTTTAAATATATTTGGGCATCCTTCATTTTCCAGTTTACACTTTTTTATCGTTCCCATGCTCTGCGTGGGAACTCATCCTGAACGCTCCTGCGTTCCAAATTGAACGTTCCCACGTAGAGCGTGGGAACGATTAGTGTAAAGTACTTTTGAAGACAAATGGAGGATGCCTATATTTGGAACCAAATCCAGTTAAGGTTATGGCCCAAAGGTTAGTGATATTTAGACGTATATACTTAAATTATATAGTAATTTTTGTCTTTAAATCACTAACACTTGAACCACTACCAATCTTTTATGTAACATCAATTATCCGAATTATTTATTCTTTATTCAATTTGGTTTCTATGAAGTACCAATTTTATCGGTTTATCTATTCAGCAATAGCTTTCGGTTGCAATCTAGAAAATTCAGCTACCTGGCCAAATAGGGTAGTTAGGGATTGAAGGAGAGATAGGCGGTTTTGGCGGAGTGGGATGTCTTCTACCATTACCATGACGGTGTCAAAAAAGATATTGAGGCTAGAGTTTAGATGAGCTAAGTGGCGTAGTCCAGTGGCATATTGGCCTTGGTTAAATAGATCTTGAACTGTGGGGCGTAGGGATTCTATTTTTTCATATAGAGCTTTTTCTTCTGGTGCTTGCAGAAGGGTTGGCTCGACGGTGGTGATTAGTTCAGTAGTTGCGGCTGCTTGGCGCAGAATATTGCGGATGCGTTTGTGGGCTGCGGCTAGGCTTTCTGCTTCTGGTAGCTGTTGAAATTCTACCAGGGCATGGATACGTTGATCTATGCCTGCGGGTATTGTAAGACCAGTTTTTAGAACTGCATCTACTAGATCTGGAGTGATATTTTGATCACTATAATAGCTAGGTAAGCGTTCTAAAAGGTAATCTATTACATCTTCTATAACGTTAGCTGCATGTATAGCATCTGGAAAGGTTGCGGCTGCTTGGTTTACTAGTGAATGTAGATCTAGGGATAGAGGAGTTTCTATAAGGATGCGTAAGATACCTACAGCAGCACGGCGCAATCCATAAGGATCTTTAAGACCTGTAGGCCGAATGCCTAACGCAAAGATGCCTACTAGATTATCCAGACGATCTGCCAGGGCTACTGTTTGGCCGCATTTATTTTGTGGTAATGAGCTTTTAGCATGACGTGGCCAATAGTGTTCTTCAATAGCTGTTGCTACTTCGCGAGCTTCTTGATCGGCTTGAGCTAGATAACGGCCTATGATGCCTTGCAGATTAGCAAATTCCCCGACCATATTGGTTAAAAGATCGCATTTGCATAATAGGGCACTACGTTGCGCTAGTTCAGGATTTAGATCTATTTGGGAAGCAATCCAAGTACTAGTTTTTACTAGGCGTTGGGTTTTATCCCACATACTGCCTAATTGTTTTTGGTATAGAATTTTTTTTAGTGCTTCCAGATGTTTTTCGAGAGGTTGCTTACGGTCTTGGTGCCAGAAAAAGGCAGCGTCTTGGAAGCGAGGTCGAATTACTCGTTCATTACCAATACGGACTTGGGTTGGATCTTTGCTTTCAATATTACTAATAGTGATAAATTTAGGTAATAGTTTGCCTGCTGCATCTAAAATGGGGAAATATTTTTGATGCCCTTGCATAGTTTCTATCAAGGCTTCGGTTGGAACTTTTAAAAATTCAGGATCAAAGGAACCCATAACAGGCACTGGCCATTCGCATAAAGCTGTAACTTCATCTAATAGAGCATCTTCGATTACGGCTGTAACTCCATCTCCTATAGTTGCGGCGGTTTGTTGTACTAGTTCTTTAATTTTAGCTCTACGGATTGCAAAATCTGGCTCTACCATGCAGCGAGTACGCAATAGATTGGTATAGTCACCAGGCTTATTAATTGTTATAGGTTGGGGATGATGAAACCTATGACCATAAGTTTTATTATGACTTTGGATACCTAATATTTCTGCTTTTATAACCTTATTGCCAAATAGTAACACAATCCAATGCACGGGTCGCACAAATTCAGCATTCGACTCGCCCCAACGCATTCTTTTAGGAATTGGCAATGCGCCTAGTGCTTCAGTAAGTATAGTAGGGATTAGTTTAGTAGCTGGTTGGCCTGTGATTTGTTGTTTAAATACTAGCCAGGTTCCTTTAGCTGTCTCTTCTTGATCTAATTCCCCTACTGTGACACCACAGGATTTGGCAAAGCCTAAAGCAGCCTTAGTTGGCATACCTGTAACATCGAATGTTGCTTTGAGACTAGGACCACGGCGCATCCGTTCTTGGGCAGGTTGGGCGGTAGCTAAATTAGTAATCCGTACTCCTAAACGGCGTGGGGTAGCAAAAGTTTGGGTATTTTCATAGGCAAGATCTAGTTTATTTAACCTACTAGTTATTTCATCTGTTAAAGCGGTAGCTAAATTGTGTAGAGCTTTAGGTGGTAATTCTTCTGTACCAATTTCGATTAGTAAATCTTGAACTTGAACATTACTGGTTTGAGACATGAGATTTAAACTCCAGCAGTAGTTACATTTAGCATAGGAAAACCTAGAGCTTCACGTTTAGCATAATAGGCTTCAGCTACCGCTCGAGCTAGGGTACGAATGCGTAAAATATAGCGTTGCCGTTCTGTTACTGAAATGGCTTTGCGGGCATCTAAGAGATTAAAGGTATGAGAAGTTTTTAACATTTGTTCATAAGCTGGTAAGGGCAGATTGGCATCGATAAGATTTTGGCTTTCTTGTTCACAGACTTCAAACCAGTTAAACAAGGCTTCTATATCGGCATGTTCAAAATTATAGGTTGACTGCTCAACTTCGTTTTGATGAAACACATCACCATAAGTAACCGTTCCATAAAGCCCAGCAGTCCATATCAAATCAAATACGCTTTCAACCTTTTGTAAGTACATGGCAATGCGTTCTAAGCCGTATGTAATCTCACCGGTAACGGGACGACAATCTAAACCTCCTACTTGTTGAAAATAGGTAAATTGGGTAATTTCCATGCCATTAAGCCACACTTCCCAACCTAATCCCCATGCACCTAGGGTAGGAGATTCCCAATTGTCTTCAACAAAACGAATATCATGTACTAGGGGATCGATGCCAAGCATTTTTAATGATCCCAGATATAGTTCTTGAATTTTTAAAGGGGAAGGTTTTAGAGCTACCTGAAATTGGTAATAATGCTGTAATCTATTAGGGTTTTCACCATAACGTCCATCTGTAGGTCGCCTAGATGGCTGCACATAGGCACAGTGCCAAGGCTCGGGACCGATGGCTCGTAAAAAGGTAGCAGAGTGGAATGTACCTGCCCCTACTTCCATGTCATAGGGCTGTAATATTACACAGCCTTGCTCTGTCCAGTAGCGTTCTAAAGTAAATATGAGATCTTGAAAGGTTTTTATGTTTGTCATTGAAATTGTTGAAGTTGTATAATATCTATTTCTGCATTAGTGTAAACTTCCTGTACATCATCAAGTTCTTGTAGCATATCAAGCATTTTTAGTAGCTCTTTGGCATTGTCCTCGACTAATGTTACCCGAGTAACCGCATAAAAAGTAACTTCACCTTCCCCTATTAAGCCATTTTCAGCAAGAGCATCTTTAATTGCACTAAAATTATCTGGTTTAGTGATTACATCTAACGATCTATCTTCATTTGTAATCACATCATCGGCACCTGCCTCTAAAGCATTTTCAAATACAGCATCCTCATCAGTATCAGGGGCAAAGCTTAACATTCCTTGATGTGTGAATAAATATGCTACTGAACCATTAGTACCAAGATTCCCGCCATATTTTGTAAAGGCATGACGAACATCGCTTGCAGTGCGGTTACGATTATTGGTCATACATTCGACCATAACAGCAACTCCACCTGGTCCATAACCTTCGTAGCGAATCTCTTCGTAGTCAATATTATCCGTTTCGCCAGCACCACGAGCGATAGCCCGTTCAATAGTATCTCGTGGCATGTTTTGTGTATAAGCCTTATCTACGGCAAGGCGAAGCCGGGCGTTTGCAGCTATATCTTTACTACTTCTAGCTGCAACTGTAATTTCACGAATTAATTTTGACCAGTTTTTGCCTTTAAGTTTATCTTGAGCTGCTTTACGGTGTTTTATATTGGCCCATTTGCTGTGTCCTGCCATAGATATTTTGTCTCTTAAGGTTGTTAATGTGGCATAGGTTTAGTCTATTTGGTAAAAACTCATAAAAAAACAATCTTCATGTTTTTTTTGATCATACTGATTCTATCGCTTTCTATCTATGGTTTAATCTGACAAAGCTACTTAAATACGTAAGATGTTATTACCCACAGAAATCGATAGAATCAGATATTATATTAACATTCTTTATTAATACTGGTATGAATATCCTATTCCCAATTCAAAACGTGTAAACTACTTCTGGATGGTAATGAAGGATGTCGGTTATACTGTCAATATTTTTTAACAACGCTGATGCGAGTACTAGGTTGGATCATTCCATACATCTTCTATTTTTTTGGCAATTAATATTCTATCTCCCCAATTCAGTAAGGTTTCGGCATCGGCTGTGGCAAGTCGTGAACGCTCTGCTGTCTTTAGTGGTCTAAATTTGCGTTCTAATTGGCGTTGGATTACCAACATTTCGCCTTCTAGTTTACCTTCTAGTTTACCTTCTAGTTTGCCTTTCAGCATCCCTTCTTGCCAACCTTGGTGGTGATACTGTTGCGCCCATTCTCCCATTTGTTCGGATAACATACTGTGTAACTCCTGTAAATCGTCGATTTCCGGTAGTATTATAGGGTGCTGTTTATCTTTTATAAGTGCCGCACGGAGCCAGATGGCAATGCTGCGGAGTAGTTCTTTTTGGTCTGGGGCGTTGACCCAGGTTTTTAGTGCTCCTAAAACTTCTAGTGCCTCTTCAGGACGGGTAAGGTGTTCTAAACGAAATAGGGCAGCTACTAAGTTCTTTAATGGACTTAACTCGGCAGCACTATAGACACGTTCTTCAATGAGTAAATATTTCAGATGCGGTCGAAATTGTTTTAAAAATCTAGGTATTTTGGGGATTTGTTCTGCAATATCCTGTGCTGCGGTCCAACTTTTTTTGCCATTATATAGTACTATAGGTAATATCGGTGGCAGTTGATGTTCATTAAGTGTATCACCTTGACGAATGATGTTTTGGTAAAGTAACCCGACGTAAGTCATGATCCGCACGGCCATAAATCGGTCTATTGTGGACTGAAATTCTAGCAAGATGTATAGATAAAGCCAGCGGTTGCCCCATCTGACACGCCAGATTATATCATCCTCGCGTTCTCTAAAGTCTTTACTAACAAAACTATCAGCAACTCTTTCTAAAGTACTAAAATCAATGTCATTTACCCAAGTTTCTTTTACATAGCCACGCATCAGGTCAGTCACCATTTCAGGGTGACTGAAGAGTTGTTTGTATGCGGGATCGTGTGTTTTCATAGGTTGTTAGCTGTAGTAGGGTGCGCACGGCGCATCTTTCTTTCAAAATTATGGTGCGTGATGCGCACCCTAAGTTCTAATGAGTATTTATTGATCGTTTCCATGCTCTGCGTAGGAACGATCAAAAATATTTCAGCTTATTTCCATATGCTTGTCTCAACGCTTAAATATTTGTATCTTACGTCTTTTAAATTCTTTACGTGAAATTTGCCCAGAATCGCGAAGAGACTTGAGTTGTTCCCAATTAGCTTTAATTTCTTGTCGTGCTAGATATTCCCATTCCCAAGGTGCTGCACCAGAACAAGCAGCATCATATATTGCCTCTGGACTATAACCTTGTTGATTCATTTCGTAAAGAAAATCCCAATCGCTCATATTGTTTTCCTCGATTAACCATAAAAATACAGGGAAGTAGGGCTTTAGGCGCAATTAGCCTAATCATACATCAGGAAGCATTCCCACATAGTAGAGTGGGAACAAGCATTTTTATTCGGAATATCCAGGGCCATCACTGCCACGAGAACCTCTAGCGTAATAACGAGCCTTACCTATTGGAACGACCACAACACCTCCAGGACTTACGGTAAAACGACGCTGATCTTCAGTAGAATCAAAACCAATTTGCGTACCTGGTTCAATATAATTATGTCGGTCTACAATAGTACGACATAGACGAGAACCCTTGCCGACTCTGACATAGTCCATAATGATACAGTCTGTCAGTTCTACATCCTCCTCAATAACCGCTTCGCGACGAATAATCGAGTTATTAATTTTAGTCTTAGCACTAATTACTGTAGCAGCTCCTAATAGAGTATTGTTAATCTCACCACCAATTACTCGAGCTACCGGGCCTTGATAATTACTAGAATATATAGGCCATTGTGGATTAAAGGCATCAAATGCAGGCTCTAGTCCTAAAACATCCTTATGAGCATTAAAATACGCATCGATATTGCCAACATCACGCCAGTACACTGGCTGTTCATAAGGTTTTACGCCTGGAACGCGGTTCTGAGAAAAATCATACGCATATAGCTTATGGCTGTGTATTAAATTTGGTAATACATGTTGACCAAAATCAGTTTCGCCGCGACTTTTGGCAACGTTGAGACCTTCAAGTAAGGTAGAAGTATTGAATAAATAATTTCCCATAGAAGCAAGGGCCATATCTGGTTGGCCTGGCATTGGCGTTGGATTGCTGGGTTTTTCTTGAAATTCAACGATACGTCCTTGAGGATTGGTGACCATGACTCCAAAATTTTTAGCCTCAGCAAGTGGTACTGGCAGGGCCGATATGGTAACATCTGCTTCGCGTTGTCTATGATATTCAACTAGCTGTTGAATATCCATACGATAGATATGATCAGCACCAAAGACCACTACTAGATCTGGAGCATGTTGTTCTATCAGTCCTATATTTTGGTGTATTGCATCCGCAGTTCCTTGAAACCAATCATTACCAACTAGCATTTGTGGTGGTACTACGGTTACAAATTGGCTACGTAATAAGGGAGATAACGACCAAGCGCGTCGCACATGTTCGATCAGGCTTTGGGAACGGTATTGCACTAGTAAATAAATTGTGTAAATATTGGAGTTTACTAGGTTACTTAGGACGAAGTCTATCAGACGATAGCGGGAGCCAAAAGGTACTGATGGCTTAGAGCGAAATGCTGTAAGTGGTTGTAGTCTGGAACCTTGACCACCTGCCATAACGAAGGCAATAATTTTATTGGACATATTTTTTCACATTAATTTTATTTGTAGATCATAGTTTATAACATTATAATAAAAAACTAAAATTACATGCTTTATACTGCACTTTATCAAAAACATATTGACTTGGGCGCACGTATGGTGCCTTTTGCTGATTGGAACATGCCGTTGCACTACGGCTCCCAATTGGAAGAACACCACGCAGTACGTCACAAAGTTGGTATATTTGACGTATCACACATGGCCATTGTAGACCTCAAAGGTATACAAGTGCGTCAATTCCTCCAATATCTCCTGGCCAATGATATAGCACGACTCAAAATTCCTGGCCAAGCCCTATATAGCTGCATGTTACAGAAACAAGGTGGAGTTTTAGATGATCTTATTGTATACTTTTTACAAGACGATTGGTATCGTTTAGTAGTAAATGCGGCTACAGCCAAGAAAGACCTAGACTGGATACGTACTCAAGCGACTAACTTTGAACTAGACATACAACAGCGTACGGATCTAGCCATGTTAGCAATCCAAGGTCCTAAAGCTAGTACTACGCTTGTTTCCAAAATATCTGAAGATTTAAAAGACATAGTTACCAATCTCAAATACTTTCGGGCTGCAATACATGGCGATTGGTTTATAAGCCGTACTGGATACACAGGTGAAGATGGCTTTGAGATAATGCTGCCACATAAAATAGCAATAGATCTGTGGGATTCTTTATTAGAAGCTGGAGTTAATCCTTGTGGATTAGGGGCTAGAGATACGTTACGTCTTGAAGCTGGCATGAATCTATATGGTACTGATATGGATACAACTACCACTCCTTTAGAAGCTGGCTTAGGTTGGACGATAGCTTGGGAACCACAAGATCGTAAATTTATTGGCCGTACTAGTTTAGAAACACAACGTGCTAACGGGAATTTACCTAAGTTTGTAGGCTTAGTACTAGAAGGTCGTGGGGTATTACGTAATCAGCAGCCAATATTTTCTAAAGCTACCCCAGATACGCCAATTGGTATTGTTACTTCTGGCAGTTTTTCGCCTACTCTAAAATGTGCTATAGCTTTAGCTAGGTTATATCCTTCCAAGATTACTAATAACAAAACCATTGAAAAAGTAGTAAAGATTTTAAATCGATTGGTACCAGTGCAGGTAGTAAAACCACCATTTGTACGCCACGGTCAAGTAATTATTTAAATCATAACAGCATGAACACAAAAAGGCAAATTTGATGAGTAATATACCTGAAAAACTCAAATACACCAACAAACATGAATGGGTACGTAACGACGGCAATAATATATTCTGTGTAGGCATAACAGATCACGCTCAAGAACAGCTTGGAGATCTAGTATTTGTAGAACTACCAGGATTATCAGCCAATTACGAACAAGACGATGAATGTGCTGTAGTAGAGTCAGTCAAAGCCGCATCTGATGTATTTTGTCCTATATCTGGTGAAGTAATAGAAATCAACTCTGCTTTAGAAAATACTCCTGAGTTGATTAACCAAGATCCTTATGCGGATGGTTGGCTCTTTAAAATCAAGGCCACTGATCCTGATGAGATCGAAAAATTGTTAGATGCTAAGGCCTATACTGAATTAGTAGCTGCCGAAAGTATTTGAATTTAGTATTCAAGATTAAATATCTAAGCACACACTAAAATATGCCTTTTATTCCACATAATACAACAGATCTCCAGGCAATGCTTGAATATTTAAATATTTCAAGTATAGAAGATCTGTTCCAAGAGATCCCCAAAGAATTACGTTGTGGACAACTAACTGGTATCTCTCCGTCCTTAAGCGAAATGGAAATCGCGCAACTTATGCAGCATCGAGCTAAGTTGGATGGCCAACCCTTATGCTTTATTGGGGCTGGAGCTTATGAGCACCATATTCCAGCAGCAGTATGGCAACTTGCCACCAGGGGTGAATTTTACAGTGCCTATACACCCTATCAAGCTGAAGCCAGTCAAGGTACTTTACAGTTACTGTATGAGTACCAATCTATGATGAGTGCTCTTACTGGTATGGAAGTTTCCAATGCGTCTTTATATGATGGGGCTTCGGCTTTAGGTGAAGCTATACTAATGGCAGTACGGGCCAATAAACGTAGTAAATCCCGTAAAATATTAATACCCCGTAGTATTCATCCCAACTATCGCAAAGTCGCCCATAGTATTGTTAGTCCCCAAGGTATCAAACTTATTGAGATACCTTTTGTAACCACTGAAGGCTATACAGATCCAGCTATTTTAGATCAATATGCAGACCAAGATATTACTGCTTTAGTAATTCCCCAACCTAACTTTTTTGGCATATTAGAAGAAGTGGATACATTAACCGCCTGGGCGCGGCAACATGGGGCTTTATCCATAGCTGTCGTTAATCCATTGGCATTGGCATTGCTAAAACCGCCTGGAGAATGGGATAAGCAAGGAGTGGATATTTGCTGTGGAGAAGGTCAGCCCTTAGGTATCCCGTTATCCTCAGGTGGTCCTTACTTTGGATTTATGTGTACTTCATTAAAGCATGTACGCC
>LFCU01000173.1 GCA_001044195.1 Candidatus Achromatium palustre
ATTTTTCACATTGCTATTTCTACCCAATTTAGGCATTATTTCAAAGCAGTAAATTTATATAGAAGGCGGGATCGCTTCGCTCTCCCGCCCTACAAATTTACCAAGTAAAGAACTGGATAGTCGATTATTAACTAGTAGATTTTTTAGATTTTGTTTTACTAGCAGATTTATTAGCTTTGGCTCGACGCTGACGCTGTTCTTTAGGATCGGCAATCAAAGGGCGATAAATTTCTACACGATCCCCAGACTGCAATATAGTATCTAAAGTAATCAATTTACTAAAGATGCCAATATCCATAACCGTTAAATCTATTTCTGGAAATAGTTTTAAAATACCCGATATTTCAATTGCCTGACGTGCTGTAATTTCAGGGGCAGCCTTGATTGGTAATAAGGCTTGTGCGTCTTGTTTCGCATAAGCAACCTCTAATTCAATCAATATAGCTGGCTTATTTGTCACAATAGACCTCATCAGCTCTTGTACAAAACGCATCTACTAGAGAATTAGCTGCTTGATTAAATATACTTCCAAAGGCATAATCAATGAGAGTGCCTGAAAATTCAAATTCAAGTTCTAAAGATACTTTGCAGGCATCAGACCGTAATGCTAAAAAATTCCAAGCACCTCGTAAGGTACGAAAGGGACCAGATTGTAATTCAATACTCATCTTATGGTCTGGAATATATTGATTACAAGTAGAAAAGGTTTGTCGAATGCCTAGTCGTGCTACTATAATTTCAGCACATAATTTTTGTGTGTCTTCTCTCAATATTCTGGTAGAATGACACCAGGGTAAAAATTCTGGATAGCGCAATACATCTTTTACTAAGATAAACATTTGGGCTGCTGAATGTTTAACTAAAGCAGTTTTATGTATAATAGTCATTGTTGATTAATTTTATAATTGCATATAGAATATATTTTAAAGTAGTAATTGACTTTTAAGTTGTGAAATAATTGATTAAGATATTAGTTTATATTTTATTCAACATATTGATTTTAGAAAAATTTTGGTATTATACAAATATTATAATAGAATTGAAATTATTATAGTTTTAGAATTATAGATTAGAATGTAAAATTGAAATTTATAAAACGTAGTTTTTAATTATGTCCTCGTAGCTCAACTGGATAGAGCATCCGCCTCCTAAGTGGAAGGTCACAGGTTCAAGTCCTGTCGAGGACGCTACTACCACGATTAAAATTTAGATATGGCATGTCACGCGGCGATGCTGCAACGCTGGAAAATTACGACGAATCGTAGCTTGATAATCCAAATCCAAAGCACTACTGATTGCCCCATTACCCCTTGCTACCTCAGCTAAGATATCTCCCCAAGGGCTAACGATCATACTATGGCCATAAGTCTCACGACCACTGATGTGATACCCACCTTGCGCTGCCGCTGCAATATACGCAAAATTTTCTACAGCACGAGCACGTACTAATATTTCCCAATGCGCTTTACCTGTAAGAGCAGTAAATGATGCAGGTAATGCTACTACTTCTACCTGATGCTTGTGCATAGCACGGAATAGTTCCGGGAAACGTAAGTCATAACAAATCGCTAAACCTAAACGTCCGCAAGGACTGTCTATAACAACAATATTTTCACCCGCTTCAATAGCAGCAGATTCTTTATAATCCTCATTTGCGTCTACCAAATGCGCATCAAATAGATGGAGCTTATCGTAACGTGCTACATATTCTCCTTGAGCATCAAATACCAGACAGGCTGCACGCACTCGATCTGGATTTTGTCCCTTCAGCGGGACTGTACCACCGACTATCCATACTCCTTGTTTACGGGCTAAATTAGCTAAAAAGTCCTGAAGTGGCCCAGATCCATAAGTCTCACTTAGGGCAACTAAATCCCGTTCTTGTTTGCCCATAAAAGAGAAATTTTCTGGTAATATCACCAGGTGCGCTCCAGCATCAACGCATTCTGTAACCAAACGTTCAGTTTCTATAAGATTAGCCGCAGTATGGGGGCCACTTGCCATTTGAATAGCAGCAATTTTAGGTTTTGTAGTAGACATTGTAGTATTAAATATGGAGATGATACATAATGATTAATTAGTATATCATCTCACATCCTCTTTATAGAATACCCACACAGCTTGTGGTTGGATTGTTATTTAGAATTTCATTTTTTCTTTAAAAAATACTTTAATATCATTAATATAACACCAATTATTCCTATCCATAAACTTAGGCAATTCAACCTAATTCCTTTGTCAGATTAAAATACCATACAATTTTATTGGTTATTATTGGCGCATATTTGCCACCAAAATTGTCAACAAAAATAGGATAAAAAATAATCACAACAAAAAAACTATATCGAATATTACCTAATTAAAGATAAAATACGTGTAAAAACGGCTAAATAGCACGTTATAGGGCGATGAAATCCCTATAGTCTGTTACAACAAGCATGATAAACTGTTGATTCTGTGAGATTATACAATAATGTTTCCTCCTTTTTACCTGCTTTTACCCTGTTGCATATCCTGCTCCAGCAGCAGTTTGCCGTTTAATAGCTGATCTTGTTGCAGCAGCTCTCTTTTTATGACGTTCTTTCATTTGACGCATCACCTCATAAACGGTAATGTTTCGTTTGGGAAGCATAACCGCAAGAAGTTGCCGAACATCATAACAACTCAACAACGGCGTTTCTGGTTCGTTTTGAATCTGTTCTTCGGTCATAAACAACATAGTCATCAATACTAAAGCCATATGATGATTCCAAGCTAGCCATTTACGTACTTGGTATTCGTCCAATCCGCATTCAGATTAGCATTCTGAAACGAGCGTTCAATCCAATAGAGTTGCGCCTGCATCTTGGCTAATGTCAAAATCGATGTTTCTTTCGATGCGTTGCTTAGTGAGTATTTGATTTCTTTGTGATCTTCAATTTCACGGCGGATAATTAGATGCCAATAGCGGGCTTTGGCTTCTTTTCCATTCCAAAGCCAGACATGACGGTGTAATATTTCGACATACATCTCTCCTTTCTCGACTTTGGCCATTTCAATAAAAACAAATAGATACAAATATGATAACATTTAGTTGTTGCAATACGATATTCTGATCAAGATGAATATCGTTATATTGTAGCCGCCGATCCTAGCTGGCGAACAGAAGACGTTATAAATGCTTATACTTTCAGATGGTTAGTGGAAACAGTCATTGAGGACTTGAAGGTTTATGGAGGATGGGGACAGTCGACCAAGCAGCCAGGCGTTGAAGGATCTCGAAGAGTCTTGATCCTGAGCATACTGCGAGATCACTGCCTCATTCTTCACCCCGAACAACAAGCCCGCATAACTGCAAAAAAGCCTTTGTATACCATCGGCAGCTTGCAACGCCAACTGAAATTACAGTCTTTTGTTGTCTGGTTAGAGGAATGGCTTGAGGGAGAAGGCATGGACGACAAAATCACGCAACTTGCGACATTTATTGAGCCATTAGTGCCGTTGCAAGAATCCACTAAACATATGAATGGACGTGATTTGGGTAAGCTAGAACCGACTCCAAGCCTAAATTACCGTGTTGAGGTGGTTCGGACTCATTTTGGATTGGAGCAGGAATAATTTTTCGTTGTTGACCAACATTCGGTTTAGGTAGGGTCAGGAAGTTATTCTGGATTAGAGTCTTAGTGATTCATTGTTAGAACATTTTGTTGTTGTGATGTCAATATTATTAGTTTTTCATTATATTTTAATGTTATGATTATCTAACTTTTGAACATCGAGATATACTTGCATCAAGATAATTTTATTATATAGTATCTCATTATCCGTTTGTCAAGGGTTGTTGATGATAATTGTGTTGGATTAGATGGTTTTTGTTAGTATTATCAATTAGTTATATACCCACAGAAAGCGGTAGAATCAGAAAAATTTTGTATAAATCCGGGTGTTTTTGTTGCATAAAATCTTGTAGTTGCGCAAACATGGCATTTACTTTATGGGTTTGTTTGAGAGATTCGTACATCAAAATACCACGCGGAAATAAATGATCGTATGGTGCGCAGTGCGCACCCTACTGAAATTAATATGGAAGTTTAAATACCCGTACTGAATTTACAAGATCCTGGGCAAAGGCTACTAATCTATTAGTTTGGACGTTTTGTTCTTTTAGCTGTTGACTAGTTTGCTGAGTACTGGCCTGAATTTGTTTAGTACGATTCAAGAGTTCTACACTAATACTAGCTTGCTCTTGAGAACGCTCTGATATCTGCCGTACACCCTCGACTAATTCAGCAGTCGTCTGCTCAGTACGCTTCATTTGTTCCCCAGCTAATTCCGCAAGTTTACTACCATCTACTACCTGATTAATAGCCGCATTGATGGCATTTGCAGTATCTACTGTTTCAATTTGAATATTACTGACCAGAGTAGAAATGCGTGATGTAGCTTCTCGGGCATTTTCTGCAAGACGCTGTACTTCATTGGCAACTACGGCAAAACCACGTCCCGCTTGACCTGCTGAGGCAGCATGCATACTGGCGTTTAGGGCTAAGATATGAGTACGTTCTGCAATGGTATTGATCAGATTGACAACGCCAGTAATATCTTGGGATCGTTCTCCAAGGCGTTTAATACGTTTTTCCGTTTCTCGAATGGTATCACGGGTGTTATTAATGCCCTCTACAGTACTGGTAACTGTCTGCAAGGCTTGTTGAGTAGTTTCGATAGCAGTTTCAGCAGATGTATTACAATTTTGGGCTAACAGGGCTATACGCTGCATATCGTCAGCAGCAATAGCCAGATCAGAGGCTGTCTTATTAATGGTGTGACGTTCTTCTTCTGCTACTGCGATGACTGCATCAGATTGGTTCTTAACACTGCTAGATGAGTCAGCAACCGCTTCAGAAATATCTATTACACCACGTAATACTTTGGCAGTCTCCTCCGTTAATAAATTTAAGGCATCGGCTACCGGCCCTGTGACATCCTCGGTCACTGGTACTTTGACGGTTAAATCGCGTTGACTTAATTGAGAGACTGCCTCTAGGAGTTTGATAATAGAAACACTCATAAAGGCTTTCTCCTGTTCAGTAGAGACTAGATTACTAACCCTTTCATCTAGCATCTGATCAAAGGCTTCGCCAAGTCGTGATAATTCATCATTACCAGCTAAATTGGTACGAGCTAAGTAGTCGCCTTCACCAAGTTTTATTACAGTATTAGAAAGCTTTTCTAATGGGGTGGCTATGGATTGATGTAGAATGAGCATTGCGGCTAACATTAGTAAGAATACAACTCCTAAAGCCATTTCACCATAGCGTACAATAGCTAGGATGCCAGGCATAAATTCGTCTTCTGGGGTCATGATGCCGTATAAGTAGCCATTATTAGTCTCAGCGTAATAGACTCGATATTCAATATTGTTAATATTGGTAGTAGTTAGATTAACTGGAGTGGTTGGTTTAGGTAATGTATTGAGCCAATCAATCTTAGCAATCTTTTGGAGATTCATTTTGGGGTCTGGAGTGTAAAGGACGATGTTATTAGATACCGTATCTACCATAAAGGACTCGGTGCCTGGAGTAATACGTTTTTTATCTAGTTCTTTTAATAAATTCCCAATCTCCCAATCCACTGTAGAGATGCCAATGATATGGCCATTAGTATCATGGATAAAAGCATCTGCAGTGATCATGGTAATCTTAGATATTGGATCGACATAAGGTGCAGTCCAATAAATTTCTTGATCCCGTTTTTTAGCACGATCCCAGGTTTCGGGTAGAGCTATTAGATACCAATCTTGTTTTAGATAACTATTTTCAGGGGTATTATACTCCCAATTTAAATTCCACTCCTCACCATCTCGATATACGTAAGGCCCATACAGGTCTTTTTGAGGATCGAACTGCTTTGGTTCAAACCAAAAACCACCCCCGGCTGATTCATTAAAATTATTGTATATATTAGTCAAAAAGTTATGAACCTGTGGTTCAATATTATATTGGGGTACAGTTTGTTTTAGAGCACGTAATACATTAGCTCCAGCACTTATTGTGTGTGCGGCAAAAGCAGATTTGTCTGCTAGGCGATTAATAGTCTCAACATTTTTAGAAAATAGTGCTTTGACTTCACTAGTACGCAATTTTTCAAATAAGTCAACATTTTTAATACCAAAAAATAGTACCACAACAGTTACAAGTAATGCGGTACCACCAAAAAGTAAGATAAGTTTGTTACGAATAGAGAACATTCAAAAATACACCCGGCTTGATATATGAGCCTAAAAATTAATAATTTAGATTGGAAATACCAGCTTCAATATAAAATAGGATATTAGAGTATAAATGATGCTCACTATAATAGCTTGAGAATGGGAAATTTCAAAAGTGTGACTTACAATATGTCCTACAACTATAAGGTGCCATATAAATAGAGCCAATAAGATTAGAATCCATATATCATATAGAATGCCTTTGGTTTCAATTCTGGGAAGCACTAAAATTAGGATGCTAAATAGGGCACTAGTACCAAAGATGGCAGTTGTAACTTGTTTAAAACGATATTTATAGCCGCTCCAGTTTAATGCAATATCCAGTGTTGCTAACAATAGGGCTATTTCAAATAGGTTTTCTGCTAAACTTGGAAGCAGTGGTTTGGTTAAACCTGCTTGAGTGGATATGGTTGCAATTATTAGGTAGGCCAATATGGTCAAGCCAAAGAGGGTGGTGGATGCTGGTATATCTTGGGGTTTTAGTTTTAAAAAACATAGTTTAATAAAATAGTTAATATATTTATTCATAATATCTATATTCATAATATCTCTATTTATAGTGTATATTATAGTTAATGTAGGTTGGGTTTCCATCAGTTTGGTAAACCAACATTTATCTATTTAAGATTATCATGATCAACATAATCATGAAAATTTTGTGTATCATGGAAATGTTGGGTTGATGATAAGGCCATCAACCCAACCTACTTTATCCACAATCGCAGCTACAGTTACCGCAACAATCAGCCCCGCTACAGCAGTTACTACAACAATCGCCGCCACTGCAACAATCGCCGCTGCTGCCATTGGAGCAATCACATTGTCCAGCACCTTTACCACATCGAATACAGTCACTACAATCACAACAATCATCACAAGAATCGCAACAGCTTCCTGTATATTGATTCTTATTAGGTTCATCATCATCATTATTAATTTTCTTTGCTATCCGTGCAGTTAAATAATCAGTACTATTAAGAACAATTTCGGTAAATATAGGTGCTGATAGAGTCAAATTTTTTAAGGCTTGTCTAAGACACTGTATTATATCTTGATATTGGTGGTGAATAATTCCAAAAGCCTCATCAATAGAGATGCCTTCAGATTTAGCAAGCGTTAAAATAGGATTAAAGGCCCCGGTTTTAACATCTTCGGATACATCTAATAGATGATCCGCAAAAGGTACCGCAGTCCCAGCCATAGCAAATATCTTAGTATATTCTGAGGTATTTACTGTATTGGTAATCGTACCTAAACGTTCTGCTACATGGCTTGCCAAAGTAGCAGATTGCTTGGCAACTTCTGTTAAATCAGCATTGTGTTTGCGAGTTAAGAGGGCGTAATCCTGGATTAACTGGTGTGTAGGAGCTTTCCATTGACATTTATCTAACATGCGTTCTAGGATGATGCGCAGTTTCGTATTTAGCCAGCCTGGTTGATCCGTCTCTCGATCTACAGCCTTAAACCAGGCTAATAGCAATGTAAAATTAGCGGCTTCTTGGATTTCTGAGCTTTGAGTATAGATGGGTTGGTGTTTAAGCCATAATCTGGTAGGACAGCGTGTGTAAACCAGTGGCGTTTCTGTCTTAGAAATTTCAGGCAGAAACGCGATTAAAAGCATGGTTATTTCATGGTTTAGTAATAGGCTGGCATGGAGTCCAAATTGTTGGCGTAAGGCCGCACATAAAGTACAGTAAGCGCGTTGATAAGTATCACGAGCTGCTTGGGAAAGTTTGCAAGAACGCGGTTTGAAATGACCTAACATAGAGAATAATTTAAGTTTATTTTAATAGATATACTAAATTCTACTTTATCAGATTATGGTGCGCATCGCGCATCATATCGTAAGATGTTGGGTTGTTAATGTGACAAAGTAGAACTAATAATTTTTAAGATAATCGTTGTGGTAAATAGTATTTTCCAGATAATACTACATCAATGGTATATAATAATTTTTTTGATGAAAAGGACTTTCAATACAGCTCTGCGCTCTGGGGCTGGTTCAGTCTAATGTCTTAACTTAAGTAGTTTATTATACTACACTATTTAGATAAAGATTGCAATTTACTTACGATTGAACATATCTTAAATAATTTAATATAATAGAAATTATTTATGAATATAAGACAAATAAAGAGCCGTAGGGCGGAAGCATCCTGCCATAAAGATTCGTGTCATTTATACTATATACAATTTTGAAAAGGCGGGATGCTCGCGCCGTACGAGGTGGCAAAATAACTCAGCCTGCTAAATTAAAATTTGATAACGCTAATATAGCCTGGGCAGAATATGTTCCTGAAAACATTTTTATGGAATCTGAAGCGGAAGAATTGGAGTAGCAGACATGCTTGATATTAGTTTTTATTCTACTAACAATGAATTACCCTCAATAATAGAAGTTTCCGACACATTTTACAAATGGTTGGCAAAATCAGATTTTGCAGAAATAGGAGTGTCTCGTGCTGAGAAAATAACATTAGAAAATGAAGATATAGAATTGAATGTAGTTGATTTAGATAAAGGTCAGATTAGCAACAGAACACGATTTCGAGATTTTATCGCCGAAGCTATTGTTCAAGAAAGCAATGATATACTTGTACTCCTTGGTGATTCTCCATCTAAAAAAGAATATCAAGCAGCTATGTACAAATTGAAAAAGTTACATGAAATAAGAAAATGTTTTGAAACCAAAACCTATAGGTTTTTAGGAAAAGGCGTGTAGATGCAATTACCATGCCTATGGATTCCTGTTTTCACAGGAATGACGTTCTTTTCGCAGGAACAGGAATCTAGCTATTGAGTTTGTTATTTTAAAAATTCCAAAATGGAATAAATTTATTAAAAAGGCGGGATCGCGTTGCTCTCCCGCCCTACATTCCCGCCGTACGAGGTAAATCTATCTGTACGCTTCTCTTCTATGACCTATTGTAATTACGAGGATCAATAGCTCACCCTCATGAATTTCATAAATGACACGGTAATTACCTATCCTAATTCGCCATGCTTCTCTCCCTGTTAACTTTTTACTGCCAGTTGGCCTTGGGTTATCCGAAAGCAGTAGAATTTTATCAATAATGGTTACCCTATGGTTTGTTGATATTTTCCCAAGTGACTTTTGTGCGCTTCGTTTGATGGATATTGTATAACTCATCAATCATCCACTTTTCCTAATTCATCAATTGCTTTTTCGAAAGGCAATATTTCATCATTTATCGCCTTGGCATTATCGTATGCCTGTATATCCTCAAGCTCCTCCATTGCGCTTATAATTGCATTCCATTCTTCGATTGGTAAAACAACCGATGTTTTATTTTGATTTTCATCGACGATATATTGAGTATGTAATATTCTCATAATTTCCACCATTATCCCGTTTGTTGATGGTAACAATAACGATAAGGAACACCGCATAGCTCGTAGCTCGTAGATACGATTAACGAAGTATAATCGCATAAATTATCTTTTGCCATTTGAGTACGATTACGCTTCGCTAATCGTACCTACCGTGCTTTGATTTGCGTGGGCAAAGATACAGTCATTTGCCCATCCTACCTGGCTTATCATTTTTATTGAAGACGCAGAGCGTCCAGGATGGCATCCCTAAGCAGAGCGTGGGAACGATAAAACGATAAAAATTTAAAAAGGTACGCAATGCGTATCCTACCTGGCTATTTTCACGGTACCTATTCATTATCATTTGCTATTCTAAATTCAAGTTCATAATTCTTGATAAAATCTATTTCATTGTGGCTAAGACCATACAAGGGGCAGATTAAATCATCTAATTGATCAATAATTTCCTTAGATTTGCTAATTTTATATTCTTTAAAAGTATCAATATTTGCATATTGTTTTGTTTCACGAGTTTTTACATTACGTTCTATATCTTCAAGATATTTTTGATAAAGACTATCTATTTCTAAGATTATTTCATTGGTAAGCTTTTCAAAAGGAATTTTAAATGATTCAATTTCATATTGCTTTATATGTAAATTATCTGAAAAAATTTGATAAAACCAAAAAAATAGACTGGTGCTTAAAATTGCACCAATAGTATTGCGAAAAAATGTATCAAACAAAATTTCTTTTTCTTGAGTAGAGCCTGTGGAATAGTTTGTTATTACCTTGAAGTATCTCCCCCCGGTCGTTCTGTAGTATATTGGTTTTCCATCAGATTTTTGCATTTCAAACAAGGTCTTTTTCTGTTTGAAAATTTTTAATAAGATATTCCTTTCAATCGGATAGCTGATTTTGGGGTATCTTCCTCTGAGCTTGATATCCAAAACATTAATAAAAGATAGGTTATTGATAAGCTTTTGCAAATTAAAGTTTTTATTTTTACGATACATTTTGGTGGACAGTAACTGTTTGCAATTTGTTTCTGTTTTAATGAAAAATAGGATAGATGTGTTTACAACTGCATTTTCAAAAACAGGTTGTGGCCGCACCGAATATGAAGACACTTTAATTTTTTCGCAGTTGGCTTCAAGGAGATTGTGGAGTCCGGTCATAGAATCACTCGAAGTAATTGAAATAGGTACTATAAAAATAAGATTCCCCATTTTTTTTAATACATTATAACCATGTTCAATAAAAACTGTAAATGTATCTAAAGAGCCTTTTTGAACTCCCGAAATTGTCTTTGCCGAATAATATTTCGCTTTAAAATATTTTTTATGATTATCAAGGCATTTTGCTCCATACGGCGGATTCCCAATCACCACATCAAACCCACCCTTATTATGGAACACTTCCGAAAAATAAACCTCAGAATCAAATTCTGTATGCCCTATGGTAATTTGACTGATTAAATTATCAATCTGCTGTTTATATTCCTGTTTTTTGGTAGGATTAGTTTCGTTAAAATATAAGGGCTTTAGTTTTTCCAGATCAATGAAAAGCTCATTATTAAATAGATTCTTTTCTACACCCAACAACGAATTACCACAAACGATTTTATAATCTAAATTCGGCAGCGGCTTGATATTTTCCATCTTCTCCTCATCCACTACCAACGATAACCACAGCCTTAATTTAGCAATCTCCACCGCTCCAGGATCGATATCCACACCATAAAGAGAATGCTCAATGCAGCGGCGTTTAAACTCATAATCGTTGCGCCTCTTATCATCCAAAAAAACCGACAACAGAGTTCTAGCCCGCACAATTTCATTCATCATCCCCACCGGAAAAGCACCAGAACCTACTGCTGGATCGCAAACCGTAATCTCTGCCAACCATTTATCTATAGTAGCGGCATTATCACGGATGCTTGCGGACAAAAGAGCCTTGTATTTAGTATTGTTCTGGCTCCCATTACGGATATTTTCCTGTTTGATCAAAGCAGTAGCCTCATGCTCCGTAACCAGCTCCCCAACTTCGATCAGAGCTTCAAGATCCTGCTTATTAATAACTGATGCAAAACTGGCCCCCTCAGCCTGCGTATAAAGATAATTGATCAGGCTCTGTTTACACATATAATGCACAATTTCTCGTGGCGTGTAATAGACACCAAATTTTTTATTGAACTTGTTTTCCTCACCCTTCTTGCCGCTTTGTAAAGCCTTGGTAAATTCAGCAAAATTATCGGAACGAATGGCGTTGAACTTCTCGTATGCCTTGCCTAAAAGTTCTGGATCAATAGCGACTTCCTTTTCCAAAGGCTCATCTTCACACACGGTAAAATTATAGCGATCAAACACATCCAAAATACCATCGCCAATATCACCCTCTTTAGTCTTATGAGTATTAGAAAACAAATCATTGGGCAGATTGATGTCGGCATGTACCCAATCATAATCGCCAATGGGATCAAACAATCCACCATTTAAGAACAGAATTTTGCAATTAAACCGACTGTAATAATCATTATTATGGCTACGGTCAATACGCAAGGCTTCATAAAACAGCGGTTCCAACATGTCGTTGAAAAAACTCGTATAATCCCCATGTTCCTTAGCAAAAAGTGACCGTAAAAAATGCTTTGAACCTGTTCCCCAATCAGCATCGTGCCCTACACCAAACCAACCTTTTTTCTGCAAAAAATAAAGAAACACGATCTGTCCTAACAGTTTTTTAGCAAAATTTACTCTATCCACTCCCTTGGCTACGAAATCGGCTGCAATTTTTGGATTCGTTGCTATGGCCTGATCCAAGGCCTCTTTGGTACGCAAGAATAGTTCACGGTACTTGAAGAAAAATTCCTTGGTAACACTTTCGATATTAAAAGCGTTTTCTAGTTCAGCTAAGGTGGGAGCCTGTTTATCATTGGCTAGAATATTTACCAGATAGCTCTGAGCGGTATGGCTTTTTTCATTAGCTCCCACTAGAAACGACCAGCGTCGGACTGGAGTAATCTCTTCCTTAACCTTCATCTGTCCGGCGGTGGTGTGGTCAAATTTATAATCCATCTTGACCAGAGAAAATCGCCAGTCCGATGGATCTGGTGATACATAAGCCACTAGTGCTGCATCCTTTAATTCTCCGCCACGGCTGCCATGCAAATACCAAGCGATAACATTACGCTGCATGGTGCGAGCCTGTTGCAAAGAATTTTCTTTTTGCAGGGTGATGATTAGAATATCGAGACTATTATCTCCATCGCTGAACTTGCCAATACGTTCAAGAGATTTGATATATTGACGGAACTTTTCCGGGATGTAATTTCCCTGATAGGTAAATGGTGCCGGTTCAATATGATTTAAAAGATTGCTGATGAAACTAGTAAATCGATCTTTATCAAAATCAGCTTCAAACGTACTGCTGATGATTTGTTGTGCTTGCTGTTTATCCATATTTATTCACCTGCTAAATATAAAGAAAGTATAACTTCACGCTTACCAAATACAGTTGGGTTTTGCTCTGCATAGTGGCTTTGTAACAGTCGTTCCGGGATGTGCATCTGCAAAACCGCCAGCACCTTGAACGGATTCATAAGTTCTGTATTAAGAGCATTCAGTG
The DNA here is from genome assembly GCA_001044195.1 of Candidatus Achromatium palustre. Lineage (GTDB taxonomy): Bacteria > Pseudomonadota > Gammaproteobacteria > Chromatiales > Chromatiaceae > Achromatium > Achromatium palustre. The sequence continues at coordinate 13,208 of LFCU01000173.1, forward strand.
CTTTTAAAGTATTTTTAGCCGTCTGTTTAGGTAGACCACCCTCTTCAAGTTGGAGCAATACCTTTTTTAGATAAAGCTCTTGCTCATCAGTTAATTTCTGTGTAGTTTTAAACGTTGCTTTTAAAATCCGTAGAATATTAGCAGCACTGTCCCGACCTTTACGCTGTTGAGGTTCCGCCATTGCCTCAGTGGTAGCAATCTTAAAGGCATCCTTGTTTTGGTTCAGTAGATCATATAGGTGCGTTGGCAGATTTTTCTTGTTTGCATCTGCGGCACACTCAAACAGACCAGCGGCAGCCATGAAATCCAGTTCGACAGCTACGTTGGCAGTGTGAGCCATAAAGAATTTTTGCAGCTTACCCTGTCGGAAATAGGTAAGAAGCGCATCTGGATGACTTGTGTTTTCTTTAGCGGTGCGGGCTTTTTGCGGAAGCTGCTTGATTTTTTCAAAAAGGTCTGGATCAGTTTCTCTAATCTCCCGTATCGTATGCAGGTATTTCAACTCACTTTCTCCGGTTTCGTCATCTCCTTCCAGGGTACTACTTGAAGTTAGACGATCAAAAAGTTCATGGGAACCAATGGGTTCACCTTCGGTTAGAAGTTCTGCATCTCCACCAAGCAGTGTTAGAAATGCGTTGATTTTACCTCGTGCAGCTTCTCGTAATTTAATTTGATCATTGGACTGCACTGTTGGAAAAAAATTAAAGGTATGAATAACATCAAACTGCGTATCCACTCGATTGATACGACCCACTCGCTGCATCATACGGGTCGGATTCCAGGGGATGTCGTAATTGATCACCACATTGGCACGGTGCAGGTTCACACCTTCAGACAACACTTCGGTGGCAATCAATATACGATGATCGTCTTTTTTATCACGCACCTGTGCATCAAAATTTTCAATAACTTTATCACGTATAGTTTCACCAGAATCGCCGGTAAACAAAAGTACTGTGCCAGGATACTGCTGATTTATCTTTTTGTACAGATAATTGGCGGTGTCTTTTGATTCGGTAAAGATGATAAGGTGGTTATTTTTTAAAATACGGTTTTTGGATAGCTCCTCGTTAAACCTTAGCAATTTCGGATCCCGCTTGACTTGTTGCCACAGGCGTTCAATCTCTTTTAAAGTTGCAAGATCATATTCTAGATCGTTTTTTAGTGTGGTTAAATGATTTGCCTGATCATCACTTAAATCTTTGGTAAAATCCTTGCTCTGGTATTTTTCCGCCTTGCCTTCATCGATCAATCGTTGAATCGCTGCGTCATCGTCTTTTTCCAGCAGTTCAAATATCTTATTAGTATGCTTTGCACTGACGTAAACATCACCATTATTCAATTCGTTGAGGAACCTTTCATAGGATTTTAGGAATCTACTCACCGATTCTTGGAATGCGCAAACACTGCTTTCCAGCCGTTTGACCAGCAGGATTTTCATAAATCGCCCCATGTTGCGCTGGGACTGCGCTTCAAGCTGATCGACCTTGCCTCCATAATATAGCATAGGCATGTAGCGGGCGTATCTGAACTGGTTGGCAATCAGGTCAATAGTTTTATTGAAGATCTGGTCTTCGTCATCATTCAGTTTATACAAAAGTGGAGCAGGTTTATTAACTCGTGGAAATTTTAACCCCTGTTTCTCAATATCCTGTTTGAAGTATTTTTCGATTTCAGTCCGGGTGCGGCGCACCATTAGATATTTCAAAACTTTATTGCGAATTTCTAGAGCGTTATTTTTGATAGTGTCAATGTATTCAGCATAATCCTTTTTCCGATCCAGTTTTTTGAGTTTCTTTTCCAGATTGCCAAAAAACGCTTCCAGATCAGGGAGGTTTGGTATAGTGCTTCTTTTCGCTTTCTGAAACAGCTTCAGCAGGCTCAGGATATCTTGGGGCGTATTATTATAGGGTGTGGCCGTTACCAAAATAACACGTTTACCTCGGCATATTTCGGCCAATTTTGTATAAGTTATGGTTGTTTCCGTACGAAAGCGGTGTGCTTCATCAATGATGATATTGGTGTACTTTTCTATCCCCCTATTTATCAGATCGTCCAGTTTTCCGATAGATTGAAAATCTGCGGAAATCTTGAAATCTGAAAACACATTGAGCCAAGATCCAGGATTAGATTTTTCTAGCAGCACGGGCGGAGCAATGACCAGGGTTCTGCCGTCCAGTTGATCAGCAAGCATAGCTGAGATATAAGTTTTGCCAAGTCCAACCACATCAGCGATAAACACGCCGCCGTATTCTAATAGAATTTTTTTGGCATTTAACACCGCCTGTTCCTGGTATTCCAACTTCTTGAATTTCTGTGGCAAATATTTAGTAAAAACTTCATCCACCTGGTTAAGCTCATCCTTAAAATACTCATAAAGGAATTTTAGATAAAGCTGATAGGGAGATATGTTTTCGGTTAGCCAAGTCTTGTCCTGAATGGTCTGCACATACTTTTCACTCACATCTACTGCGTTTTTCCACAGTGCGTTGAATTTTTCTAAGGCAAAGTGGTAATCTTCAGGCCGCTGCAACTCCACATTAAATTCCAGATTATCCATCAGGCCAGATTGCGTGAAATTACTTGAACCAGTAATTACTCGGCCAGTATCGCGATCATCTGCGCAAAAAGTCATGATATACAGCTTGGCATGGATCTTGTGAGACGGATAAGCCTTTATTTCTAGTTTCGTTTTTTTGATCCACTCAATAAAGGTACGAATGCCATCTTCAACGCTGCTATTATCTTCAGAGTTGACCATTTCATTAGTGACAAGATTGGCAACTTCCTGTTTAGTTTCAGCATGGGACAAAAAATCAAACTTCGCTTGGGGTTGTTCCAGCATATCAAATGTTTGCTGGTTTGTACCTATGCCAATCAGGATTCGTATTTTATCAGTATTTTCAAGGGCTGGGTAGATAGCATAAAAACCACTTGAATAAAAGTATCCTACCAGACAATCAAAAAAAGACGTATCCTTAATTAACACCCTGAATCGTTCTTTAAGGCTTTTATTGTCTTCGTTGGTTATAAATGATAATGTCATAATTTTAATTTATTAGGGGTACACTACGCACCTTTTCAAGATCAATTCACTATTCTATACTTTTTAAGCATTATTTAAACAGCTCGTAGGAGACAAAACCTACGGGCATTGCGCCTAATATAAAGCTTTTAGAGAAACTCTAAATATCCGCAGATTTTGTATCCTAAAAACTAGATGATAAGCATCAAGCACAATCAAGGAATAACACCATGCAAATTACGCTTAATATCCCTGACCACCTACCTATTAACATCGTACAACAATACATCAAAAATATTGAAGCACAAATACAACTGCTCTCTGAATTGACAACCAATGAACCTACAAAAATAGCAAACCCAAAACCACTACGCTTTGAACAACTTTTACAAATTGCCAATGAATGTAGCCAATTACCAGTTTTAGATGTACGCACTGCCGATGAAATATTAGGATATGCTAATAGCCAATTTGGTTTGTTTGGAGACGAAAATGGTCATTGATGCATCAGCCTTAATCGCCGTTTTAGAAAAAGAACCTGAAGCCGAAAGTTTTTTAAAAATCATGTATGAAGCTGACATACTTAAAATTAGTACAGTTACTTATACTGAAACTTCATTGGTACTATGTAGTCGCTATGGCGATATGGGATTAATTAAATTAGATAATTTATTGGATGGATTAGCGATTGAATTTATCGCTTTTGATACAACACAAGCAAAATTAACACGCACCGCTTGGCAGCAATATGGCAAGGGATTTCATCCTGCAAAACTGAATTTTGGTGATTGTTGCAGTTATGCTGCTGCTAAATATCTTAATATACCACTAATATTTAAGAGTAATGATTTTTCAAAAACAGATATCAAAATAGCAAGGTAAAATACAAAATTGATTGGGAATTGTGCAAATTTTATTATAAACAATCTGTTTTACATTGGATACCAAATGCGATGCTAATCTGATACCAGATATTTTTTGTTATTTTCACATGGAACAACTCCCAATAAGCGCACCTACGGCTTAATCATACCTACACACTACACTTTGAACAACTTTTACAAATTGCCAATTAATGTAGTAAATTATCAGCCAGGTAGGGTGGGCACGGTCTCATCGTGCCCACGCGGTATCATAACTTTTCATTGTTATTTGGTTTGCGTGGGCAAACGATATAGCTGTTTGCCCACCCTACGACTGAATCGTTCTTTAAGGCTTTTATTGTCTTCGTTGGTTATAAATGATAATGTCATAATTTTAATTTATTAGGGGTACACTACGCACTTTTTCAAGATCAATTCACTATTCTACACTTTTTAAGCATTAGACATTATTCGAAACCTCCTCCCATCTTAACTCACATAAGGCAATTATTAAGGATTCAGGATTTTTTAGTTTGTGCATTTGCCAATAAAGTATTGAAATTTAATGATAATTTTTGATTAATAGCAAGTAATCAAAAACAATTTTCATGTTTTTTTGAAAAATCTTTGACAACAACACAAAGACATAGCTACAATATAATTTTTCAACCTTACCAAACAGGATAAAAGATAATCACTACTGTGCAACCATATACATCCGAAGTAGAAGCCTCTATACGATATGTCTACTCCACACTCAATGAAAAACAACGTCGACTCTACGCTGGTTCTGAAGCCCTTAAATTTGGTCATGGAGGCCGAATTTACATCGCATCCTTACTAGGATGTAGTCGCAATACCGTTTCTAAAGGTGCTTGCGAAGTCAGTGAATTTTCAAGACGTGAAGTTCATGAACGAATCAAAGAAACCAAGAAAAAAACTCCTCGAATTCGTAAAGAAGGCGGCGGACGCAAATCTCGTAAACAAGCTCGCAAAGCAGAATTAGATCGAAACTTTTTGGCTATATTAAAAGAATTTACAGCGGGCGATCCTATGGATGAAACAGTTCGCTGGACCAATTTGTCGATCAGTCAAATTATTTCGTTGCTTTGGAAGAAAGCATATATTCAAGTAAGTGCCTGGACAGTACGTAACTTATTGAAAGAACACGGTTATCGTCGACTTCAAGCGCAAAAACGTTTGACCATGAAATCAGGAATCAAAAACAGAGACGAACAATTCAACAATATCAAAAAATTACGCACAAGCTATGAATCTGCGGGAAATCCCGTGATTAGCATGGATACAAAGAAAAAAGAATCCATTGGAAATTTTTATCGTGATGGAACTGTTTACACCAAAGAGACAATACTGACCTATGATCATGATTTCGCCAGTTTTGCTGATGGTTCGATTATTCCA
>LFCU01000253.1 GCA_001044195.1 Candidatus Achromatium palustre
CCGGACGTAAAGTGGCCGATGGCTTCAAAAAAAACATGAAGATTGTTTTTGATAAATTTCTACCAAACTGGAATTATTGTGCAATTCCAACACTTTAAGAGGGAAATGCACAAATTAAAAAATCCTGAATCCTAAGGTATAGATTCCTGCTTTCGCAGGAATGACGGGTTTCGAATAATGTCTATTATTTAAACAGCTCGTAGGTGCGATTACGCTGCGCTAATCGTACCTACTGTACTACATTCCCGCCGTACGAGGTTTACATTTTATTTTTTTGCACATTGAGCTGTAGATTATAGTTTATCTAATTCAACTAGTGCATCTACAAAATTAAAGTTATTTACCAGTTCTTTTAACATTACAAGATCTTTATTAGGCATTAACCTAGTTAATAAATCAAGTTGTTCTAAAGCATCAGGGTTATCTTCTTGTAATAGAATCCGTAACTTTTCGATGATCTCTTTAATTCGTTGGGTATCATTATTCTGGGTGGTAGTTGCAAATTTGGCAGCTAAAACATTATTAATACTTTTAAGTACTGGGTCTAGTTCTTCGATTACTCTACGCAATGCTGGTTCGATTGCATATTGATTATCTGATTGTTGACATGCTATTTCTAAAGCGGCGGCTGCCTGCTGAACGTAAGTGGCACCGATATTACCAGCGGTAGTTTTTAAAGTATGTGCTAGGCGCGTGGCAACTGTTGGATCTGGATTGTTTTGAGAAGCCAAAAAATTGGTTAGAAATTCTTGTTGTTCATCCCGAAATAAAATTAATAAGCGTCTATACAGATCCGAATTATACATAGTAGTAATAAGTCCCTGTTCCCAATCAACACCTATTAAATCTTCCCAAATACTAAGGCTTAACTTTTGTTGTATCGTTGGTAATTTTGGTGGCTGCTGCACAGAAATCCAGCGTGATATAGTGGTGAATAATTCATGTACATCAAATGGTTTGCCGATGTGATCGTTCATCCCTACAGCCTTAACCTGAGCAATGTCTGTAGCCATAACATTGGCGGTCATAGCAATAATAGGTAAATGTTGAAAACGTTCTTGGTTACGAATTGCTTTGGTTGCTGTATACCCATCCATTACTGGCATTTGAATGTCCATCAGCACGCCATCAAATGTTTCAGTTTGCAGAATATCCAAGGCCTCTTGGCCATTACCAGCTAACTGCACTTGAATACCATTAGTGCGTAAAAGCTCGATAGCTAGTTCTTGATTAAGTTCATTATCTTCTACAAGTAAAAGTTTAGCACCACGTAACGTTTCAAGAGCTATGTTAATATTTTTAGTATCAACTTGAGTTTCGATAAGATGTTTAGCATCGCCTTCATGCAGCCATATAGTAAAATAAAATCTTGAACCTTTGCCTGGAACACTTTCGACATTGATTTCACCATCCATAAGTTCAACCAGTCGTTTACATATAGCTAGTCCTAAACCACTTCCTCCATAATGGCGGCTAGTAGAAGTATCAGCTTGATGAAAAGGTTGAAATAGTTGTGCTTGCTGCTCTACAGTGATACCAATACCTGTATCAATTACATGAAATTGGAGTTGGCACCGTTCATCTTGACGTTGCAGAAGTTCAATTTGAATAACTATCTGACCTTGCGATGTAAACTTTATGGCATTGTTAGCAAGATTTGTAAGTATTTGACGTAACCGTAACGGATCACCACGCAATACTGGTGGAACTTCAGGCTGGATTTCGATATGTAATTTTAATCCTTTAATATTACTTCGATAACCAATTAAATTAATGAGCTGATCCAATATTGTTTGTAAACGAAAGTCAATTGTTTCTAATTCTAAACGCTCAGCTTCTACTTTAGAGAAGTCGAGAATATCATTGATGATGCTAAGTAGAGATTTAGCTGCTTTATGTATTTTGGTGATAAAATTGCGCTGTTTTGATCCTAGATTCAGGTCCAAAACTAACTCAGACATGCCAATAATAGCATTCATTGGAGTGCGAATTTCATGGCTCATATTAGCTAGAAAGGTACTCTTAGCCTGATTGGCGGTTTCGGCATTGATGCGGGCAATTTCTGCTTCTTTTAAGGCTTTTTTTAAAGCTCCTTCTTGGAGTGCAAGCTCATTACGTTGTTGAACAATTCTTTGTTCCAAAGTAGCAAACTTGGTGGCATCCTCTAGTAATAGTGCAATACCATTATTAGATTCATGTGCATATAAATGAATGGAATAGATGCGGTTACCTTGATCGCCATTGGTAGTAAATTTTACATTGGTTAAGCGAAATTCGTGCGATTGGTCATTAATCAATGCTTGTAGCTCATCTTCATAACCAACTAAAAATGGCAACACTTCTATTGCTGCAACACCAATTGGTAGCCATTCGACAAATTTACCATGGCAAGCAATAATTTTTAGTTCGCTATCAAGAACAACACCGCCAAACAGTCCAATTGTATAAAGATATTCGGTTGCTTCTTTTATCACCTGCTTTGCATCTATGTTCATATGTTAAGCACCAAGCTCTATAATGCGCATTGCAAGTGCTCGAAATAGTTCAGGTACTGCTTGTCCTGTAGCAGCACTGGTTTGGAGAGCAAGGCCACCAAAACGTTGATATAAAGAATCATCATATGTAAATGGTGCAGTTAAAAGGTCAATCTTATTAAAAGCAAATACCATAGGACGAGCATGGCAAATGCTGTTAAATAGTTCTGCATGTACTATCATATCATCGATACTCTCCTCACGAGATACATCACCAACAACAAGCGCACCTGCGGAACCACGGATATAATTTTTTAAAAGTTCATGCCGAGTAGTGCTACCTTCAATATCCCATATAACTTGATTGACTGTAATTTCGTCCTTACCCTGTATTGTAATTTTATCTGAGTATTTATAGATATTGACACCAAGAGTTGCCTTGTAAACCGGCGAAAACTCACTTAATACATAACGACGTACTAATGAAGTTTTGCCGACAGCAAATCCACCGATAATGCAGACTTTTTTATTCACTATCATAAGGGGATTATTTTTTTAATGTTCATATAGATGCTTTAAGTACAAGACGAAAATTGTAATCTATTTGCTTTTTATCCTGCTTAACGGTAGATGGTAATGGCACAGGCACTATAATATTAGTTAATTATTGAATTAACTCAAATTTTATTCTACGATGATGTGTAGTTTCTATTGGGTCTTTTGTGATTATATGTTCAGTATATTTACCTATTGATAGCAAGCGTTTTCTGGGAACGCCAAGCCGAGTTAGATGTTCGATTACTACTAATGAACGTTGTAATGCTAACCATTGATTTAAAGAATTATTGCCTAAAATATCAGTATAGCCAACAACTTTAATACGTAGCTGTTGTGGAGCTTTAGCTAATAGATTGGCAAGAGTTTTAAGTTTGATTTGCGCTTGTTCTGGATAGGCAAAAGCCGTATTTTGTTTAAAAGATATTGAATTATAATTGATCCATCTGAGCAATAGCTGTGTAGGTGACATTAATTCATCCTCTATGCTAGTTAAACGCTGCATTAGACTAGCCTGAACTTGTTGAAGGGTATTTAAGGAAGCGGCTAGTTGAGGATTGGTTGTTGTTTTAGTTAAAGTATTAATTATATTTTGCAATTTTATTGTGTGCGCAAGCAATTCTGAACTTATTTGGGCTGTTTTTTCTTGCGTTGCATCTAAATCGGTGCGTATTTGTGTTATTTCATGCCATGGTAGTGCAATGATTTGATATTTTATGGTATATCCTGGTAGTACCTGCGTTATTTTAGTACGTAAAGTATTTAGTGTTGTATTGTTTGGTACCATACCAGTTATCTGTACATGTCCAGCTTCATTTATTTCCACATACAGCTGAGATTCCTATAATCTTTGTTTCCTCTAAAAATGAAGCTATTGATGAAAGTCAAGGCTTGGCTTTAGGAGCAATAGACTACATCACTAAGCCCATAAAACCTATGGTAGTGCAAGCCAGGGTTCGTACTCATCTTAAATTATGGCAAATGCAAGTAGAGCTTGAACAAAAAAATAAGGCTTTAGAAGAAGCTGCTAAATTACGGGATGACGTAGAACAAATCATGCGCCATGACTTAAAAACACCACTCAACAGTATTATAGTTTTACCTAACATATTGCGTCTTAGCAATACATTATCAGAAGATGATAATAAACTTTTAATCCATATTGAACAAGCTGGGCGCAAAATGCTGGAGATGATAAATCGTTCTCTTGATTTATATAAGATGGAAATAGGTACTTATCCTTTAACAGCAGAACCCTTAAATATATTACCAATATTATCTACCGCTGCCCGCGAAGCTGCATTAGCTGTAACAGGTAAGCAATGGTGTATGCGTTTACATGGCCAACCAGTTGAAGATCATAATGAATTTTGGGTAATAGCGGAAGAAATGCTGTGTTATCCTATGTTTTATAATTTAATC
>LFCU01000221.1 GCA_001044195.1 Candidatus Achromatium palustre
CATTGCTATTTTCTACCCAATTTAGGCATTATTTCCAAGTAGTAAATTTATATAGAAGGCGGGATCGCTGCGCTCTCCCGCCCTACAAATTTATTAAGTCAAAAAACTGGATAGTCGAGTGTAAAATACTTTTGAAGGCAAATGAAGGATGCCAACTGTTTTAACCATTTTTTTAAGTATTAAATATTATTTTTATTACTTTAAGAAAAGTTTTTGTTATAGACTGTGCTATATTATTAATAATTAGCTAATATTATAATGTATATATTAAAGTAAGTAAATAAATTAATCTTTATATTTACCAAATACATTTTTATATATAATTAAGGTTAGCTAGTCTTGACAAGTGTATTATTAACCTCTAATAATATATAATTAATATAGCTTTTAATTTATTTTTTTGAAACTGCAATATTTGGGGAAATCGTATGAGGAGATTGCGCACTGGCGCACTATTAGCGTTGACTATTGGAGCTTTAGCATCCCATGAAGCTTTAGCAGAGCGCAAAGTCAACCTGTATCGTGGCCAACAAGTCTTTGATGGTCTTTGTAACCGTTGTCATGGAATGGAAGGTGAAGGCAATGATGCTAAAAATATCAAAGCACCTGCAATAGCTGGAATGCCTGCTTGGTATGTGGAAGATCAATTAGAAAAGTTTCGTACTGGAAAACGCGGTAAACATCCGCTTGATAATCCTGGTATGAGAATGTATCCCATAGCTCGTACCTTGTTTAAAGATGAGCAGAGGGATGATTTGGCTGATGTATCGGCTTATGTTGAAAAGCTTCCTAAAAAAACAGCACCAGCTACACTCGATGGTGCTGATATTGAAAAGGGTAAGGCCAAATATGGTATGTGCATAGCTTGTCATGGGGCAAATGGCGAAGGCAATCTTGGTATGAAAGCTCCAGCACTAGCAGGCCAAAGCGATTGGTATCTATTCACACAGCTTAAAAATATCAAAGCAGGAATTCGCAAAGTACCTATGATGGCTGGTGTCACTCCTGGTCTTGATGAAGAAGCTATGCGCAATCTTGCTGCCTACCTACATTCTCTTCCTAGTAAATAATATTTAAAATAGAAAACTATAAATAATAACTTAATAGATACATATAGGATATATTATGAGCCGCCGCAAAAAACATGATGATGCCGAATTGCAATCTCCAGACCCTGATAAAATGGCTTTGAAACTATTCATACTTGCAACACTAGGTTGCATTGGTTATGGAACAGCAGTCCTAATTCTTACTTGAGGTACTTAAGACCATGATTGGATTAATGGATTTTATTCTTCCCCAAGCATCAACCTCAGCAACACAGGTCGATTTTCTGATTGAATTGATCTTCGTTATAGTTGGTGTTTGGTTTATCTTAGCTGAAGGTGTATTGTTCTACCTTATCTTTAGATTTCGTAAAAAAGAAGGAGTTAAAGCTCAATACATAACTGGCGAAAAACACGAAGAAAACAAATGGGTACATATCCCACACAACCTAATTCTAGTCTTTGACGTAATTATAATTATATTTGCCATTAAGATCTGGTACGGAGTCAAACAACATCTGCCAGCACCTGACGAAACGATCCGCGTAATCGGCCAACAATGGGCCTGGACTTTTGTTCATCCTGGCAAGGATAAGATCCTTGGAACTGATGATGATGTCGCAAAAGTTGACGAGCTTAGGTTGAAAGTAGGTACAACTTACCATTTCCAACTAACATCTAAAGATGTACTACATAGCTTCTCCATTCCAGCGTTTCGTCTTAAACAGGATGCCATACCGGGCCGCATTATTACTGGCTGGTTTAAACCAACTAAGACTGGAGAATACGACTTCCAATGTGCTGAAATCTGTGGTATTGGACATGGTATAATGCAGGCTAAGGTGTTTGTTGAGAATGAAGCCGATCATAATAAATGGCTTGAGGGGCAGAAAGAACATATTGTTCTCCCTGATTTCTTCCCAGCGGCCCCAATGAATCCAACCATCGCTGCTGCTCCTAACTAAAGGAACTAATCTAAATGAGTGCACATCACGAAATGAGTTTTTGGCAAAAATATGTATTCTCAACCGATCATAAAGTGATTGGTATGCAATACATGTTTACTGGTATGATCATGGCATTAATCGGCGGGTATATGAGCTATGCCTTCCGTATGCAATTAGCCTTTCCAGGACATGAAGTCCCACTATTTGGTTTAGTAACATTCGCTAAATATAGTGCCCTTTCTACAAATCATGGCACTATCATGATCTTCTGGGTCGCCATGCCAGTTTTGATTGCGGCCCTTGGGAACTTTTTGATCCCATTGATGATAGGCTGTGACGATATGGTATTTCCTAGAGTCAATCGTCTCTCTTACCAAATATTCCTATTAAGTGCCATTATCCTGCTTATCTCTTTAGCATTGCCTGGAGGCGGCTTTGGAGGTGCTTGGACATCTTATCCACCGCTTTCTGTAGAGCAACAATACAATCTAACACCTTATGCCAATTTCCTATGGCTATTAGCTGTAGCTCTTGAAATAGTAGCTTTTCTACTAGGTGGTATTAATTTTATTACTACTGTGATGAATGCTCGTGCTCCTGGCATGAAAATGTTTGATATTCCTATTGTAGTCTGGATGATCGTAATTGCCAGCATCCTATTTATGGCATCTGTTGGTCCATTAGTAGCAGGTTCAGTGATGCTGATGATGGATCAAACTATAGGTACTGGTTTTTTTGATGCCTCACGCGGTGGTGATCCTATTCTATGGCAACATCTATTTTGGTTCTTTGGCCATCCTGAAGTCTATGTAGTATTGTTGCCAGCAATGGGAATTGTGGCCGAAATTATTACTACATTCTCACGTAAGAAGATGTTTGGTTATAAGACTGTCTTTTATACTACGGTTGCTACTGCTATCATCAGCTTTTTTGTTTGGGCACACCATCAGTTTGTAGCTGGTATTGATCCTAGAATGGCCAACATCTTTACCGTAACTACAATGATCATCTCGATCCCCATCGCTGAGATGGTATTTGTCTATATAGCTACTTTATGGGGCGGTTCGATTCGTCTTACCACGCCTATGCTGTTTGCCTTGTCATTCCTAGCCAGCTTCTTAATGGGTGGTGTGACTGGTATCTTCTTAGGCGCAACTGGAGCTGATATCTTTTTGCATGATACATATTTTGTAATTGCGCATTTCCACTACACCTTCTTCCCCATAGCTATCATCGCAGTCTTTGCAGCTATATACTATTGGTTCCCGAAGATGTTTGGCAGGATGATGAATGAAACCTTAGGGCAGATTCATTTTTGGGGTACGTTTATTTCCTTTAATCTAATCTTTTTACCATTGTTCTATTCAGGATTAGCTGGTACCCATCGGCGTATCGCGGATTATCGAGGATTTCCAGAATTATATCCACATCCTAATGCTACAGAAATCCTTCCGTCCCAATGGGCGCAAGATATGCAAGTGATAGCTACTTATGCCATGTTAGTACTCATAGCGTTTCAAATAGTATTCCTTGTGAATTTCTTTTGGAGTCTATTTAAGGGCAAGAAGGCAGAGGCTAATCCTTGGCAAGCTAATAGTCTAGAGTGGCAAGCACCATCTCCACCACCACACGGTAATTTCCCACCTGATAATATGCCAACAGTCTATCGTGGGCCTTATGAATATAGTGTGCCAGGTCGAGAGTTAGACTACTGGCCTCAAAATGAGCCACCAGCCGCAACTGCATAATCTGTATTCATAATAGCATGTAACCAAAAGGCCCTAAACTATAGGGCCTTTTATATTTTTAATCAGAATAGCAGGCATCCTCCATTTGACTCCAAAAGTACTTTAAGATCCGTAGGTACGATTAGCCTTAGCGTAATCGCGCATATTGATAATTGGTAACTTCTCAATAACACATGGTAAACTTTGTAGCAAATAGGATGTGCTAGCCTACCTAGACTAGTTTTTTTGATTTAATAAATTTTTAACTTTTCAATCACGTATAGCATTTGGTGCTTAAATTGCTCCAATAAATCATTAAATAATAATAATAAACATTTTACCATGCAGCACAGTTTACGTAGTCGCGTTCAATTTGTATTTTCAGCCTTTGTTGCTACCATCATGATGTTAATCACTATAGTAGTAATATACGTCATGAGTAAGGAAATTACGCAGATACTGTTAAAATCATTGGAAGATCGTTCTCATCATGAAATTAGCCTGTTTGAACAACGCCTTGAACATCTTCTAGATAGCACTAAGACTTTGGCACATAATCCTTTAATAATAAAAGGGTTAACTGATTCGGCCAAACGCCATACTTATTTACCTCAGTTAGTAAAAAACTTTGGAGAAACTCGATATGTGCATTCGTTTGTTTTATTAGACTTTAATGGCAAGACAATATTTTCTAACCTAGCTCATGCTCCTCAATTTAATCAATCCAAATATTTACGTGATACCCTAGCCCAATTTAAAATTAGTGCCTATATAAATACAGCTAATCGTCTTGTTCTAATAGCTCCGATTAAATATTATGGCAATACGCTTGGAGCTATCCTGGTAGAATTTAATCTATTAGCAATTGCAAACCAGATGTTTTCAAGCAAAGCACATAAAAATCATAGCCATGCATATCGCTTACTTAATAATGACGTAATTATCTTTAGTTATAATTATCATACCTTTACAGACTATATAAAAGTCCAGCATCAACTTCATAAAGACGCACTTACCCCAGCATTACATAATTTAAATCTAGAACTGCATATCGGAGTTCCTGAACAAGAATATTTACAAGCGATCAATAATACTGGATTTAGGATCGCAATCCTGGGGTTAGGATTTACTCTAGTCGCATTAATATTATCCATACAGCTTAGTAACTCGATAGTCAAGCCAATCCTTACTTTGTGTAAGCGCGTTACTCGTTCTGAAAATTCTTCAAACCAAGATGTAGCGCACTGTGCTCCGCTTGGGACTCAAGATGAATTGGAACTTTTAGCAGAATTATTTGATAAACGCACTTTGAGCTTATTGAAAATTCAAAATGAGCTGGAACAGCGCGTCTATCAGCGCACCCATAAACTTTCAGAAGCCCAAGAGTTTCTAAAGGAAAGTAATCAACAACTTTCCCATGCTAAAGAACAGGCCGAACAAGCAAACCAAGCGAAAAGCCGATTTTTAGCGAATATGGGTCATGAGATTCGCACTCCAATGAACGCGATTCTTAATCTAAGTCGCTTGGTATTACAAACTCATCTGGATGAAAAACAACAGGATTATATTACCAAAGTTGTAAAATCCAGCGAGAATTTGCTAGGAATTATCAATGACATCCTAGACTTTTCTAAAATCGAAGCTGATAAAATTACTATTGATCATATCCCGTTTTTATTAACTGAGATTATAGATGATTGTTTTAATATTATAATGCCTCGCGCCCAAGAAAAATCCTTAGAATTATTTATCGATGCACCCTATGACTTACATTATAAACTACTAGGCGATCCTTTAAGACTGCGCCAAATTCTAGTTAATCTATTAAATAATGCAGTTAAATTTTCCCATACTCACGGCGAGGTAATCTTTGGACTAGATATAGTAGAACTACCGTACGCTAACGTATGCCTAGAATTTAGCGTATGTGATGCTGGTATTGGCATGACTTATGCACAACAACAAGAATTATTTAAACCTTTTCAGCAAGCCGATAATTCTATTACAAGACGATTTGGTGGTACTGGTTTGGGGCTTACTATTTCCCAACGCTTATTAAACCTGATGCAAAGTCAATTGTTTATAGAAAGCACTCCACAACAAGGGACAACCTTTAGTTTTACCTTGGAATTAGCAATATGCCCTAAATATTATGTATATAGAAAAGAGCAAGATTTACTAATACCTATCCCAGAGCAGCAATTACGATGTCTAGTGGTGGATGATAGTGCTACTGCACAAAATATTCTAAAAAGAATTCTAGCCGGATTTAAAGTGCAGGTTACGATTGCAGACAATGGACAAGATGCCTTACTTATGCTTAGAGCAGCAACTTTAGCACAAAAACCGTTTGATTTTATAGTGACTGATTTCAAAATGCCAGAGATGGATGGTATCACCCTCTTAAAACATATCTATGCTGACCAATCCATTCAAGCACCACGCAGTATACTGGTTACTGCTTATGCTGATACTGCCTTGCATCAAGCTGCAAAAGACGTAAATTGCATAGCGGTGTTTGAAAAACCAATCAATCCCTCTAAATTATTTGATGTTATTATTAAAAATGAAAACGTCTATTATTACAGCGTCCAAAAGGAGTTATCTCAATCTGAAGATCTGACGTTACTGCATGAACAATTAGCACAAGTCAAAGCAGCACATATTTTAGTTGTCGAAGATAATGAAATTAATCAACAAATTGCGGAAGAAATTTTAACTTCTGTAGATCTTAAAGTAACAATAGCTAATCACGGCCAAGAAGCTATAGATCTATTAGAAACCAAAACCTTTGATTTGGTCTTTATGGACCTACAAATGCCTGTCATGGATGGCTATGAGGCTACGCATCAGATTCGCAAAAACAAACAGTTCCAAAACTTACCTATTATTGCTATGACTGCTCATGCGCTGCAAAGTGATCGTGATCAATGCCTGGCATCGGGAATGAATGATTATATAACTAAACCCATTGCAATAAAACAATTATATGCAGCAGTACTACATTGGCTATTACCAAAGACTCTAACCGATACAATAACATCTACACCTATGATTCACAATGCAAATAACGAATCATCAGACAATAAGAACATGACAAAAGAATATACTATTCCAGAAACCCTGCCTGGAATTAATATCAAACAGGGTTTGGCTAGACTAAATGGACGCTGGCCATTTTATCGGCAATTATTATTACAATTTAGAAAAAATAATCTAAACTTCGCAACAGAGTTACGTGCTGCTTTAGACGCTGAACAGCGTGAAGAATTAAAGAGGCTTACCCATAAGCTCAAAGGTGTTGCTGGTAATCTATCAGCTCAACATCTGTTTCATGTGAGCCAGTCTGTAGATAAACAATTGGCTGATCAGTCAATACCACTTACTAATATATTGAAATGTATCGAAGAGATGCTAGTAGCCCTTAACGAAGTCCTAGAAGGTATTGCTATTTTAGAAGAACCAAAACAACTTCAAGAAATTAAAGTAGATATTGCATCTATTGACAGTAATAAAATACAAAATATATTAAGCCAGCTCATAAAACACTTAGAAGATGGTCTTTTAGAAGCTCAGGATTTGCTTCCTGAATTAAAATCCTTATTAGCAGCCTCGCCATTAGTAAATGACTATGAAAAATTGCATAGTGCTATCTCAGATTATGATTTTGAGGAAGCCCAAGGCATTGCAAAACGTATTGCCACCGCCTTTAATTTGCAAATGGGATAATGTATGACTAATTCAGATACTCTAAATCAAGCCAAAATCTTAGTAGTAGATGATGTACCAGAAAACTTACACATCGTGGTTGAATCTTTAAAAAATTTCTACAAAATCGCAATTGCTCGCAGTGGCGAAAAGGCACTCCAACTTGTCAATACCGCCCCACCTGACCTTATACTACTAGATATTATGATGCCCAATATGGGTGGCTATGAAGTATGCCATACCTTAAAAGCTGATCCTAAAACCTCTAATATCCCCATTATTTTTCTAACCGCTCTCACGGATGAAGCCAGTGAATTGCAAGGCTTTGCCGAAGGTGCGGCTGATTATATTCGCAAACCTATCTCAATACCAGTTGTACAAGCACGAGTCAGAACTCATTTAGATCTAGTGTTTGCCCGCCGTCGTCTTACCAAACAGGTTAAAATGCTAGAAGATGCAGCTAAACTACGTGATGACGTGGATCGAATTATGCGTCATGATCTCAAAGGCCCGCTAACCCCATTACTTGCCTACTCGGATTTAATGCTAATGGATAAGTCTATTACTCCAAGCCTTAAGGATTTAGCTAAAGAGATTAGAACATCTGGCTATAATATGCTCAATATGATTAATAGCTCGCTAGATTTGTATAAAATGGAAACGAATCGCTATCAATTACAACCACAATCCATAGATCTGCAAGCTAATATTGCTCGAGTATTGGATAGTCTTAATGTCCTAGCCAAACGTTCTCAAGTACAGATAAAAACCCAATTACAGCAAATAATGATTATGGGTGAAGAGATGCTATGTATTTCTTTATTTACCAATCTAATTAAAAATGCCATTGAGGCGACTGCTCCAAATGGGACTGTATCTATAAGTATAGAAAAAGCAGCAAATTTAGCCAAAATATCTATAGCTAATCCAACCCCAGTACCAGAAGCAATTCGGGCTACCTTCTTTCATAAATACACAACTTCTGGCAAAAAAACTGGTACTGGTTTAGGGACATATTCAGCCAAATTAATGGCCCACACTATGAAAGGCGATATAATATTGCAAACTAATGCGGAGGTTGGCACTTGTGTAATTGTAAGTTTGCCTACAAATTAATCTTGCCCTAAAATAACAACTGGATTAAATTTTATGCCAACTTATGATCAATACGCAGTTATTGGTAATCCTATAGATCATAGCCAATCCCCTAGAATCCATACCATCTTTGCCAATCAAACTGGACATAACTTAAAATATGGACGTATCTTAGGCGAAGATAAACATTTTTTTCAACAGGTAACAGAATTTTTTGCTAATGGTGGAAGTGGTCTTAATGTTACCTTGCCATTTAAAGAACTTGCCTGGCAGCTCGCTGATCAATGTAGCCTTAGAGCTAAAACAGCTCAAGCTGCTAATACTCTATGGCCATTATCTACAGGGCAACTATTTGCTGATAACACTGACGGCATTGGTCTAATTCGAGATTTGCATGAAAATCATGGTATCAATTTGCAAGGTAAATCTATATTGTTACTAGGAGCTGGAGGTGCAGCTCGTGGGGTATTATATGCTTTATGGCAACAACAACCATCCCGTTTCTGGATAGCCAACCGCACTGCTACTAAAGCAGTGGAACTTGTTAAACAATTAGCTCCCTATCGCACCTCTCAAGATGATATTCAGGGTGGTTCCTTAGAAATATTAGACACAGAACAATTTGATTGTATTATCAACGCAACATCGACAGGACTTAAGGGGAAGATGCCACAGATCCCAGAATCTTGTTTGATTCCAGGCGGGATCGTTTATGATATGGCTTATGCTAATGAGCCAACGGTGTTTGTACGTTGGGGGCATGAACATGGTGCAGCTTATGCTTTAGATGGGTTAGGTATGTTAGTTGAACAGGCCGCTGAATCTTTTTTACTGTGGCGCAGAATACGTCCAGAGACTACAAAAGTCTTAGAATTATTGCGTTCTTTTATATAAACCCATAAATAATCCATCTGCATTCTGATGCGCAATACATACCATACTTGGCTGTTTAGCTGGATTCACCAGGTCTTGAGCATAAAGATAAAATATCTGCGGTGCTCTGCATTTCGGCCATAAATCTCTTAACATCATTGGGCTTAAAGGTTGTAATATCTCTGCTGGCAAAAATCCGCAAATTTTTGCGGTTGTGGCCCAAAGGTTAGTGATATTTCTCTGCAAATAGTTTGATTTTACTTGCATTTTTTATCTTTAAATCACTAACGCTTGGACCACTACCATATCTTCCACACTTGATGGTATAGCCCAAATGTTAAAAAGCTACTTGCCACTATCGTTAATAGCCTGCTGATGAGTAGATATATGTCATAGGGTTCTAACGAGGTTATTTGCATATAGATTGCAGAAAAGTCCATACTAATCCTGCTCCAGAAATTATTATTGATATGATTGCGACATCTGAGTCGTACTTATTCAGTTTATAGCACGGTAAGTACGATTAGCGAAGCGTAATCGCGATATTCACCAAATTAATATTTGCATGGAATTGTACGATTACGCTTCGCTAATCGTACCTACAACTCCAGCGTAATCATACCTACGCACTCTGCTACACATCCTAAACCCTGTTACCAATAAATATGTGAAGCAATACAGTACCCTGCATGTTTTTTAAAATAAGTATGAACTCTGATGGAAAAGTTATTCTGTCTTGCCATAAGCACCATAGAAAACGCCCGTTGATCCATGTTTGGTATAACAAAATACACACCATAAGTACCATTATAATGGCAATTACTTACCTTGCTATGCTTAACATAAAAACCAGTAAAACCTTGCCATTTTTGGTCTGGATACTCAAGAGTATAATGTTGTATCTGGCTTACATGACCCTCCACCCAGACTCCAGAAGCAGTGCTAACATTGGCAAATAACAGACATAATAAACCAATGAGAAGACGTTGCATAGATTTAACCTCGTAATTAGGTTGTAATATCAACAATATATTAATATCGGTATATAATTTTACTTTTGCAATTGGGCTTTAAATAACTAAATCTTTCTCTATTAATTTGATGTTAAAACCAGTTACCTTCTTGCTTAAGAAAGTTCTAAATCATACTTAATTTCGGCCATAATAATAGTAGCCTATAGCTGTTAAAACAACGGCTGGTAAATTAATACCAGTGATAAACATGATAGGCCATTCACTGATGGCAAAGCCATAATTAAACCAAATGGTCTCATTTAATAATAACGAAATAATCAAGGTTGCGGTAAAATCCTTTGCACTTTTGGTTTGAAATATCTTCCACACTTGATGGTATAGCCCAAATGTTAAAAAGCTACTTGCCACTATCGTTAATAGCCTGCTGATGAGTAGATATATGTCATAGGGTTCTAACGAGGTTATTTGCATATAGATTGCAGAAAAGTCCATACTAATCCTGCTCCAGAAATTATTATTGATATGGTTGCGACATCTGAGTCGTACTTATTCATTTTATAGTACGGTAGGTGCGATTAGCTTTAGCGTAATCGCACCTACCGTGCTGCGAATAACTCTTTCGTTAATTCCTACAAGATCAGCTAAACCTCTAATATGGATACCACATCGCCATGTAGGTTTATGGACAAAGTAATGAGCACGTCCTTCTTGGCGATGTTGCCAAATATCATCAGCTTCGGATTTTTCGTCTTTAGGCATCTTAAAATTCTCCAGAGTTTGAGATACTATATTAAGAGTAGTATATAGATTTATATTATCAATTGTTTATGCGCTTCTTTGTAGCCGCTCCTAGAAATCATATACTATCGTATAACTGTATATAAAAACTAAGTTAATT
>LFCU01000160.1 GCA_001044195.1 Candidatus Achromatium palustre
GTAGCCATTCAATTAAATAATTTAATACTTTTATTAGATCTTCTGGAGTAC
Source organism: Candidatus Achromatium palustre (assembly GCA_001044195.1). GTDB lineage: Bacteria > Pseudomonadota > Gammaproteobacteria > Chromatiales > Chromatiaceae > Achromatium > Achromatium palustre. Next base: position 52 of record LFCU01000160.1, read on the forward strand.
GGCTATTTTCTAAACTAAATAGTGCTGTTGCTAAATTACAGGTACTAGGTAAAGGATGATCAGCAAAGCGGACTTCGTCAATTAGTAGATAGCGTAATTGTGGTTGATAATATGCCAAAGTTTCAGGTAGATCAGTTTCAGTTAAATCAGCAAGATTAGTACGTGCCCACCAGCGTTCTTCACCATTATATAGTACAATAGGCAGAACTGGGGGCAGCCGTTCACCACGTGCTGGACGTGCTGTTTCAACTAGATCTTGATACAGCAGGCCAATATAGGTCAAGAGCCGTACTGCCATAAATCTGTCTATCGTAGACTGAAATTCTAGCAATATATATAGATAAAGCCAGCGTTTTCCCCATCTAACACGCCAGATTATATCGTCTTCACGTTCTCTAAAGTCTTTGCTCACAAAGCTATCGGCAACTCGTTCTAAGGTATTGAAATCAATATCCTGTACCCAGGTTTCTGTTACATAGCCGCGCATCAGGTCAGCCACCATTTCGGGGTGGCTGAAGAGTTGTTTGTATGCGGGATCGTGTGTTTTCATAAGGCGTTAGATAAATTTTTAGAAACTAGTAGGGTGCGCACTGCGCACCTTTATTTTAAACGTAAAATTATGGTGCTAGATACGCACTTTACGATCTATCCAGAACAAACGCTGCTTTGTGTGGCATAGCGGCGGTGTTTCTTTTTATCACGCTTAGTCCCGGTTTTAGATGTAGATTGTGTCTTAGGGGTATCACTTAAAGCACTGTCTAGTTCACCAGTAGGCAGGCCGCCACGTCCCATGACTTTGAGGTTTCTTTTTACTTCACATGGGTTAGGTAGCATTCGACGTGTAGATTGACCTTGGTTAAGTTCAATATATGTGGTCTCTTCTTCGTTAGTTGTATTTTCATCTATTGGTTTAGTATCTTCGTCTGGTACATGTTTGTCTGGTACATGATAATAAGAACTTGTTCCACCAACCAATGTTACTGTGCCAGATGATCCAGCTTGAATTTGGTTGCTATTAGAGGCAAATGCCATGCGTGATGTATCTCCAATAGTAACGTTATCGCCTTGAGTACCATTTAAGAAGGTTACATGGTCGGCGGGATTACCAACGGTTACATTATCTACAGTAACCATATTAATATAGACGTTGCCATTGCTAGCATTGGCTTGAATCAGGCTACCGTTCAGAGATAAAGTGCTATTGGAATCAACGCCACGGATATCAATATTGCCACCTGAAGAACCAGAAGTGGTAATGCGGCTGTTGGTTATTCTGACTGTTGGCGGATCGATATAGATATTACCAGCAGTGCCAGATTGAGCATAGGCATAGGTTGCGATGCCTGTGTCTACTAGGGTAAGAGTGCCGCCAATATTCATCGTAACTGGGCCTGCGTTACCGTCTCCATTGAAAGAAGCAATTGCTATTGGCAGTGGAAAACCGCCTTTACGGTAACCTGATACTGTCATATCTCCAGTTACATCTATAACTACCCCACCAGTATCGCCAGTAATAGATTCATAGCCATCCCTAGATGATGCAATGAATCCATCGCTCATCTCTAGGTTTGCTGCTTTGACTGTTACTACACCTGCACTACCTGGGATACTTATACTTCCAATTAGCCCGTTGTTTTGTATCTGCAAGAGTTCAGTAACTTCAACATTAACTGCACCAGTGTTTGCAGTGCCTAAAGAAGAAATAGAACCATCCGAACCGTCATAAGATTCAGCCCAGATATAACCACTATCGATAATTAAATTTTTAGCAGTTATGGTGATTGAACCAGCATCGCCTTGACCTAAAGTAAAAGTAGTTACCCAAGCTCCATTTAGAACTTCCATTGTTTCAGTAACGTTGATGGTGATATCACCTGAATGGCCAGTGGATTTAGTCTCGGAAATAATATCTCCATCACGGTCTATCCGCAAATTATTAGCAGTAATAGTAACATTGCCGGCATTGCCTTGGCCATAAGTAGCAGATCCTACCCAGGCTCCATTCAAAACTTGCATCTCTCCATCAACGGTAATATTTAAATTACCTGAGTTGCCACCGGCCATGCTACCAGAGCCAATACGGGTAGGCTCTGGATTATCGTCACCATTGCCATAAACAATTAAACTGCCAGCGTTTATCGTTACATTACCCGAACTGCCTGAACCTGTTGTAGTTGTTGTTATCTCACCACCATTTTCTACCCGTAATTCTCCATTAACATTGATGGTAACGTTACCACTGTTTCCTGTAGAACCACTTAAGGCAGCGGAAAAGATACCTTGATCTCCAACTATTAAACTTTCAGCCTTTATAGTGACGGAACCAGCATTACTTGAGCTATCCGTTTCAGCTAATACTTCTCCAGTTTCGCTGCCACCTATCTGTATTTCTCCACCGCTGATTTCAATATTACCACCATTTAGGGTACGCCAACGACCATCACTCACGGTTATTGCCCCATTACCTGCTGGTAGATCACCAGTAAGAGGTACAGTAGCTGCTGTATTGCCTCGGCCATATACCCTTAAGCTAGTGCCATTATTTAGGTTTACACTAGAACTAGAAGTAACTGAATCACCGCTAAAACTAACATTTCCGCCATTAGAAAAGGTTAAATTACCATTTTCTATTTTTATTGCTCCAGTTGGATTAGTAGCAAAGCCAAATGAACTAGGATCGGCTGCGGTTAAGTTGGTGGTAGCAGTAGAGCCTGCTTCAAATTTAGTGCCGTCTGTAAAGTTTAAAGTATTAGCAGTGCTGACGTGAAAGTCTCCACCAACATTGACTTGCGCACCAGCACCAAAGACCACGCCTGCTGGATTTATTAGAAAAAAATTGGCACCTGGAATACCTGTAGAATCAATAGTGCCGTTTATGGTAGAGGTAGTGCCACCTGTGACCCGGCTAAAGACATTTTGTAGAGTATTGGCACCAGTAAAAGTAGCTGTATGACCGGAACCTACATTAAAAGTACTAAAACTATGAAACAGATTATTACCTTTAGTAGTACCCCAAGATTGCGGGATAGTACAAGAACCAGTACAGGATTGCACTGAACCTGAACCTACCGTACCATCAGTACTAATATTAGTAGCACTGTGGCTAGATCTTAGCCAAGATGGAGTTAATAACACTAAAGGTATTAGTGTTATTAATTTATACTTATTATATTTCATCTCAATATATTCCTAAAAGTTTAAAATTGCACATAAGGCCATTGATACACAGCAATGACCTTACAGATATGACAATAAAATTATATAGTTAATAATACTCTGGATTCAATAACGTCTCAATAATAAGCATTATCCGAAACCCTTTACTAGTTTAACAAACATAAAACAATTATTGAGGTATAGATTCCTGTTCCTGTTTTCACAGGAATGACGTTCTTTTCGCAGGAATGACAGGTTTCAGATAATGTCTAATATCTATAAGAAGTTAAAATCCTAATTGTTATAACCAATTACCAATTAGAATAAATGGCGACCAGTAATAGGGATGATGAAACTCTTTTTGGTTTAAGACTTTGATTTGAGCTTTACGAAATGCTTGTGCCTTAGTCTGGTCGGTACTAACCAGATTTTGATAAAATTGGCTAATCAATAGCTGTGTAGCATCATCCGAGACAGGCCACAAGGAACCCAAGGCACTACGTGCTCCAGATTTAATAGCAATCCCTACAATTCCAAGTGGTGCTCTATCATTACCCTCAGCAGTCTGGCAGGCACTTAAGGTTAGTAATTCTGGTGGTGCATTATTAACATTTCCTGCAATAACCGTTTCTAATCTCCTAACTTTTAAAAACCTATCATAAGTCATGAAGAAACTAGTCTCAGGAGTGCCACCAAAATATCCATGCGTAGCTACATGTACAATATTCCAAGAATTTTGCTTGAGATTTTGGCTAAAGCTATTGAGAGTAAATTGCTTGTTCACTAAAGGAGTAACCCCAAAGATTTTAGATACTCTAGCAACTTCTTTATCTACCCCTGGTAAAGCAAGCTGTTCAATAGTAGATTCGCGCAATTCTGGATCTATAGTCTGGGTTGGCGGAATAGGGCTAGTTCCAGCACGACTTTTTTTAGGCTTACGTGGTTTTATTGCAAGTCCTCTGATCCGCCGACTACGATTTTTGTTATTATTTGCAACAAACCCACGCACTTCGTCCTCACCACCTGCGGCCATTTGCATTTGCAAAAATTCATCTACAACCGGGCCAGGACGACTCATACCAGCTACTACAGCAGTAATATTACTACGCGCTAATGGCTTGGGTTCCATCAGAGTAAGGCTAGGAGCTGTAACCACCGCATATTGTTCGACTAAGAAGGTATCCCCGTCCATTAGAGCACTAAATGGAAACAGACGTAATGGACCATCTGGTACTACCACTAGGGTATCAATATTAGCTGCATCTAAGCGGGCTTTGATCGGGGCAATTAGCCAACCAAATAATTTATTGGCCAGCTCTTTAGGCGGTGGTACCCCGTCATCTGGCATTTCGCGTAATTGCGCTCCTAATTCTCGAGCTTCAGTGCTAAAGATTTGGTTCTCAACTGACACTACGGTTTGATGCTGCCGATTACCCATGCCTAACAACAATACCAATCTATCAGGCAGGATAATAGGATATAAGACTCCAGTACGAGGTGAGATGGCCTCTATATTAGTAATAGGCTTAGTAGATAGGGGACAGGATTCACCTAAATAGTCTTGTAATTCCGCAGCTTTTAAGCGTTCTACTATATCACGGGCCTCGAATAATAAGGGTTGGGCTGCATCTTCAGAACGCGATGCAGCCTCTGCCAACATTAAATCCGCAGTTTCTAGATATAAGGGTGCTAGAGTTTCCCGAAATGAGGATTTACCATCTCGATATTCTATTGGGATATCAGTGCGTATAGTTTCAAGATGATATAAGGCCCGTCGAAATGCAGCTAAGGAGCGTCGGTTATCATTTAAGGCTTTATAGAGACGAGCCCGTTCCCATTCTCCATACATTAAAAGATTGCCAGCTTGAATGCGACGGGCTTCTTTAATAGCTTTGCTAACTACATGTAAGGCTTGGGCGTTTTGACCATTGTCTTTTAATACTTTAGCCTGTAAGGATAAAAATTCAGCCTTTTGGTATCCTGGTGCGACATTAGGTGCTACTTGGTTTAATAAGCGTTGGGTAACCTGTAGGTTGCCCATTTCGTAGGTACGTTTGGCAAGCCCTAAGCGTAATGCGGTTTGGATATAGATGGGTCTAACTTGTTGCAATTCTTGAACTACGGCATCCAGGGTTTCTGGAGTTGCAGTTTGTTCAATATCGATAATGGCAAGTTGAGCTTGGATGGATAGGACTCTTAAACCAGCAGTTTGGGCATTATTGCCAGCAGTTTGGTAGGATGCTATGGCATCGTCAAAATTGCCTAATGCTGCATGTAGGCGGCCTTGCAAAAACTCTATTTTGGCACATTCAGCCATTTCGCAGCCTTTGGGTATAGCTTCTAGGCGTTGTTGGGCGTTGGGTGTGCCTTTATTGTATTTGTGCATTGCCAGCATGGTTTCTGCTGAGGTACGACCGGCCCAGATCTTGAGTTTTGATGTTTCTGCTTGGTTCCAAGCGCGTTCGTGGTCATGATGGGCTGCGTCTAGATATCCTAAGATGCGTCTGGCTTCGCCGCGTATTAGTAGGCTAACAGTATCCTGACGATTTCTCAATAATCTTATAACTGTAGGCCATTGGCCTTGGGCTATGGCGGTTTCAAGTTGGGGGTTGGCTCCCCAAACTGGGAGTATTATTCCCAGTAATATGATTGATATGATTTTTTGTAGCATTTTACATACTCCTTAATATTATATTGAAAATATTTTTGAACCATGATTCACTTGATTTTCATGATTACCATGATGTTTTAATCAAGTAACTGTAGGGTGGGCAAACGGTCGTACCGTTTGCCCACGCACATCAAACAGAGCAAATTATTTGATAATTCCGCGTGGGCACGATTAGACCGTGCCCCCCCTACGAACTCAATAGACAACTTGCACACTGGCATGAATACCATCTTCTTGCCAACTGCCACCTTTTTTAGTATGGAGGCTTTTGAGTTGCCGCCCCCAATAAACCTGTGCGCTTACTGCGTCTTTCCAGGACCACAATATGCCTAAGCCGATAGAATGCACCGATTGAGATCGAATAGCTGGTCTACTATCTTTATTCCAAGCTTGCGCAAAATCACTGAACACAGCACCTTGTAAATTGCCATATTTAGCTTGTGCGGCTGGCCTTAATAATCCATAGCGCAATTCTACTGAACCTAAAATAACCTGATCACGAATCAAAGCATTCTCCCTATAACCTCGCACTGATGTAGCACCACCAACAGCAGTTTGTTGTAACGCTGGTAACGGTGAATCTGCAAACTGCATATCCAAACGGCCAATAAATTGTAAGCGTCGATTGTACCATTGACGTGCATAACTTTGTTGCAATAACCAGCTTGCAAATTGACTATTGACACCTGGATTAGAAATATCATATTGCGTAGTCCCAAAAGCATCAACACCTATAGTGACTACAGAGTTCAAAGTATAGACGTATTTATAGCTACGTTCCGTCCAACGTTGGGTCAAGGCTACAATAGAAATCGAGCTAGTGCCAGTGGCATCGTCACAGCCTTGCGAGAAACAGCGCGGATCACCTTGTAGCCATGTGGTATTAGTCTTATGGCCAACATTAACGCCTAAAAGAACACTACGTTTTAAAGTATGGATTAGGGGATGGGTTAGCCCTAAGTTATAGGCTCTGTAATCACCCTTGATATCTAAAATATCCAAAGGTTCTTGAACCACCGCCATAGTGCTACGTTGATAGCTAACATGGAGTCTAGTATCATAATAATTAATTGGCGTATTAAGGGCTACTAGACCATAGCGATTGTCCTCATTGCTTTTAAAACCGAAAGTGACCTCTTCTCCCCAACCACTAAGATTACGTAAGATCGCATGTACAGACCCTTGCTTTTCTCCAGAGCTAACCGCGCCTCTATTATCAAAAGTGAAGATTAGGCTAAATGGGTCATTACTTAGGACTTGGGTCTCCAAGATAGCTTCTCCAGGTACTGTGCTAGGTGCTATGCCACCATTAATGGTCTTTATAGCTGGATCATCTAATAGTAATAGAAACCGCTCTTGCATGGTTGGTAAATGAAATGGAGCTTTACTATATATACGCAAGCGTCCTCTTACATATTCTGGATTTAATAGACCTTGAGTGTCAACGTGGATATCTTTAATGCTGCCTTCTTTAAGGTGGATATGCAGAACTTTAGTTTTAGGATCATAGCCTTTAATAATGGCTCCAGAATTTATATAGCCATTTTCTACATAGCGACGGGTTAGACGGTAGCGCAATTCTTCCAGATCCGCACTATCTAAAGCCTGCCCTATAAACGACTTGGCTTCAGCCTGGAGCTGTTCCTGAGAAAATACTGTGCTACCTGTGAACTCTATCCTATCCACTTGGATAGTTTGGCCAACCCCTTCAATTACTTGTGGTGCAGGTGGTTCTATTTCTGGTTCAGTAATAGAGTCTGCTTCCTGTTCTGGTATATATTGAGGTTCTGGTTCTTGTATTGTAGAGCTATCAGTGCCACTCATATCGTTGCGTATGTCATTGTGTACATCGGCTATAATATAATTGGGTAGCCCATACACTATTAAACTTGATATAAAAACAATATATTTCAATATATTATAGTATTTATTTATTAATTGCATATCTATTAATTGCATATCTATTAAGGTGCATTTCCTTATAGTTAGTTGATGAAGTAATGGATTGTAGATTACATTTAGGACAAATTAAAGTCAAGAGTTTAAAGTGCGCAATAAGCAACATCATAGGATATTAATATGCGTATCATCCGCTTTTTAGATCCCCAAAACCAAGTGCATTATGGTATTCCCAATGACACAGGATTAGCTACAGAATTAACTGGAAATACACTCACTGAGCTTATCCCTAATACCCGTCAGATTCAAATATCTCGTCTTTTAGCCCCCATAATCCCAACCAATGTGTATTGTATTGGACTTAATTACGCCGATCATGCGGCTGAAACTGGGGCTAAGACACCAGAACATCCAGTAGTATTTATGAAACCTACTAGTACCATCAATCATCCTGATGCCACTATTACAATTCCTGCATGTTGTACTCATGGCCCAGAGGTTGATTTCGAGGCCGAATTAGCAGTCATTATTGGTCAAAAGTGCAAGGATGTATCTGCATCTTACGCCCTAAAATATGTATTTGCCTATACTATAGCTAACGACATATCAGCGCGGAAATGGCAAAAACATGCTGGAGGTGGACAATGGATTCGAGGCAAAAGTTTTGATGGTTTTTGCCCATTGGGTCCTGTGCTAGTTACTGCTGACACCATACCTAATCCCCAAGATCTTTGGATACGTAGTACCCTAAATGGTCAGATAATGCAGGATAGCCATACTTCCAATATGATCTTTTCTGTAGCCCATCTCATCAGCTTTTTAAGTCAGGATACTACATTATTACCAGGTACGGTAATTCTTACCGGAACTCCGGCTGGAGTTGGTATGGCTCGCACTCCACCGCGTTTTTTACAGCCTAATGATAGTATCGAAATTGCAATAGAAAACATCGGATCTCTAACTAACTCAATTATAGCTGCATGAATGTTATAGGTATCGTTTATTTTATGGTGCACATTGCGCACCCTACGATCTTCATATTATTGGAAAATAATTTAGATTTTAATAAATCTTTTTATTCATTGCAATGATCATCAAAAATATCTTGTAAGGTTTGTGCTGTTACAAAGGCTAACCCCCATTTTTCTAATTGAGCAATAGATGCTTTTTGCAAGTGTTGATCAACCCAAGCAGGTAATTGTGGCCCAAAACGGTGTTGCAGCATGTTACGTAACAAACGACGTTCCGCTTGTCTCTCTCCTTGTTGTATGCCTTGCTGCCTCCACTGTTCTGGCCAAATTTTATTAATACGTTCCGCAAGCATCGTATACATCTCCTGTAAGTCATGGATTTCAGTAATGTCAGTTGTATCTATTTTTTTGGGGCCAACTCGGTGCATCCAAGTTAAGAATGAGCGTTGGATGTGGCTTTGCGCTGGGTCTTGTAGCCATTCGACTAAAGACTTTAGTACATGTATAAAATCCTCTGCGGTGCGACTATGTTCTAAACCAAATAAGGCCGCTGCTAAATTGCAGGTGCTAGGTAAGGGATGGTCAGCAAAGCGGCTTTCGTCAATTAGTAGATAGCGTAGCTGTGGTTGATAATATGCTAGAGTTTTCGGTAGATCGGTTTCAGTTAAATCTGCTAGATCAGTACGCGCCCACCAGCGTTGTTCTCCGTTGTAGAGTACGATAGGAAGAACTGGCGGTAGACGTTCTTGAGGTTTCGGGCGTGTGGTATCAATCAGGTCTTTATACAGCAATCCAATGTAGCCTAAAAGCCGCACTGCCATAAATCGATCTATTGATCTATTGTAGACTGAAATTCTAGCAATATGTATAGATAAAGCCAGCGGCTGCCCCATCTGACCCGCCAAATTATATCATCCTCGCGTTCTCTAAAGTCTTTGCTTATGAAGCTATCGGCAACTCTTTCTAAAGTACTGAAATCAATGTCTTGTACCCAGGTTTCTTTTACATAGCCACGCATCAAGTCTGTCACCATTTCGGGGTGACTGAAGAGTTGTTTGTATGCGGGATCGTGTGTTTTCATAAATTGTTAGTTGTATGGTGCGCGATGCGCACCCTACGATTACACATTATTGAGAAGCTACAATTTTTTGGGATATCCAAATTTTTAGGAGCAGCAGTAGGTCATAGATGTGCTTTGGATCTTATCCAACAGGATAATACTCGTGATGTAGCCTCTTTATCTACTTGTGGTCTTGGGATCGGATTGGTGTGTTTTTTTAAGGGAAGCTCATAAGTAGCAGGTATTGTTTGCTCTTGTGATAGTTTTAACTTGATTCTGTTGTATAGTTGCAACATAATTATATTCCTAATAAATAATATAATAAAAAAATAACCTGTATTATCAATAGGATATAATGTATGATTACTATACTACATGTTGCAAGATATAATATTTTATTTAAATTATAAATTTTATTTATGACAGGGTGGTGTGTTAATAGTTTAATAGTTTAATACTTTAGAATATAAGCATAATATTTAAATATGCTAAATATAGTTATATTTAGTTATATTTAGCTATATTTAGCGATCCTTTCGCCAAGCAGCATGTAACAATGAAAGCCCACCATACGTCTCTTTTAACAGTTGTAACGTACTAAACATATAATTATCAGCAGGTTTGATACCTAATAAAATCTGAGTTATATACCTTTTAAGTTGGGGAGAATGAAAAGCGGCCCGATAATACCAACGCGACAAATATGGATTATTATTTATCCAACCATGCATATCCATCAAAAAACGCCCCAATATATTGTCCCGACGAATTTTATTAACAAAATGGTGATCATAACCAAGCTGAAAATCGTAAGCTGTAATTCCATTCTGGATGGCGACAGTTACAGCCTGTTTACCTGACAATGTAGCATAAGCTATACCATTACGACCATACTTCATCGCCCCAGAAATATCGCCAATCTCTACATAGCGATTCCCATAAGGTTGATTAGACACTCGATCTGGTATTAAAGGAGTGCAGCGACATATCGGTTTGTGGATATTTATTGCTTCAACACAACTTGCTATCCCAGATTTTATTAAAAATTCATCCCGAATAGCTAACATCTGGTCGCTGATTCCAGGCATTTTTGGCAAAACTTCACCGTCAATAGCAGCATCATTCTCATAAGCTGCTGGAATATTATGGGATGGCAAAATAGCAACTGTTAGCCAGCTACCGCCTTTTTGTAAATATTTAGGAGCTGCAACAATAGCATTAGCACCTTTAATACCACCATAAATATGTAGAGTATCGCCAAATTTACTTTTTAATGTATCAGGATCACAATCAATTCCAAAAACTGCCATCATTTTGCCTGTAGCTCTACCAGAGCGATGAGTTGTAACTAGTTTATTATGCTTATCTAAGACATAGTCTGAAACTTGCATTTGATGGTGAGAATTCATGCCGGAAGCATTCATTACTAAGGCTGCATCAGAAATATTTATTACACTATCATGAGGAAGCGTTGGAGGTGGCAAACGATGTTCAATAGTATCACGTTTGTGATGAGCAACATGACTACGAGAATGATGCTGGGTATAACTTAATAAAACTGGATCGTTAGGATTTTTAGGCACCTTAATAGAGGTGACAAAGCCATGTATAAATTCGACTCCTTTAAGTTTTGCTTGTTTACGCATAAAATAATCAAAACTAATGGGTTCCTCTTTTGGACTATGAAAATTAACTTTACCATTGCCTATCGAAACTAGTACTGATTCTTTACAGGGTAATTGCCAAATTGTGCCTAAATCCTGGGCGATATCAATCTCGAAAGTTGAAGTTATATTATCAGTAGGTGGAGTATGGAGATTGTGGAAACGTACTTTATGAATGGTATTGTTAATAATCTGTTTGCGGAGTTCTATATTAAGATCAGTAGCTAATTGATCTAACAAGAATCCAGTTAAACCACCAACACATCCCTTGCAAGATCCAGGGCCACCACGCCGCATAGTTGCATCATCTCGATTATCAATTACCATGACTTTTAAGTCAGGTTTCATAGTTCTTAGATACATAGCAGCAGTGGTACCAGCAGGCCCGCCTCCTACAATGACTACTTTATCACCATCTTGTAGCCTAAGTGGTGTATTATTTCTAAACATCTTATTGTTTTCTCTTGACTAGTATTATTGTAAAAAAGTTTAGAATACTTGAGTATGCAATATAATAGGTTTGAATATGTTTTTATATTTCTACACAATTGTATGCGTAGAAGTTTATTAATTATAGCATGATTATATTATGTAATTCTAATATAGTTTGCGTAAATAAATAGTGAGAATAATGTTAATTTGTAGACGTATCCAAATTCAGGAAAAAATATGCCACAACATGCCTCTATTGCAGCCACTACACTTAATAGTCCTAACAGTTCTAATAAACTCTGGAACCTATCTAATATAAACAATAACTCAAAGATAACATACAAAATTTTAGTAAACTTAATAAGCTGGATTATTATTGGTAGCACCCTAATCTTATTATCAAACTTATTGCAAAATATAGGAGATAATGTAACACCAACACGTAAGCAAACAGTTAAAGGAATTGCAACAGACCTTATTATTCGTAGCCAATCACTACTAGAACGAGATACTCAGCTATTAGTCACAAGAGCAGCTGGACGTTTGGATAACATACTGGATCCTATCTTCGCATCCTACCACCAACGAGTTCCAGAATTTGCAGCATGGGCATTTCAATGGCGCACTAGCTATGCCTTTATAAGAGCTGGAGTCTTAACCACCATAAGTCTACCATTTGTTGAATCACCAGGTTTGCAACGCTATGGTAAAGCCTGGAATGAATTAATAGCTGAAAAATTTGATGAAATCGTATTGCATCCCAAAGGTGGAACCGCAGCATTAATTGACGCTCGTAATCGTTGGGTAAAGGAAGTCCAAGTAGATATAAAAACTACCATAACAAATACACTACTTACTGCTGCTATGCTAAAGGGCCAGGATATTGCATTTTGGAATTTACAGCCAATGTTAATTAATAAACAGTTTGCTCAAGCAACACCTTCTTTGGCTACAGCTATTAGTACTGCAACCGATCCTATCAAACTCCATGCAATAAGACCTTTATTAACAAGATTTACTATAAGACCTGTAGTATCAGCTACAGTTACTGTTGTAGGAGAAGCTTTAGGTAGTTATGGTGATCTTGGTTTTTTAGGAACAGCAACTGGTATGGTAGCAACTATGGCGGGTTTTTTGAGCATTGATTACCTAATAAGCCGGATTGATGCTGCTGTATCCCAACAAAATCTTGAGATTGAGATTCATCGAGCTTTAGATACCGAGTTTGAACAATTACGCAAAAATTGGTTGCTTGCGATGGAGGCTAAAATCAATGCTCATATGATCAATACCGGTGTAACATTACAAAAGATATTATGGTAATTTTCAGTAAAACCCTACAGCGCAACCTTGTTGCAGTCTTTGCTCCATTTGGAGCCATGCTAATGTTAGGCAGCCTCACCATGCTACCCCCGATAGGCATAGAATTACTATACAAGGATGGCTCGGTCACCCCCTTTCTCCACTCCTTCTGGTTCATGCTCATCTCAGGATTCATAATTTGGTTTCCATTGCGACATACCGTTTTGGAAATTCAAAATCGTCAGGGAGTAGTAGTCGTCGTATCCGTCTGGATTACGGTGTGTGTCATGTCTGCCTTGCCATTTGTGCTAGCCGATCAACCACAGATGTCATTGATTGATGCCTTATTTGAATCTACCTCAGGATTAACCACAACCGGAGCTACGGTATTACCTAAAGTAGATGGTCTACCACATTCGATCCTATATTATCGAGCACAGCTTAACCTTACTGGTGGCATTGGCATTATAGTATTAGCCATTGCCATCCTACCCATGATCGGTATTGGTGGAATGCAGTTATACAAAGCAGAAACACCAGGGCCGTTTAAAGATGAAAAACTTACCCCCAGAATTAGAGAAACTGCCAAACGCCTATCCAGTATCTACTTAATATTAATAGTAATTTGTGCTTGGGCGTTTTGGATTGCTGGAATGAATCTCTTTGATGCAGTAACGCATAGCTTTGCTACTTTAGCACTTGGTGGTTTTTCTACACACACAGACAGTTTAGGCTATTTTAACAGCCCTACTATTGAATTAGTTGCAGCATTTTTTTCTCTACTGGCGGGAGTAAATTTTGGGTTGATTTACGTAGCTTGGTATCGCAAAAGTCTATGGCCTATTTTAAGAGATTCCGAATTTCAATTTTATATAGGCGTTATGGCCATTTTAACTGGTATCGTCTGTATTGGACTATATACTAGCAAGACCTTTCCATTATGGGAAGCTATTTATCATGGTATTTTCCAAACCGCCTCAACCGTTACTGATAATGGTTTAGCGGCAGGTAATTATCCTAATTGGCCACCATTTTTGGCTTTATTATTGATTATGGGGAGTTTTTTTGGTGGGAGTGTTGGTTCAACTTGTGGCGGTATCAAGGCTATGCGGTTTTTATTATTGGCAAAACAAAGCTTTCATGAAATCCGTTTACTGATCCATCCGCATGGACGTTTTTTTGTTAAATTAGGTAATCGGCCTATTTCGGAACGTGCTATGCAGACTGTGTGGGGGTTTTATTTTTTGTATGTTTTTATATATTGTATTTTTTCTCTAGCTGTAACTGCTACTGGTGTTGATATCATAACTGCGTTTGGTTCTGTAGCTGGTTGTCTTAATAATATGGGGTTAGGTTATGGAGCGACAGCTTCTAATTTTGGTGGGTTAAACACTTTTGCCAAATGGTTGCTGATTTTTGCAATGTTGCTTGGGCGTTTGGAATTGTTTCCAGTCTTGATGTTATGTACTCCGGCTTATTGGAGGGCATAAAATATTTTTGCAATTGAGAAGTTACACGTAAGGTTCGCCTATTTAAAATTCAGTTCGGCAAAATATAACTTGGCTATTTAAATTTATTGTATATAATTTTGAAGAGGTGGGATGCTACCTGCTATTTGGAATTTTGTTCATTATGATAATGCGGCTATTGCTATTGGTTAGTTTTTGTGTTTTAATTAGTTATGAAACCACTACCCTTTAAGAGCAATACCAAAGTTTAACAACTTTAGGATGAAAAATATGTTTAAATTGAAATACTTTAAGTACATCATAATATCCATCTTCGCTTTACTCTTAGGATCTTGCACAGAAACCACTAATCAAGTGCGTCCAACAAGAAGTCAAGCAGCTAATAACGTCACATCATCTAATCCTCCTGCCAGGGGTCCTGCTGATACTCTTGCGCCAAGAACCAATAGCAAAGAACAACGCATTGCCTTAATTATTGGTAATGGTGCTTATCAGCATACAAGTGAATTGAAAAATGCGGTAAATGATGCCCGTTCTATTCGTAATGAGCTAAAGAAAAAAGGATTTAAGGTACAATACCATGAAAATGCCTCACGCAATCAAATGTATGATGCTATTGAAGACTTTATACCCAAACTTTCTGCAAACAGTATCGGCTTAGTTTTTTATTCTGGGCATGGAGTACAGATTGATGGGAAAAATTACCTATTACCTGTAGACATCAAAGTCAGAAATCCACGGGATATTGAGCGTGATGGCACTAGTTTACAGAATTTGTTAGCCCGGATGGGCAAGCAACAAACCAAGTTTAGTTTGGCAATTATCGATGCCTGTCGCGATAATCCATTTCATTATGCTAATGCGGGACAAACTAAAACTGTTAGTCGTAGCAAAGGGTTAGCAAAAAGTTCATCAAGTAAAGGAGTTATGGTTGTATATTCAGCTGGTGCCAACCAAACTGCTCTGGATTGGTTGGATGAAAATGATGATGATCCTAATGGTTTATTTACTAGGGAATTTTTAAAAGTCATCCGCGAGCCAGGTTTAACGGTACAGGAAGTAATTCAAAAAACTAAGAAATCCGTATATGCCAAAGCTCAGAAAGCAGATCCACCACATGAACAAACACCGGCAATATATGATGAAACTGTAGGTTCTTTTGTCTTTACTCCTGGAATGCGGCGGGAAGAACGAGAGATTCAGGCATTAAAAGCCAGAGCAGAAGCGGCAGAACGAAAAGCTAAATTAGCACAACAAAATACACAAGCCGATACATCATCAATACCATTTGCCCCAGGTACTGTCCATGTTTATGCGGCACATCCTGGGGATGTTATCTTGGATCCTCCCCCCACTGGTAATCTTCGCAATAGCTTTTTTACTTACGGATTGCTATCAGCTTTGCAAGGATCAAATCTTAATTTAATTAATGTACTAGCAATTACTACTCGCGAAGTTAAACGAATAATTGGGTATGTTTATCGATATAACTGCGATAAATGTCAAGGGCAAGCACCTTTTGTGCTAGGATCGCCAGACACGCAAAGATATTTCGATTTTAATAATGTTAGAGAGCCACGTTTGGCTTTAGTAATTGGCAATAGTAATTATAAAAATTCTTCATTATATACTACTCTTTACGATGCTAAAGATATTGGCGAAAAACTTAAAAAATTAGGCTTTATTGTAACTGCAAAAACCAATCTTACACAGAGAGACACATATACAGCACTGGCTGCTTTTCTAAAGCAAATAAAAAATACGAGAGCATCAAATATTTCAAAAACAAGAGGGCTTGCACAAATGGAACCAGCAGGAATAGTAATATTATTTTATTATTCTGGCATAGGGGTAAGAAGTGTAAATAACCAAAATTATTTGATGCCAGTTGACGCTAATATCAAATCTGATAACGATATTGAAAAATATTGTATTAATATACAAACTATAACTAATAAACTAGAACAACACACTAACAATATTAATATTTTAATATTTGATGCAAGTTTTACTCGACTTGGGTTGTAGAGCTTGTATGTAGGTACGCTTGTCGAACCTTGTAGCTCGTAGGGCGGAAGAAGCGAGGGCAGGGTAGCAGATAGCGTTGCCACTATCCCGCCCCCTAAGAACCGTACGTGCAAGCCCGTAGGATGGGTAGAGCGAAGCGAAACCCATCATTCAAAAATCATATTTGCAACCTTTGCACCAATCCAAAGCAATGCCAAACTGGAGAGTTAAAAGTTCTTTGTAATTTATGCTTTGATAATTCGTAACTCATTGAAATAATTTGTATAGTAAATTGTCCTGCATATATTTGGGTAGTAATAAATTCAATGAGTTAGGAGAACTTTTGGCTCTCCAGTGCCAAAAACTTTGAGTACAATAGATTATGCAATGGATTTGATGGGTTTCGCTTCGCTCTACCCATCCTACCGTGCTTTGATATGTCACTTGCCCAGGTAAAGTAGACAAACCTCGTATGGCGGGAGCAACAACATGAATCCCGCCTTTTAAACATCTCATTCCATCCTTGTAATTTTTTACATTACTATCTGCTACCAAATCTGGTAGATAAATTCCATTGCGCATATATTTATGAAAATTGGAATAAAATCGTAGGGCGGAAGAAGCAACGCAAACCCCGCCTGTTTAATACTCGACTATCCAGTTTTTTGACTTCACAAAAGGTGCACTCTATCTGGCTATAGATTCCTGCTTTCGCAGGAATGACGGATTTCGGATACTATCTACTATTATCCATTATAATTAGACATTATCCGAAACCTGTCATTCCTGCGGAAGCAGGAATCTACACCTTAATAATTGCCTGATGCTTGCTAAACTGATAGAGGGTTTCAAATAATGTCTATTATGTACCCTTTACTGCTGGCACAATAATACACTCTCTTAAAAAATCATTAGTGAGCCAGGTAGGGTGCGCACTGCGCACCTTTTCCCTTTTGAATATCAAATTATGGTGCGCTACCTGGCGATATGCAACCGAGTATCATAACAATATTAAGGATATAGATAAAATGATTAATATAAACAGTGTACTAACATTACAAGAAGTAGCTGATTATCTAAAAATTTCTGAAGACAAAATACAAAAACAGGTTACACAAGGTAGCATCCCCGGTCGTAAGATTGGAAACGAGTGGCGGTTTTTAAAAACAGCTATAGATGACTGGTTACAACATTATGATAGTCGAGCAATATTTCTTAAACAAGCAGGTGCATTATCTGACGATGAAACTTTAGAGGAGCTTTGTTCAATGATATATACAAATAGAACAAACACTGAAACAGAATTTGATAATGTACATTCTTGACACTGATACCATCACTCACTTGCATGCTGGTAACAATAAAGTAATTGAAAATATTAGAAAAGTAGATGATGACGATTTGCGAACTACAATTGTTACAAAAATAGAATTATTGCGTGGACGTTTTGATTTTTTGCTAAAAGCATCTGATATTAACCAACTAATGAGGGCGCAAAAACTGCTTTACAGAACCGAAGAACTATTATCTCAACTCCCTATATTACCTATAGACCAAAAAGCTGCATTGCAATTTGAACAATTTAGAAAGATAAATAAATTCCGTAAAATAGGTCGAGCAGACATGTTAATCGGCTGTATAACACTTGCAAATAAAGCTATACTTGTCACTCGAAATGTGCGACATTTCCATCAGATACCTGTATTACTTGTTAAGAACTGGGTTGATTAAACAAATAAGCTCGTAGCACCGTAGTAGGGTGGGAGAATCCCGCCATAAAACATTCACATCATTTATGCTATATACACAACATTGA
>LFCU01000101.1 GCA_001044195.1 Candidatus Achromatium palustre
ATCGTGATTTGGCTCAGGAACGTGATTTTACAGGTCGCCATGATCCGTATCAAGCACCTCACGTGCGACGACGGAGACTTGATTGACAATCGTAGCTTATAAAATTGGTTAGGATGGGTAAAGCACAGCTAAACCCATCAAATGTGATAAAAATAGGCAATTTGTGAGGTTGGATAATCTTAAGCACTGATCCAGCGAGGTAGGGCGCAATAACCAACGGGCATTGCAATAACAACAAATTTGTAATCCAGGAAGGGTAAGCATTGCGTACCTTTTCTGGATTTTTTTGACTTGACGAAAAGGCATCCTTCATTACCTTCCAAAAGCGCGTAGGTACGATTAAGCCAGAGTTGAAGGTGCGATTAGCGAAGCGTAATCGCACAATTATCTTTACCACCATTTAAACATTAATTTGATGAATATCCTGTGCTATTACGCTTCGCTAATCGCACCTACCGTTACCATTAAATATCTCCCTTGACGATAGCATCAATATCTTCGCACCAATTGGCTGGATAAATGCCTTGAGCCACATACTGGTGAAATGTCTAATAAGGCCAATCAATGACACGTTGAACATAACCATGTTTTAAAGGATTTACATGGACATAATCTACATGTTTTTGATAATCTAAATCATCACGAATGCAATGCTCCCAATAATGTCGTTGCCAAATCCCTCTTTCACCATTTTTAATCCGTACTCTGGAACGATATTCTTTGTGCGGAATACTTCTTGAAAATCCACTTTTTATGATCCAGGTAGGGTGTGCATTGTGCACCCTACTTGTCTAGCATCCAAAGGGCCAAAAGTAAATACATTCCCTTTAACGGAAACCTTTGAAAACTAGGTATTTAAAAACATCATCCTTACAATCCATAATAGATATAAAGTTTTGAACGTGAAATTTATGGTGCGCAATGCGCACCCTACTTGGCTTTTAACATTTTGTTTCATTAAAAAATCAATAAGATACTTGGTCCAAAAATGTTAAAATATTTTTGGACTACTACTTAGCAAAAAATAGGGTCGCTATTGTTGTTTTAAGGATAAATTGTCCTACTTCAAACAAAAATTATCTAAAATTTGGCATCCTTCATTTCCTATTTACAATTTATAGATTGGTTATATTCCAAGCATTCCTTATCAATACTGGTGCGAATATCTTATTCTAAATTGAAAAAGTGTAAACTACTTTTGGAAACAAATGGAGGATGTCTACAAAATTACGTAAACCAAAAATATGAAGCAATTTCCCAAAAAAGTTGAAGTTACAGAAAAACCTAAAGGTCCATTAACGACCCAATGTGATGAAATGTGGTAATTTGTCCTCAGTAAACAAAACAAACAATGGATTTGGCTAGCTTTAGACGTACCCAAATAGTGTAGTATAATACTGAAGCAAAGCCATTAGACTGAACTAATGTCCACTTTTGAACATTGAGCGATATGGATTGAGTAAAGCATAAGGCAGGTTGACATGAAAGAGCCACAAAAAGGTGAACGACTACAAAAAGTTCTTGCAGCTCGAGGCTTTGGCTCACGCCGCCAAATTGAAGCCTGGATAATCTCTCGTAAAATACGTATAAATGGCCAAATAGCCAAGCTTGGGGATCGGATAAAATTAGGCGATTATGTTCAAATAGGCCAACAAAGTATCACATTATTAAATTCAAACCCTAAATTTAAACATCAAATCATTGCTTATAACAAACCAGAAGGGCAAATTGTTACTAAACAAGATCCTAAAAACCGCGCTACTGTTTTTGCAGCACTACCCAAATTAAAACAGAATCGTTGGGTTTCTATAGGACGCTTAGATCTTAACACATCAGGTCTATTGCTATTTACTACGGATGGCGTTTTGGCGCATCGCCTAATGCATCCTAGTACTGCAATAGAACGAGAATATGCTGTGCGTGTATTGGGAACAGTTAGTACTGAGCAAATTCAACAATTAACCACTAAAGTTATATTAAGTGATGGCCCAGCAAGGTTTGAAAGTGTTATAGAGGCAGGAGGCTTGGGTGCTAATCACTGGTATAAGGTCATCTTAAAAGAGGGGCGTAATCGAGAAGTTCGTCGCTTATGGGAAGCTGTCGGGGTATCTGTGAGTCGTCTCATTAGAATACGCTATGGCAATGTAAGCCTAGGAGCTAGACTATTTAGTGGAAATTGGCGCCAACTTGAGCCTAGTGAAGTTAAAGGATTGCTTGCATACGCTAATATGCAATATTAATATGTTAATATTAGTTGATATTCTTAATTAACATATACTATAATAACATGCTAGTTTAATTTTATTTTACCAAATTGAGACTATAATTTTATGACTGTAAAAAAAATTAGTTCGGTATTTCAAAGCCGTATGTTTGCACTGACTGTAGGACTTGGTATTTTAGATATCATCCTATATACATTGCTATTTCAATATTCTGCTGAATTGAATGTTTTAGCTAAGGCGGTGCAACAGGGCGAAATAATCTATCTCCTAGTACCTCTAACTCTTGCTATGGTCTTCGTGCTAATTCATGGCACTTTCACTGATTATCTTTGGGAATTACTTGGCTTACATGCCAAATAAAAGAGAAATACCAGAATGGAACACTTGCAATTTATTGAATTAACCTTTGCCAATACTAGCTTGTTGTTTTTGATTGGTCTTGCAGGCGGACTTTTTAGTGGCTTTATTGGTTCTAGTGGGGTATTTATTCTTACTCCTGCTATGATGAGTTTAGGTATCCCAGGCATCCTTGCTGTTGCCAGCAACATGGCTCACAAATTTCCCAAGGCCCTAGAAGGTGCCTATAAACGCAATAGATATGGCCAAGTTGATATCAAGCTAGGGCTTATTATTGGTGTATTTGCCGGTATTGGAGTATTTCTTGGGACTAATATATTAAGTAATCTACAAAATACTGTAGGTACTGGTACTGCTTTAGTTGATCTTAGTATATCTATAGTGTTAGTAATAGCACTAGCTATCGTTGGTATCTTAGTTTTAAGAGATGGATTATTAGAAAAACGTGGTGCTGGTAGATTTAATACTGAAAAACCAGAAAAAGAGTATGGGGCATTAATCCGTTGGGTACATGGTATTCAAATTTCAGGTACCATGATAACTTTCACAAGTATAGAAAAGCCCATCTCTCTACTAATATTAGGCCCAATTGGTTTAGCGGCAGGCTTGTTAGGTTCTACTATAGCTGTAGGCGGCTTTATTGGTGTACCAGCCATGATATACCTTTTGGGAGTATCAGCAATGGCTGCCAGTGCTACGGAAATGGTTATTGCATTCATCATTGGTTTAGGAGGTAGTATCTTTTATGCCCTAGATGGCTTTTTAGATATCCGCCTCTCTCTAATTCTTATAGCTGGTGCCCTATTTGGCATTCAGATTGGAGCAACAAGCGCGACTTATGCCCGAGACCATGTAGTCAAATTTGTTATGGCTACTATCTTGTTGTTAATTCTAGTTAGCCGCTTGTTCTATATCCCAGGCTATTTAACTCAACTTGGAATATTAGCTTTAGATGCAAGCACTACTAATATGTTAGATACTATGGGCCAAGTCGCACTAATATTCGCCCTATTTTCTGGCAGCATTATGATCCTTAATATTCTATATGAAGGAATCAACCAACGCAAACTTCAAGAAGCCTTAGCCTCGACAAGTCTAGCAGATGCCGCACCTATTGCAGCGCAAATGGATACCCAATTGTCGCCTTTAGGACGGTTTCAACGTTTTCTAGTGGCCAGTGATGGATCTGACTTTAGCTCAACAGCTGTAAGTGAGGCGATCAATATGGCCCATAAGTGTGAAGGTGAATTGCACCTTATGACTTTAGTAGCTGCAAGTCTTGAATATGATGCCATTGGTGATAATGTTCTAAAACAGGAATTAGAAAAGGCCCAAGCGCACTTAGATGCCTTAAAAGCTCAGGCTACTGAAGCTGGAGTTACAAATTGTAAGACCCATCTAATACATGGCCAAAATATCCATCAACAAATTCTAGCCCTTGCTGATAGTATTAAGGCTGATGTAATAGTGATGGGACGTAGAGGTAGGCGTGGTTTAGCCCGTATGAAATTAGGTCATGCTACGGCTTTAGTAATAGGCAAAGCCCGTTGCAGCGTCCTAGTTGTACCCAGCAAATCCCATATCAGAGGTCGCCATATCCTAGTAGCTACAGATGGTTCCAGATTTGGTGATGCAGCAGCCATTACAGCTACCCGTTTAGGTGCAATTTATGATAGTAAAGTCACGGTAGTATCTGTAACAGCTATTGGAGCCAATGAAGAACGTCGCACGGAAAGCTGGTATGCTGTAGGACGTGCTGCAGGACATATGCACGATCAGGGTATAGATGTAAGTACTAGAACTTTGGAAGGCCAAGCTGATCAGATAATTACCGAATTAGCCCGAGATCAAAATGTGGACTTAATAATTACTGGCAGTCATGGCCGTACTGGATTGGACAGGGTACTAATCGGCAGCACCTCAGAACGCATTCTTAATCATACTGAATGCGCAGTCTTAGTTGTTAAATCTTCATAATAGTTATAGTATTAATGCCGCTCTCAAGCCCCCCAACTGCTTCTGAGTTAGCTGCTCATTGGATACGTCCTAATATTCGTAAACTTAAGGCGTATCCAGTAGCAGATGCCACAGGACTTATTAAACTAGATGCAATGGAGAATCCCTATACTTGGCCAGAATCATTGCGCCAAGAATGGGCACAACTATTGCAAACGCTACCGATCAATCGTTATCCAGATCCTCAGGCTCACGCCCTTAAAATTAAATTGCGTGAGCAATTTAATCTACTAAATATAACTGATCTTGAAATATTACTAGGTAATGGCTCTGATGAACTGATTCAGATAATTGTCTTGAGTTTAGGTAATCCAGGCGAGGTAGTACTTTCAGTTACCCCTAGCTTTGTAATGTATCGCATGATAGCAACATGGCACGACCTAAATTATATAGGCATACCATTACAAACTCCAGATTTTGTCTTAGACACGACGGCAATGCTTGCCGCCATAGAGCAACATCAACCTGCTGTAATCTTCTTAGCCTATCCTAATAATCCCACAGGCAACCTATTTGATAAAGCATCAATCGAGCATATCATCACCACCACTTCAGGTTTAGTGGTAATAGATGAGGCTTACGCCCCATTTACAGATGCCAGCTTTTTACAGCAAGTAATAGAATATGAAAATGTATTGATATTAAGAACTTTATCCAAAATGGGATTGGCTGGAATACGTTTAGGCTACCTAATAGGCCATAAAGCCTGGATCAATGAACTGAACAAAGCTCGTATGCCTTATAATATCAATGCACTGACCCAAAAAACAGCAGAATTTGCCCTTCAGCATAAACAACTCTTTGATACACAAGCAGCTAATATTATAAAGGAACGCGAACGCCTGCAACAAGCCCTAAGCAAGATCACAGGCATACAAAATTATCCTTCAGAAGCTAATTTTATTTTATTTCAAGTCAATAACGCCGAACAAGTGTTCCAAGGTCTTAAAGACCAAGGCATATTAATCAAAATCTTACATGGTTCAGATCCATTACTTAATAACTGCCTACGGGTAACTGTGGGTACTCCAGAAGAAAATACAGCTTTTTTGACAAGCTTGGCTACAATTATATAGTTTATAGGAGAAAACTGTACCCTGTATGTTTAAACCCTGGGAATTTTATCTAGGCCTGCGCTATACCAAAGCACGGCGGCGTAACCATTTTATTAACTTTATATCCGTAGTATCCATGCTTGGTATCATGCTAGGTATTATAGCCTTAATAGTAGTTCTATCCGTAATGAATGGCTTTCATAAAGAAATCCGCGAACGTATCTTAGGCATGACCTCTCACGCTACTGTTTCCGCTGTAGAAGGTGGATTACCTAATTGGCGTGAGGCCAGAAAATTAGCAGCTCAAAATCCTAACGTCTTAGGCAGTGCCCCATTTATTCAAATACAAGCAATGTTGGTAAATAGCCCTAACGTAAGTGGAGCGTTCCTACGTGGAATTGACCCAACATTGGAAAACCAGGTATCAGAAGTTGGTTACCATATGAAAATCGGGCAGATTACAGACCTTAAATCCAAAAAATTTGGCATAATTTTAGGGCATGATCTAGCAATAATGCTTGGAGTAACAGTAGGTGATAAAATAACTGTAGTCACCCCTAAAGTACAGGTAACTCCGGCTGGAATGCTACCAAGATTAAAACGCTTTACGGTCATTGGCATTTTTCAAATAGGGATGTCAGATTATGATCGTGGTATGGCCTTGTTACATATTAAGGATGCTGCTAGATTATTGCGTCTTGGTGATGCAGTTACTGGAGTACGGTTGAAACTAGACGATATGTGGTTAGCACCTAAAATTTCTAGGGATTTAGCCTTAGCCTTAGGAGGCTATTATCGTATTGGCAATTGGACTGAAAAACATCGTAATTTCTTTCTAGCTTTAAATACAGAAAAACGGATGATGAGCATCATCTTGTTTTTAATAGTCGCTGTGGCTGCTTTCAATATTGTCTCAGCTCTCGTCATGGTAGTGACTGATAAGCAAAGTGATATAGCAATTTTGCGTACTTTAGGCGCATCACCTAGAAGTATCATGGGAATTTTTATCGTTCAAGGTACTATAATAGGTCTATTAGGCAGCCTTATGGGAGCAATCTTAGGTGTCATCATCGCTCTTAACGTAGAATCTGTAGTAGCAACTATTGAATACATGTTTCATATTAAATTTCTAGATCCTAACATCTATTATATTAGCCAATTACCATCAGATTTGCATTGGGATGATGTAGGATTTGTAAGTTTAGGGGCTTTTTTTATGTCAATACTAGCTACTATTTATCCAGCCTGGCGAGCTGCGACAGTGCAACCTGCTGAGGCACTACGGTATGAGTGATAATAGTTCGATGCCTATATTAGAAATCCAAGAACTGGCTAAGAGTTTTATGCAGGGTGGCATAAAGCTTGAGATTCTAAAAGATATTAATCTTCAGGTTTCAGCGCAAGAGTGTATCGCTATAGTAGGAGCTTCTGGATCTGGAAAAAGTACCCTATTACATTGTTTAGGCGGCTTAGAGCAACCCAACAGTGGTCAAGTATTGCTTAAAAGCCAAAATATACATCGATTAAAGCCTAAAGCACAGGGTAGATTGCGCAATCAAGCATTAGGTTTTGTGTATCAATTTCATCATCTATTACAAGAACTAACGGCTTTAGAAAATGTTGCCATGCCTTTGTTAATTAATGGTCAATCAGTAGCTACTGCTTCATTGCAAGCTGCTAATATTTTAGAACGAGTAGGATTAAAGCAACGTTTGGATCATAAACCTGCACAACTTTCTGGAGGAGAGCGGCAACGTGCTGCTATTGCCAGAGCATTAGTGCATAAACCTGATTGTGTGCTTGCGGATGAACCAACTGGTAATTTAGATAGGCGTACTGCTGAACAAGTATATAAGTTGATGTTGGAAGTAAATCAGGAGGCTGGTACTAGTTTAATTTTAGTCACTCATGATTTTAATTTTGCTAAACGTATGGATAGGGTATTGCAGCTTGAAGATGGGGTTTTGGTAGATGCAGCCTCCTTTTTTGACAACTAGAAAGGAACGATTTTTTTAATGATACTTATATC
>LFCU01000270.1 GCA_001044195.1 Candidatus Achromatium palustre
ACATGGTTATCGTCGTCTACAAGCACAAAAACGTTTGACCATGAAATCAGGAATCAAAAATAGAGATGAGCAGTTCAATAATATCAACGAGTTACGCAAAAGATATGAAGCTGCGGGAAATCCCGTGATTAGTATGGATACAAAGAAAAAAGAATCCATTGGAAGCTTTTATCGTGATGGAACTGTTTACACCAAACAGACAATAATAACTTATGATCATGATTTCGCAAGTTTTGCTGATGGTTCTATTATTCCTCATGTTGGACTTTGGACAAATAGCTTTGATCATCATCAATTTGTATGTAAGGCTTACAATCATTAGTATGGAATTAACTTGGGGTTTGAGAAAAAATAGTGGTTCTCCAAACCCTCGATTAATTCTAATATGTTGACGTTATTAATAATTCACCATTTTTTAAAAGCTGTAACTAACGCCACACAAAATAAATATTATTTATGTTATTATAAGCTATATTTATATTTTTTTGTCCAAAGTCCAAAAATTTCATTCCCCTTTAATTTTGGCTTAAGTTGGGCAAAATCCTTAGAACATTATGATGATGAAGAAATCGAAGCTATGTTCCATTTTGTCATTAAGCATAATCAAGGATGGGACAAAGATGATGAATTAATGGCTATCGGTGATTATGGTGCAGTTATTAATTCTACTTTATCAGATTAAAACTTAACTTATTAATTTCCAAAGAATTGATGCAAAGTGTTGTTTTCAATAAAATAAAGGTCTTATTTGGTAATCTGACAAAGTAGAATTAAATACAGTGAGGTAAAACAGCAAAAACAGGATAAATTTGGATGGGAACAGTATGAACCAGAACCGGTGCCTCCTAAAAAGTGGGACGATTCGGCGGAATGAAATCCACAAGATATGGGGGTAGCTTTGTTTTTAGTGGTAATATTTTTTGATATATTTGTTCTGTATTCGAAGTCAGAAACGTAAAATTAATGATCTAACACAACAAGAGGTTTTCGAAAAATGAATTTTAGTATGGTACATAACACTATAATCTTGATTGGTTGGAGTCTTCTGTACGCTACGATGGTGCATGCTCACCCACATGTTTGGATTTATGCCAAAACTACCTTCCTGATCCATAACAAGACTGTTACTGGTATCATTGTCGAATGGGAATTTGATGACTTTTATGGCAATACGTTAATCGCAGACTTTGATAAGAATCGCAATTATCGATTTGAAGCCAAGGAAATTAAGGCATTAAAACGTAAAGCTTTCCAAAAAACAGCACACCAGAACTATTTTACCTTTGTAAAGATCAATGGCAAGCTGATGCGTAGGCTTGTACCCACTGAATTTCATGCCAGTATTGATTATGGTAAGGTAAATTACCGTTTTGCACTTCACTTCCCAAAACCAGTCAATCCTCGCCATTCCCGTGTCACAGTAACCTATTATGAGTCTTCATACTATATTGATGTAACAGGCGATAAGGTGAGCGAAAAGAGTGATGGTTCCCTAGTATGCACTAGTGATATTGTCGAAGATTCAAGCGTTACTATTTATTACAACTCGATCAATCCCCTGATGGCTACTTTGCGGTGTCGCACATGAAATCCTTCTTGCAGCATATCATTCTATTTCGCCACTATCAGTTTCTGTTGTATCAATTTGTTTTGCTGTTATGGACCAGTATTATTGCCGCAGATCCCCTCCGTGGTAATGGCGACAGTACTCCACCAGTAAGCAGCGGAGCAGCATGGATACCAAGTGTCTTGTCACCAGTTTTAGCTTGGGTAGTTACTATGCAACGCCAACTTGTTGGTGGGTTGCAATATCAGATTCACTTGGTCCGTGATGGCGAATCGGTAACAGCAGCACTTATGATAATTGCTATTGGCTTGGTATATGGCTTTGTCCATGCAGTAGGGCCAGGCCATGGCAAGATTGTTATCGTCAGCTATCTTGCAACCCGTCGCGCTAGTCTGGGCATTGCTTTAAAAATGAGTGTAGTTATATCGTTCATGCAGGCAACTTCAGCCATTACCATCGTTTCATTTCTCTACCTGATCTTGCATCATGGTATGCACACAGTTATGAGCAATGCGGCCTATTTTGAAACGGTGAGCTTTGGTCTTATTACTTTGTTTGGTATCTTCATTGTCTGGCGGGCAATACGAGGCGCATCCTACTACCAAGATGATGCTGGAGGTGAGCATGATCATAGCCAAGCTGATGACATAAAACCAATGTTGATACGAGAGTATCTGATTGGTGCTATGGCCGTTGGTATACGCCCTTGCACTGGTGCCCTTTTGATTCTCCTCTTTACCTTTGCCAATGGCTTATTTTGGCTGGGGATTGCCTCCGTCTTTGCTCTAGCAGTTGGTTCTGCCGTCACAGTGGCACTAACTGGACTTAGTGCCATAGGTGGTCGCAGTGTATTGGAGCGAATGGTTGGTGTTAGTGTAGCACCTTGGTTGGAAAGAATAGTAGCCGCTGTGGGAGGAACGGTTATTGTATTAGTTGGTCTAGCAATGATGGCTACGTCATGGAATCTAAACGCCATAGCATGAGGCGATGCCATTCCATAGCGTTTTCCCCACTCTGAGTCATTGTTGTTAAAATAGTCTGTAGCATTATTTTTGTTTGCATAGCACGGTAGGATGGACGGTAGAGCGAAGCGAAACCCATCAAATACATCTCATAATCTATTGTACCTAAAGTTTTTAGGTCATTACTTCGGATTGGTGCAAAGGTTGCAAATATGATTTTTGGGCATCCTTCATTTCCTGTTTACAATTTATAGATTGATCATATTCCAAACATTCCTTATCAATACTGGTGCGAATATACTATTCCAAATTAAAAAAGTGTAAACTACTTTTGGAAGCAAATGAAGGATGCCGATTTTTGAATGATGGGTTTCGCTTCGCTCTATTCATCTACGAGCTACTTTTATTAACCCACTTTGAAGGTTTGACACCATACTTATTAACTAAATGTTGTACATCCCTAATACGTTCACCTTTTGCGATTATGCGTGATTGTGCAATAAGATTTTTTTTGTAAGTTCGATTGTTACAAACTTCCATATTGCAGAAAAATTAAGTACATATCCATAAGTCTTTTAACATTAAAAATCAATAATATACTTGGTCCAAAAATGTTAAAATATTTTTGGACTACTACTTATCTGGCTTATGGTAAAAAAATAATAACTACCTGTTATTTGTTATCTACAATAATATGACATAACATTATTATCTAATGTTGGTTTGCGTGGGCAAACGCTACAATAATTTGCCCATCCTATCATGATTACAATCAAGATAATTTTTATCATGGTTCAAATATGTTGGGTTGGTGGTAAGACTACCAACCCAACCTACTATTAATGGCCTGTAGTGTGAGCTACTGGTTTAGTTTCTGGCTTAGGTGCTGTAGATTTAGCTTTGGAATCTGCGGTTAGCAATAATGCAAGCTCCTTAAGATTACGCAAATCTTTCACCCGTGCTGCTGAATAACCAAGCCTTTCAAAAGGCATAACCCCTTGAGCTTTATTCGCATGACAAGCATTACATTGCAACGCATCCTTAGTAATAGAATGATTCAGCATTAACGTAGCATCTTGACGCATCCATTTGCCTGCTATATTACCTTTGAAAGGAATGGTCCAACCCTTTTCGATCCCCATATAACGCATAAAATCATCCATCATATAGTATTTAAAGAACCAGCCATACATCATCTGAATAATGGGGTCTTGCATGGCTTTAAATACAGCATCTTTGTGCTTGCCAGTTTCATAATAGACATTATAGTCAAATGGCAATAACATGCCGCCAAAGGGACCTTGATTGTCCATATCTTCGTACATTTTGGCATTAAAGCGTTTAAATGGAGCAATTTTAGACTGGCCCATCTTGGCAATAGGACGGAAATGCTTTTCATAATAAGCATCATAATCAAAGTCTTTAAACGCCGCATCTGGTTTGGTAATAAATGATTTATAAAGATTGAGACCATTAGGGTTATCTCCCAAGGCTCCAGCCATAAAGGTGCCAGCACCATTATGCCATCTGTAGACTATGGCTTGATCTTCGCCTATTTTACCAGTACGCAAGATATCTTTATAGACATAGATACCTTCTTCTGCATGGAATACTGGCTGGGTCCAATCTCTTAATACCACATTATCATCAGTAAGATGTGTGATGTGACAAGTTTCACAGGCCAATTTAGCAGTATGGGCATTTAGGAATGCTCGAGTTTTCTTGTTTTGGACATGGGGGGCACTAGTATGACATTTTTCGCAGCTTACTTCAACACCTGGTAGGTCGTTGCTTACCAGATCAGTACCACGAGTACCACGGGCTATAAGGTGACCATGTGATTCATGACAATCTAGACATTGTAAGCCTGCTAAATAGTGAATGTCAGCACCACGCATCGGATTACCACGTTTGGCTCCTGCATGACGGATACGGGGGTTTCTGTAGCCTAAGTTTTGGGCTGCAACGTTGCCTGGGTACATATCGCCACCATGATTATGCTCATGACAGCGTAGGCAATTATCAGAGGTGGGCTTAACGACTGACATTGCTGCTTTCATGCTACGATCCTGATTCCAGCGATATTTACCATTGGAATCTTTTACTACATATTTGTGGTTCATATCATAAGCTGCAGAATGACACATTAAACAATCTAGGGATTCATATTCAGCGTCAGTTGCCTTGTAGCTTGGGAACATAGTTCCAGTGAAGGGGCCATATTGACCACCAGCATGACATTGGCCACAACCATCACTATAGGTTTTGCCATCTTTGGCCGTAACTATAGTTGCCCAACCAGTCCAGGTAAAGGAACCAGGGATACCGCAGGCGCGATCAATCTTGCCCATGTGAATAGCATCAACCCGTTTGCCATTGAATCCGTAGGTGTTAAAGCCTGATGTTTTATTTAGTCCAAAGTGGACGCTTTTTTCAATATTATCTCTAAGATTAACAGTCTCAAAACCACCTTTGCC
Organism: Candidatus Achromatium palustre; assembly: GCA_001044195.1. Classification (GTDB taxonomy): domain Bacteria; phylum Pseudomonadota; class Gammaproteobacteria; order Chromatiales; family Chromatiaceae; genus Achromatium; species Achromatium palustre. Next base: position 5,007 of record LFCU01000270.1, read on the forward strand.
GTTATTAATACGAATGGTTTGATGGCACTGCATACAGGTCTTGGGGCCTTCGTATTGGCGTATCCCTGCTTTACGGAATCGTTCAATATGAGCAAGCCCAGCTTTTTGGCTAAAGGATGGGACTTTGCCTGCAAGTTGACTAACCACTGTTTTGTATACACCAGGATTTTGCGGAGTTTTGTCTATGGAAGAGTATGGTGCGAACTCCTGCCGTAATTCTCTGGCAATCTTTTCAAATTCTACGTCAGTTACTTTTTGTACCGGGAAGTTAATAGGTTCGGAGCGGTGCTGATAGGGCACCATTAGATTTATCAGGTAGCTATAGTTATAGTGAATCGTAAATGCTATTATTGCTAGTAATACAATGCCACGTATTAGCCAGCGTTGGATTTTATTAAGTGTCATGCGTTAAACCTTTATTAGGTGTACTTTATTAGGTGTAATTCGAATATTATTTAGTTATTAAGTATTGTACAATTTAAGTGTTATCTAATTATCTAGTATAATTTAAGTGTTATCTAATTATCTATTTAGGTATTTTCTGAACTTGGAGAATTTTGTTCGGCAGCAATCAAACGTGCATATTCCAATGAATGATCACGCTTAATATGATGTTCTGATATCTTGCCATGCCACCAAATCCAGCTCATTGGAAAGATGTCCGGATTAAAATGCACATTGTAAAAGTGCCATACCGCAATAGCGGAGATCGCAAGCACTGCCTCATCACTATGCGCTATATAGGCTAATCCTATTGCTAAATCTGGCAAATTATTACCAAAAAACACTGGAAACCATAGGATAAGACCCGAGATCATCATAACTGGCAAGCCCCAAAACACAGCAAAGTAGTCAAACTTTTCCCGAAAATTGAATCTATCATATTCAGGCAATTGTTTCCGATACCCCAAATAATACAGCGTTGTATCCCAAAAATCTGTTGCATCCTTCCAATTTGGGATCATAGGCCAGGCTTCAAAAATTCGGAAATTTTTCCTGATAAGGAGCATGGTAATATAGCCTAGATGATACAAACCATCTAGGATCATAATAACTCCAGCAATGCGGTGAAGAATTCTGGCTCCATTTATGCCACCAGTAAACATATAGATAGATCCCAACCAGCTTATGTCAGGGAAGCGCATTGGCAAACCCGTCAATGCCAAGATGGTAAAGCTTATCATCATTACTAGGTGCTGCATACGCTGCCCTATAGTGAAGCGCACAAACTGGCGTTCTTGAGTATTTGGTTCTTGGTTCATATTTTTTTGTATTAGTTCTATTGGCTTTTAGTCGTAATAGATTAATAGTGATTAATCAATCAGTACATGTTTCAAAAAGCGCAACATGGCAGGTATTTTGGAGATTACAGCATACATAATCTTGCCTATGAACATCACTATAGATGTTACAGCTTTAGTACCAAGTTTCAGCCATCCAAAACGTTTTTGAATATCTAAAAGAATATAGCTACATAGAGCCAGCATTGTACCTAATGTCAAGACGATAAAGAACTTTTCTACAAACCATAGCAGAGGTTCTTCTTCAATATGAGCTGACAAATGACTAGCACCAGACATAGCAAAATTCATATTGGCTCCTTTGTGGCAACCAGCTTGGGCACAGGTCTTGGCTATATGCTGTGGTGCTATGGATGATGCTGGATTATTTTTAGGTAAAACATTATGAGAAGTATGACAGTCGTGACAGGTAGCAGTGTGGGTTGCACCAAATTTAATAGCCTTATAGTGAAAGGTGCTTTGATAAGAATGCACCGCTTCTGTAGAGCTATGATTACGAGCCATAAGGTCTGCGTCAGCATGGCAGGTGGTACAAAGTTTCATCTTGTCATGTGTGGTTACGACTGTAGATATCTTAGGAATGGCATGAGGATTACCAGCACCATGACAGGTAGTACAGGTTGGCATATCAGAATTGGTTCCCGTCAAACCTTGGCTATGTACGCTCTTAGCAAAGCTAGAGGCAATTTGGGTATGACATCGGCTACATTCTACTTTTGCTGGTGCCTTAGAATGTGGATATTCTTTAATATCCTTATGGCATCTTTGACAAGTCAATTTACCATGTACTGATTGACTAAACAGCTTGGTATCAACTGTAAGACCTCGTAGACTCAAATCGCCATTCTTATTGTTATAGAAAGCGAAATTTGTTAAGGAATGGCATTTTAGACAATATGCAGAATTCCCTGGTTCTTTCAACGAATGTGAATGTTGTGAATACAAAATATTTGGCAGGTACATAAATAGTACGCTGCACAATATCTGTCTCAAAAGAGAGTGTTTCAAAATACAGTCACCAAATATTATTATAGTTGTTTTTATATTAGTTATATTGACTATATATATCTATAGATCTATAGATATATATTTAAGACAACCCAATAATTATTGCAGTATGACGCTGCAAACTTTTTATATTATCAATATTGTTTTTGTGTCAATATGCGAAAAATCAATTTAGGCAAAAAAAAATTAGCTGCATGGCTATGTAGGCTTTATGTTGCAAGGGCTAAAACAGTTGTTGACTTTTTCACATACTATCGCCTAATATCAACATAATAGATATTATCCGAAACCTCAATTTTCATCTTATCGTTATTGAGCTGGCTTGCCACCTATCACTCTACTATCCAGTTTTTTAACTTGATAAATTTGTAGGGCGGGAGAGCGAAGCGATCCCGCCTTCTATATAAATTT
>LFCU01000190.1 GCA_001044195.1 Candidatus Achromatium palustre
GATGAACCTAGCCCGAGACCGTGATGTCATCAACACCGCAAAAACTGAAGGTAAACTTCAAGGATTAGTTGAAGGAGAAGCCAAAGGTAAACTTCAAGGACTAGCTGAAGGAGAAGCCAAAGCAAAGATAGAATTTGCTAAAATTCTTAAATCCAAGCAAGTTGCACTAGAAATTATTCAAGAAACCACTGGTTTAACCCAACAAGAGATTGAAAACTTATAGTAAGGCATGGCACCAATAAAATGCAGAGTCCCATAATTTATAGATTTATCCACATATTTCGAAACAATTATTGTTATCTTTATAATTTCTTATGTTTTTTCATGTATTTTGGTATTGGGTAGTCGTATATTTAAAGTGTATTATTAAGGGCATCCTTAAGTTTCCAGTTTACACTGTTATTGTTCACACGCAGAGCGTGGGAACGATCCGTGTAAAGTACTTTGGAAGCAAATGAAGGATGCCTTATTAAGATATAAAAAAATCTTTCGTTTATATATAATCAGCGTAAAGTTTGAGGCGCGTTGCAACATTTTAATAAATAATATAGGTTCTTAAAATATGATGTCACAACTAATTATTAGATCTTGTTTTATATTTTGCATTGGTTTCATGATTGCTTATCCGACTTATGCGCAAAGTGCCAGTGCAACTAACCCAACTCCGCAAACTATTAGCGATCCTGCCAGCGTAGCTGATACAGTAACTAAGAAAGCACCTAATAGTATAGTAACTAGAGTCACGGATAAAGTTGGTAATATGATCAATTCGGTGGATGTAAAAAAATGGTCTGCTAAACCCCAACGCGATCTGATGACTCTTGCAATTGGCGGACTAGTAGGGTTTGCTACTGGTAGTTTTCTTAGTGGTTTAGGACTCTTAAATATTGAGATATTAGGGATTGCTATGATTCCTTTAGCAAGTGGTCTGGCTGGTATTTATTTTGCAAATGAAGGCCATTTTGATGGGACACGAGATTTGATTGGTTGGTAATAATTGCAAAGATTGTAATAATCCATGCAATTATTGTGAATTATAATTTTTAAGTAGGGTGGGCACGGTCTCATCGTGCCCACGCGGAATAAATAATTTGTCATTATTGTTTGGCTTGCGTAAGCCAAATGATACAGCATAAGACATAATAAGAAAAACAAAATGCCAAAAAGATTTAATGATACTGGACTTTGTATACTTCATCTGCATTACATGGTTGATATTTCAGCTAAACTTACACAAATTATTCAGCTAGTAGAACAGGGCGCATATTTCACCATTAATAGACCACGTCAGTTTGGAAAGACAACAACTCTATCTCTACTCGCCAAACAACTAAACCAATGTAATGACTATATCGCTTTAAAGATTAGTTTTGAAGAGATTGACACTGATAGCTATCAAAACCAAGCCACATTTATCTATATTTTCCTGGAGTTACTGTGTAAAGAGTTTGAATTTTTACAGTTACCTGAATTAACAAACTTTACCAAACAATATATTGATAAAATTCAAAATTTCTGGACTCTTTCGCGCTTTATTACCAGACTTAGATCGAATATGACACCGCTAAAGTCGGTAGTGTTACTGATTGATGAGGTGGATAAAAGTAGTAACAACCAGCTTTTTTTAGATTTCCTGAGTATGTTACGCAACAAATATTTACAACAACACGAAGGACGTGATTATAGCTTTCAATCAATCATTTTAGCTGGGATTCATGATATCAAAACCCTAAAACGCAAAATCCGTCCTGATACGATTGCTGGATATAACAGTCCCTGGAATATTGCCATCGATTTTAAAGTTGATCTAAGTTTTACACCAGACGAGATTACGACCATGTTGCAAGAGTACAGCATTGCAAAGCAAATACAGCCTAACATTGCGGCCATTGCAGCACAATTATACCATTATACTTCTGGTTACCCCTATCTGGTCAGTAAGCTATGCAAGTTTATAGATGAAGACGTTATCCCCAAGCGAGTTGATAAAAATTGGTCAGTTGCCGATGTTGAACGTGCATTCAAAATGATTGTAGATAATGGGTATACAACCACCTTATTTGACAGTTTGATCAAAAATTTAGAGAATAATGAAGACCTATATAATCTGATTTTCCATATTATCATCAATGGTCGCAGTATAGAATTTACGATAGCTAACCCTACTATTAACTTAGCTTATTTATATGGCATTTTAAGTTCATCAGAGCAAGGACATTGTCAAATTCATAACCGTATCTTTGAGCAACGCATTTATGCCTATATGATCTCAAAGTTTATGCAAACCCAATATGGAGATATTAATGGGTTTGGTGGACCAGAATATGTGACGCTTGATGGTTTGGATGTTAAATTAATTTTGAAAAATTTCCAAGCATTTATGCGCGAAAACTATTCGCAGCAAGATATGAAATTTTTGGAACGCGAAGGCCGATTGTTGTTTTTAGCTTTTTTGAAACCAATCCTAAATGGTCGAGGTTTTGAGTTCAAAGAACCCATTGTCGCAGATGAGAGGCGTATGGATATCGTCATCACCTATCAAGATAAACGCTATATTGTAGAACTCAAACGTTGGTATGGAGAGAAGTATCATCAACATGGCTTACAGCAATTAAGTGATTATTTAGATATGTATGCACTCAAAACTGGATATTTGCTAATCTATAATTTCAATAAAGGCAAAAGTTATAAGGAAGAACAGATTCAATTTCAGGATAAAGAGATTTTTGCGTTTTGGGTATAAGAAATTTTTCGATGTTCAAAAATTTTGCACATTAAAATTAATAAATTAAAATTTATCTAAATACTAAACGTTATACCAATTTGATTAGATGTGTGATTTTGTCGTGAAAAATTACAAATTTTATCTATTAAATCCCGTTAGTTATAAAAAAGCGGTATATTAAATAGTCTATTCACAACTTTTCAGCAAACTAAAGCTATCTAACAATAGCTATACTAAAAGGTATCTTAAGTATATGTTAAATTTAAGTATTAGACTACTTTGCATTATATTGCTGGTACTTCCAATTGGCTGCGGTAAAAAAATCAAAGAGGCTGTATTAGTGCCCCCTAATGTTCTACAAACACCAGTTAAAAGCATTACTATAGGGAGATTCTTGGGAGATGTTGGAGATCATGGTAATTTATTAGCAGATAAAATCAGAGATCTGTTGATAGCTCAAAAGCATATCAATGTAGTAACACGTGGTGGCGAAGCGACTTTAACTGGAACAATAATAATCGAAAGAATTGAGAGAGATAGTGATAGTGACACTACTACAAAAACTACAGAAGATAAAGATGGCAAAGAGACCACAACCACCACAACTACTTATTATGCTACTGTAAAAGCGAGAGCCTCTGTTGTTTATAAGCTAAGAAAACGGCGTAACATTTTAGCCGGAAATTCTCATGAAACAACTTTTTCTGATAAAGAGACTGGAAGTAGTCTTTCAGATGCCAGATCTAAATTACCAACTGATAACGAAATAATATCTAATATGTTATCAGATTTAGCCCAAGATATCGTATGGGATATCTCACCACACAAGGAGCATTGGGAATTTACGTTACAAACTAGTAGCTTATTTGGTGGCAATGATTTACTTGATGCCTGTGCTGACTATTAGACATTATACCGATTTTTGTAACACACTGAAATTTAATAAATAAAATTTCTAATTTTCACAATGAAACCGAACTTTTAATCAAAAATCGGTATAATGTCTATTACAAAGAAGGTCTCTATTATCAGGCTGAAGCATATTGCACCAAGTTAATAAAATCTGGTGACGCTAAACCTAAAGACATAGCTGGAGCATATTACAATCTAGGTGTGTTACGTATGCGTCAGAATCGTTTAGCTGAAGCTTATGGTATGTTTCAACAAGCGGATAAATTGCATCCAGGAAAGACGGTCTACATGAAGGCATTAAAGAAAGCAGAATCTGCTGGTTTGGCTAGACAACGTATGAAGAAATGGAAATGAAAAATAACGCTAATAGAATGCTACGCATTATATATTATGCTGTTTTGGCGATTATACTGACAAGCTGTGGCTATGATATAAAACCTGAAGATCGCATAGTAGCCAGAACTTCGATATTTGGCAATAATACCCCAGCACTGCTTGCTGTTGGATCGCCTACTAAAGTTCTGGCCCCTTTACCACGTGCTAATTCTGCATCTACCCAAGCAGCAAATAAGGTTAAACCAGTCTATAACAATCCAAAATTACGAGGATATAAACGTTATGCGCTAGTAATTGGCAACAGTGCCTACACTAGCAGAGCCTTAGCAAATCCCCGTAATGATGCCCAAGACATTACCCAAGCGTTGCGCCGAGTCGGATTCAAAGTGATATTAGTAGTTGATGCCAGTCAACAACAAATGGAACAAGCAATTCGTAAATTTGGCAAAAAACTCAATAGAAAATCCGTTGGATTATTCTATTATGCAGGACACGCTATACAGTACAATGGCGAAAATTTTTTGATTCCAGTAGATGCAATTGATGCCATTACAGCTCCAGAACATTTACGCTATAAAACAGTGAATGCCCAATATGTGCTGGGGGTTATGGAACAGGCTGGGAATGGTCTTAATATTATTATGCTAGATGCGTGTCGGGATAGCCCATTTCGCGGCTTTTCACGAAGCACAACCCGTGGTTTAGCACGAGTTGATACCCCTACAGGATCATTAATTGTCTATGCCACATCCCCTGGTGATGTGGCACAAGATGGGAGAGGGCGTAATAGTCCATTTACCAGCAGCTTATTAAGTAATATTGAACAACCAAATATTACTGTAGAATCCATGTTAAAGCGAGTGATCAGAGGCGTAAAAGCCAAAACTCAAGGAAAGCAGGTACCCTGGTTTACAACTTCTATTGATCAGGAATTTTATTTTGTAGAATAGTTGATATTTTTGTAACTATGGCAAATTTGATGGTAAGAACCATACTATCAAATAGAATGCTATTTTTTCTAGTACTGCAAGTATTTTTAGTTTTCCTTCTATCATCGTCGTAACTATTAAGACGAAGTCTTTATGCCATTTTTTGATAGATATTTCATCAAGATCAAAATTCTGTTATGAAGTATCAACATGTATACTATACATAGGTATCCTTCATTTATCTTCAAAAGTACTTTACACTAATTGTTCCCATTAAAATTAACCGAGAGCAAGCAGTATATGCATATACTACTTAGCAATGACGATGGTTATCAATCTCCAGGATTAATTATCCTCGCTAAACAACTACAACAAATCGCTACAGTAAAAGTCGTTGCTCCAGATCAGGACCGTAGCGGTGCAAGCAATTCTTTAACCCTAGACCGACCACTGCGGGTACAAGTAATGGAGAATGATTTTATTCGAGTAGAAGGCACACCAACTGATTGTGTCCATTTAGCCATAACAGGATTATTAAAACAAGAGCCTGATATAGTAGTAGCTGGCATGAACGCAGGGCCTAATCTAGGAGATGATGTCATCTACTCTGGAACAGTGGCAGCAGCTACGGAAGGCCGCTTTTTAGGATTACCAGCCATAGCTATTTCTATGGCCAACCATCAGCCACGTTATTGGGAATCTGGTGCTAAAATAGCATTAGAAATAGTCAAACGAGTCTTTAAAATCAAATTAGCACCTGATATTATACTTAATGTTAATATACCAGATAAACCGTATAATGAGATCCTTGGGTTACGTGCCACGCGGCTTGGTCATCGTCATAAGGCAGAACCAGTAATCAAGCAAATTGATCCACGAGGCCGAGAAATTTTTTGGATTGGTGCTGCTGGACCAGAACAGGATGCAGGCCCAGGTACAGATTTTCATGCTTTACGCCATGGATATGTTTCCATAACACCTTTGCAAGTTGATTTAACACGCCACACTGCATTGCCAGAACTTGCTAACTGGTTACAGACCAAAATGCTTTGATTTAATAAAATTGTCTTAAAATATATAACGTTAATATAGTATTAAGATGATTAAAAACCTTGATTATCAATCTCGATCTATATGTATAGAAAAGACTTAACATGCACCTTAAAACTAACGAGCGCGATAACTAATCCGTCCCTTCGTCAAATCATAAGGAGTAAGCTGAACTGTTACTTTATCTCCAGTCAAAATACGAATATAATACTTACGCATTTTTCCTGATATATGAGCTGTAACTATATGACCATTTTCAAGCTGCACCCTAAACATGGTATTAGGTAAAGTCTCAATAACAGTACCTTCCATCTCTATAAAATCTTCTTTCGCCATTTTTAAGCCTTATGATGAATCTCAATGTTATTTTTTAATAATGAAGAAATTTAACTGTTATCGCGTTCCAGATTACTTGTGCAAATCTTGAGTAAAAGCTTTGTGATGAATCGCGACTCCCTAATACTAGCAATAAATATAACTTTTAGGAACAAAATTTAATCGTGAATGTAGCTGCTAATACTAGAGTCTTATCTGGTATGCGTCCCACAGGACGCTTGCATCTTGGCCACTATCATGGTGTTTTAAAAAACTGGATTGCATTACAACACGAATACGAGTGTTTTTTCTTTGTAGCTGATTGGCATGCCCTTACTACTCATTACGAAACCCCTAATATTATTCCCGAAAATGTATGGGATATGGTAGTTGATTGGTTGGCTGCTGGAATTAATCAAGGCTCTGCTACTCTATTTATCCAATCTAAAATTCCAGAACATGCGGAATTACATCTATTATTATCTATGCTTACTCCTTTAAGTTGGCTCGAGAGAGTACCAAGTTTTAAAGACCAGCAAGAACGTTTACAAGAGAGGGATTTAGCTACTTATGGCTTCCTTGGCTATCCACTTTTACAAAGTGCTGACATTTTGATCTACAAGGCTGGATTAGTTCCAGTAGGCGAAGATCAGGTTGCCCATGTAGAATTAACTCGTGAAGTGGCAAGACGCTTTAATCATTTATACGGCATAGAACCTGATTTTGCAACTCAAGTAGAACAGGCAATTAAAAAATTAGGTCGCAAAAATGCTAAACTATACAAAAATTTACGTAGTAACTATCAACAACAGGGAGATCATGAAGCCATAGCTGTAGCTCAAGCGTTGTTAGCGAACCAACAAAATTTGACTGTCAAAGAACAAGAGTTGCTATTAGGTTTTTTGGAGGGTAGCGGACGGGTTATCTTACCAGAACCCCAGCCCTTATTAACTAAGACAGCGAAGATGCCAGGATTAGATGGGCAAAAAATGTCTAAGTCTTATGCCAATACAATCGCATTGCGTGATGAGCCTTCTAAGATAGAAAAAGCCCTACGAACTATGCCTACAGATCCAGCTCGGGTACGGCGTACTGATCCAGGTGAGCCTGACAAATGTCCAGTATATCAATTTCATGAGGTTTATTCTAATATGGATGTAAAGCAGTGGGTGGCTGAAGGTTGTCGTACTGCTAGAATTGGTTGTCTTGATTGTAAACGTCCAGTAATTGATGCGGTGTTAGCAGAATTAGCTCCAATCCAGCAACGGGCTGCTGAGTTTGCAGCGCAACCTGAGTTGGTGCGCAATATAATTAATGAAGGTTGTGAAGTAGCCCGGGAGACAGCACGTTGGACTTTGGATGAGGTGAAACATGCTATGTTTTTAAATTATCGCTAATGTTTCGGTCTTGAGTTAGCATCGCTAGTTGGGTTGATCGCCTCATCGTCAACCAAACATTTAACAAGTATGGTGCGCATTGCGCACCATAATACTTTTTGCTAAAGCAGAATCTTCTACGCTTGCCAAGAAATTATAGCTCCATATCATCGTCTTCATCGTATTCGTCCTCATCATCTCCATATTGGCTTGGAGCTGTGCCATGTTTTTCTAATATTTGAGACTTCTTAATACTAATATCTATTGCATTCACCCTCTCAACCAGAATATTAAATTCCCAATTAGCCCCATAATCAAATAACAAATGGATACGCATTCCTACTTGTAATGGAATATCGCCAACTCTAAATTCGTCAACTACAAGATCACTAGAATCATCATACGGATGACAGACCTCAGTATACCTCCCAAAACGATCTTGAAAAGTAAAAGAGTATAAATGATCTGACTCAAAATCGACAGATTCTAAGATTATTGATGCCAGCTCTTGCATAAAAGCTTTACCCTTGATTGCAATACGCCGCCAACAACTACCTAAAGATACTTTAAAGATATGTGGTCCAGGTTGGAATGAAATTTCAGGTAGTTTCAAATCATTACTCCAAGCTGGAATATGCGAACGCACAGTTTTACTCCATAAATCAAAAGTCTCTTCCGCGTTCATATCTTTCATACGAGAATAGTCTAAAACTAAATAAGGATCGGAGCTTGGGTCAGCTTCTGGTATTGAGTAATTTTCTTCTGATAAGGAATTGATGTCTTTTAGTATGACAGCATGATAGCTCTTAAGAATAGCTTGTCCCCAATCGGTAATCTGTACCAATTTAGGAAATAGTCCCTTCTCATATTTTATAAAGGTTTCAATCTGAATGTCTAAAATGCCAAAAAGCTCCAGCAATGCTAAATTATACAGACCAATATCAGCTTGGAAATTGTAGGCATCATACGCTGTATTTAAAGTCATGATGCCGTTTTTATTAAATTTATTAAGCAAATAAATGATTGATCCTAATATGTTGTTAGCAAAATAATCATCACGTGTAGAAATCATCTTGGAATCACCACGGGTCCACCAGGCTTTTAATAGCCCAAAATAACGTTCTGTAGCATTAAGCGAACGCCAAGCTGCATACACCTCTGGTTCAAAATGGAGCGTTGGATGTTTAAGGGTATCAAGTACTACCAAACCAGAAGTCCGTAATAATAGATACAGGCCGTTGATATAGGGATAAAATTTTTGTGGCGATTTGCTGGAGTTTGGTTTAAAAGGTCGTGAAAGCTTGCTGTTAAGTGCTACTAAGAATTTCACCCTAAAAAAGCAGGATTTTTTGGTAAGCTCCATGCCTTTTGTGTCTATGGAATTTATTAAGGTCTCAAAATCTTGTAAAATAGTCCCAGGTGGCTGTTGTTCAAAGTCTTGAGCTTGTAATCTTTTAATATGAGATTCTATTTTTAAAGTATTGGCCATAAATGTTATCCATTTGTTTAAAATTTTCGGATACGTTTACAAGTTGTTGCAATCTTATGATGGTAACAATTATCAGTAATATTTTCAACAATAAAAGGATTGAACTTTGGACAAATTCAAAAAAGAGTTGTATTATTAATAAGTTATAACCATATTGATAATTTAACATAACCAATTGATTTTCAAAATAATTCCTAATAAAGTTTTAATTTTGTCCAAGTCCAAAAAAGGATTAAAATATCCTGATTCTACCGCTTTCTGTGGGTAATAATATCCTACGTATAATTAGCTTTACAAGTATTGATAGTATACACTTACTATCCTTTTTTGAATATATTGTGCTTGTGGCTCATAATTTTATATAGCATTATCAAATAATTATATGCCCACAAAAAGCGGTAGAATCAGAAGAATTAAACGGTTATGCCAAAAACAGCAGGGGGGCTGAACGTTACAAAAAGCTTTGCTTTTCCTCTATTGAATATCCGGTATCACACAAAGACAACAAAAGCTATTTAAAAATATTTATGTTATAAAGCCTTAGTATCACTTTTTTTTGTTTTTTTGAGGAAAGGAAAAGACATTTCCCATTTTTTCTTCGGAAAGAAAAATAGAAATATAATAATAAATGTCTTCAAGATCCTCTTCTTCTGCGAGTTTTTGATCAAGATGAAAACGATGAATGATTTCTAAAAGAGGTTGTCTCAATTCTGGGGGTTCGTACACACAGCTAATAGTCCCTATTCTCAAAATTTCTACCCATTTTTTGTCCCATTCTTTTTTGGTCAACAATATGAGCTGGAGAAGGATCAAAGATAATTTTGGAGATATTTTCTCTGGATGAGAAGCGAATGTTGATATAATTCTTTCAAAAAGAAAAAAGAAATCTTCTTGATGGGGCTTTTCTAGAAGAATATTCAGAAATAAGGGTAAGAGTCCATGGAATCTTTCTTTGAGTACTTTCTGTGCTATTTTTTCTACCTCTTTTATTTCGTGTTCATCAGACTGTTGGAATATTTCAATTTCTTCCCCAAGAGAATTTATTTCCCTCAGAACAGCTCGTGTCCCGTCAAAAATATCTCCTTGGTCTTCAAGGCGTTTTTTTCTTTCTTCACGCGACAACCTTGGTTTTTCTTCTTTTGGTGTCCACTGCAATATTTTTGTTTCTTCGTCATTTGTAAATTTTTCTTTCATATTTTTTCAAAAACTCTAATACCATAGTACCAATCCGTCCAACTTCAGGGGACGGCTCCTCTTTTGTTTACGAAAAGCCATTTTTCACATTTGTGTATTTTTTGGTCGCAAATCAATTCTGAAGCAACAAATTCATTATTTCGTCTCCAGAAAAAAAATGCAAATTTTTAAATTTTTTCTTTTATCTCCCAGAAGTTGGACTGATTGTATTTATTTAGAATACATAGATAACCTCTGGTAGAGCTGGAGGATTTAGTACTTATGTATTCTAATAAAGGAGATATATGTAAAACAAATCCTAAAATTACTCCAGGAATTTAGGAGCTTAAATGATCGGCAATTGATGGCACTTGTTACCATTTGCGCACTAGCACTGGCAATCATGTCAATTTATGTAGCAAACTATTAGTTAGTACATCATCGCCAAAGCAACACTGCTGGAACAGTGTTGCTTCTTCTGTTTCTTAACTTGCTCCGTAATTGTAAAATAACTCAAATTTGATATCAAGTTTTTTTATATTTTATTATAAAAAATAAAAATCTTAAAACCATTAACTGAACGCCAAGAGAAGGCAGTGGAGTATGTTAAGCAACAGGGTAGCATTACCAATAAAATTTATCGTGAATTGTTTAATGTTTCCAAACGATTTGTTACTAAAGAATTGCAAGAATTAGTAACTAAAGGAATTTTACAACAAAAAGGTAAAGGACGTGGCACTCATTACGTTATGCGCGGTCTTGATTAGTACCCGATTAGTACCCGATTTAGTACCCGATTATGGTGCAATTAATAGGCACCTCATATCTTAACGCATTATTCACAATCATCTGATTTTTGGCGCAATGCCCGTTGGTTATTGCGCCCTACCTCGCTATGGACTTTTAGTCCATAGTGGTTTATTTTGAATGATAAGCAGCTTGCATTATTAACTGCGCCTGTTCTACCAAACGTAGGTTGTGGCCCAAAGGTTAGTGATTTTTAATTGATTGATTTATAAAAGCTATTCACGAGCAACAGTTGAATTATAATGATGAACAAAATTCCAAATGGCACCAATATGGTTTGTCAACTTTTTAGAAAATGCGAGTGTCTTTCTGACTAAAC
>LFCU01000123.1 GCA_001044195.1 Candidatus Achromatium palustre
CATACGAAGCTAAATTAATTTAAAAGTCAATATTAGAAAACTGGATAGTCGAGTTTTATATGTGCGATTACGCTGCGCTAATCGCACCTATGGCTTTATACAAAAATCAATGTCCAAAAGGCCACAACTCTTCTTCGTACCAATAACTACCTAAAGCAGCACCAGCAGTTATACCTAAGATAGTAAATAACCCACTATCCAAATACATATCAGCTATTGTACCAATTACAGCAGCACCAGCAGCGATGGCTGCAAGTTCTTCTACTTTCATTTTGCGAATGTCAGACTTAAACAGCACTGGAGTTGCATGAGCTTCAGAATTGGCACTCATATGTGCAGATTGTAAGCCTTCAGTAGCAGACGCAGGCATAGCAATTGCGCCTAAGGCCAATATAATTACAGCAATAAAGCTCTTTAACATATTAAGCATAATAAATACCTTATATTCTAAATTAGAAAATTATATTTAACTTCAATAGATATAGCTATAAATATAACTATAACTATAGCTATAGTTAGTTTAGCATACAATATTAACATGTCAATAATTATTGATATTTTTATAAACCATAATGGATACTATTGATATCACATGGTATAAGCCAGGTAGGGTGGGCATGGTCTCATCATGCCCACGCTATTGATATCACATGGTATAATTAGGATTAGTAGATTTATCTTGACCTGCTAACAGTCCTTGAATCTTATTATGTGCTGCATCATTCTTTTCGTGGAATTGTATTCCAATGCCTGGTACTCGTCCACCATCAGCTCCAAACGGTGTAAACCATACTACTTCGCCTGCTACTGGCATACGCTCTTGACTATTAGGGAGTGTTAGGAACAATAATACCTCGCTACCCAATTGAAAATCTTCACCTAAATTTAAGGTTTTGGTAGTAACAAGAAACAGTCCACCATTTTTTAAGAATGACATATAGGACATATACAAGTCTTGTACATCGGGAATGTTAACCAATAAGGTGCTAGCACGACCACCAGGAGGTTTGGTAACTTGCATCATGATTGTAGATCTCTCCATTGAATTAATAGAGTTTCTATTAATAGTTGGGGGTTAAGATTGGTCTGTAGATGTTGGCGTGTATTTAATACTTTAGACCAAAATTTGTGGATAGTTACTGAGCTGTATTTAGTGCTTTGAGTGTGTAAATATGTAGCTAAATCTGGATTATCCAGATATACAGGTGATCCAGTCTGAAAACGCGCTATATCCGCTATCCAAGTACTTAGCCAATCAATGAGCTGTGCAAGATCTTGCTGTATCCATTGTGTAGCTATACTGGATGGGCTATGTTTACCTGCGGTAAATTCAAAAAACATCCGTACATTGGTTTGACGTTGTTGCAATATGTCATGATTAAACTTTAAGGCTGTAAGAGGCGCACCATGCGCTAATCGTAAAGCCAGTTGTAGTTGATCCGGCGGTACTCTAACTTGAGCAGTAAGCCAAGCTAATGCTTCAGGTTCTGGTGGCACTGCAATAGGCAAGTGCTGACAACGGCTTCGAATCGTGGCCAATAAACGTCCTGGCTGCGTTGTTACTAATAGGATAATGGTAAATGGGGTTGGCTCTTCTAAAGTCTTTAGTAAACTATTGGCTGAATAGCGATTCATCCCGTCTGCAGGCGCAATAATAATGACCTTATAGCCACCAGATTGAGATGTGAGTTCGTTAAAATCAACTAGGTTTCTAGCTGCTTCTACCTTAATCTCGCCACTTTTGCTTTCTGGATCAGGGCCAAGACGTTGAATATCAGGATGATTACCCACCTGAAACAGATGACAGCCGCGACACTGGCCACAAGGATATCCAGTATGTGGATCGGGCTTGGTGCATAAGAGACTATGGGCAATATGGTAAGCAAGGTCTAGCTTCCCAAGCCCAGGCAGTCCGCTTATGAGGTAGGCATGATGGAGCCGTTTTTCATTTCGCGTCTGAGTTATTTGTCCCCAAGCATTCTGCAACCAAGGGAAGATATAAAATTTAGGTGGCAGGTTTGTTGGTTCTGTTACTGGTTTTTGGGAGGCAGTTTTGGCCATAACACATCAACGACATTTATAGGATAGAAACATGCGTGGCAGGTTAGTCTTGTTGGTACTAACGGCCTGCATTCCTGGCACAGGCTTACTATAGCCACAGAGCCAGGAGATAGGGCTATCAGGACTATTGGTTACTGTAGCCGGGCGTATTGTCAATATTTTATTGGCTGCATTAGCATTAATCTTATTGCCAAGAGTAATATGGATAGCACCTTCTTGTACTTGAATAGAGGTTACAAAGTTGCCGATTAGATACTTAGGTTCAGGCACCCCTGCGGTTAGGTTATTGGCTGGAAAGCTTTTATGTTCTTTATAGGCTTCGGTAATAGATTGTTTGATGCTATCTGCAAGCCCCATTGCTTCTTGAATTTGAGTACGAATGACGCGGTTTTGGTAGGTAGGCACTGCCATAACTGAGAGAATACCTATGATAGCAACTACAACCATTAATTCTATTAAAGTAAATCCTAGTTTTAATTTGTGCATAAGAATAACACTTCATTCGTTATCGACAGCCAGTTGGAAGATATTTTCTGTCTATAGTTGTTTTATCTTTGCCAAAAGCCACAAAGCCTTCAGGAATGGATGGTTTGCCACAAGACCACGCTACAATACCACTAGGTGGATCGGTAGTTACTATTGTTGGACGATAGCTAATAATTCCGTCTTGAAGACCGGAATGTATTCTGTTTTCAATGAATTGCATATGTATTGCTCCCTGTTCAATAGTGATACTGGATACATATTTACCACGTAATTGCTTTGGCTTGGGTAAGTCAAGCGAAGCGTTATTTTCTGGAAAGCGTCCCGTATGGGCATAATAATCAGCTATTTCTTTTTGTACCACCTCAACCAAAACACCAGCCTCAGCGGCTTGACTTCTAGCCATAAAATTTTGATATTGTGGCAAGGCAATAGCAGCTAAAATGCCAATGATAGTAACTACAATCATTAATTCGATAAGGGTAAAACCACGCTGTGATACATACATTATAGATTCAAAACCTCAGATATTTTTTATGCCCTGATCTTGAGTAACATGATATTGTTGCAATAAAAATCATAAAGTCGCTGCCATCGTGAAAATCGGTAAATATGTAGCTATTACCATAGAACCTACGATTAAAAATAGAATAACTGTCATAAATATACCAAAAATTCTCTGATCTGTTTCAAAATCTGCTTTGGCATTTTGGGTATAACGATCTGCCAATTTTGCTAGCAAATGGTGGGCTTTTGTATTTTTGATGGCAAGATGTAAGATATGTCCTATTTTGGCAGGAAACCAGAGCTGCTGCTGCAATGCAGTAATTATAGGTGTACCAGAAGCTATAGCTTCTTTGATATGCCTTAGGGTACTAATATAAGTAGGTGTATTTACTACTTGCATCGAAGCATCGAACGCTTGCTCTAAAGAATAGCCACGTGCTAACATAAACGCCCAAGTACGTAAACTACGTATCATTTCTAAGGTACGATAAGTACGACCAAAACCAGGTAGATGCAATATTAGCCACGCCATAAAGTCATCCCATTGGCTAGTACCCTCTTTAGTACCTTTGCTTGAATTAAGAATGAAATATGCTATTAAAACTAGCCCTAATAGGAGCCACCAATACGTACCTATCCAAGTAATTATAGCAAATACTATCTTGGTAAAAGCAGGCAATTTTGCACCAAAACCATCAAATATCTCTTGAAATCCTGGTAATACAAACCTGAATAATAATATTGCAAAGATAAATATAAAGCTTAACATTATGATTGGATAAATTAGCGTGGTTTGGATGCGTTTTGTTAAGTTGATCTCAGCCAGATCTCTAGCTTCTTGATACTGCGCTATCTCAACCAAGACTGGCTGCAAATTTTGTTCCTGCTCCGCATGATCTAAGATATCTGTTATAAATGCTGGAAAATGCTGCGGATACTTGTTTAATGCCATAGCTAAAGTCTTGCCATGCTCGACTTCAGCATGTACAGTTTGCAGCATGGCTACCATAGCGGGATTATCTTGCCCTTGCTGCAAAAATTCTAAGGCTTCAGGCATGGCCAATCCTGATTCAAGAAGAGCAGGTAGCTCACTCCAAAAATCAGCGATATCTTCAGATAGGACTTTACTTTTTGTCATCTGCATACAAAATATCTCTATTATTTATGGTTATTGGCGACATACATGTGACAGATATTGAGGTGGCATATTAGTACGATTTTTACCCTCAACTATAAATCCTGGTGGTGGTTTAGCATAGCCACAGACCCAAACGACAGTAATTGCTTGTGGATTTAGTATAGCGGGACGCATGGATAGATGTAAATCACTATTTTGTAGTCTACCAGTTATGGTGCCATGTTCAAGGGTCATACTGCTATAGCTGCCATTTGCATTTATATCTCGAAAATGCTTGGTAGGCCAATTGCCATGTTGTGCATAATGTTCTACCAAATGGACTCTAGCTCCTGATCCTAAAACCAGAGTTTCAGACACTTTAGCCTTGTGCATATTGTATTCATACATAGGAACAACAATTGCTACAAGGATGCTGATTATTAAAGCTGACAACAGTACTTCTAACAAGAATTCTTCATTTGTTGCCAAAAGATAGATCCATAAAATTAATAATACAAATAAACCACCATATATCATCCAGGCATACAAATAATAAGTGGCAACCATATTGCCCCAAAGCAGCCAGGTTCCAACTAATGTTATGAACCATAGTAATGCTAACATATACAATATTGGGATCTTAAAATCTATCTTAGAATTATTAAATTTTATATTAAATAGTATTCGCATAGCTCATCTTTTCGTGATTGTTTCCACGCAGAGCGTGGGAAAGATAAAAATCTAAATAGTAACTTTGGTGTTTTTATGATGTTGTTAAGAATGTTTGTATAATTTCATTTTTTATGAATAATAAATTTTTAAAAATATTTTTTAGCTCATCTAAAATAGCCGAATTAAATGTGCGACTTATAAAATATTGATATTTATGTTTGTCTAATTTTTCTAAAATCACAAAATTCCAATGCTCGCCAGTGATATAAGCACCTTTTATTTGACACCAATTATTAAGTTCTACTGCGCTTATTAGTTCAGCGAGTAATTGAGGTCTTGGATTGGCGTATTCTTCCGCTCGTTTAAATTCCTGAATAAAAAAGTATGGAGTTTCGGCTTTTCTTAATCCTGTAGAAATTACACAATCTACTTCACCAGTTAAAATAAATGTGTTTGTTTGATAGCGGATTTTTTCATTGTAAAAATCTTGAAAATACTCTGTTTTAAAATCAATTTTTCTAAGCAAAGGACTTAAAAAGCGCATTTTTAAAGTTTCTTCATTATACAACGCAATATAATCTGCTTCGATGTCTAAAAGTGTACTTAAAAATGTTTCATCTTCGTTACTTATATGGATATCATTCAGAAACCAGCTATCAAATTTGGTACGATTAATTTTTTGGGATATATTAACTATAGAATCTAAATCTGTATCTGTTATTTTGCTGTATTGATAAGTAGGAATTGCTGTTTTATTCGGCTCTTTGAGTTCCTGTATTGTTTTTTCTAAAGTTTCTATTTTTATTAATAATCTGGCTAATTCTATTGGAGTCTGTATTTGCATAGCATGTTTATTTTGTAGAATTGCTTTTACATTTAATTGGTTCAAAAAATTTAGTTTAGAAATTTTTTAATTTTATGCAGATTTTCCATGTCAGAATTTAGTAAAATAATTATTATACTAGGTTTGGCATCTTTAAGTTTCGCTTTTATACATAATTTATTGATTTTAGATATATATTTGTATAGAGCTACAATTGCCATGTCTATTTTGCCGTTTCTAGCTTTTATATTAGGATTGTTAGCGCATATAATTTATTCGGTTGGTAAATTGTTTACTTCTTGGTGGGTCGCTGTATTATTAATCAACATATTACTGTTTTTAATGCTTATTTTAATCATGTATGTAGACTGCGAAACACTTATTTATCTAACATTAGATGGCACCCTTCATTTGCCTTCCAAAGGGTTGTGGCCCAAAGTACTTTACACCGGATCGTTACCACGTTTTGCGTGGGAACGATAAAAAAACCATCAATAAATATAGCGTTAATAAAAATTAAGCCACCCAAGCTCTAGCATTACGAAACATACGCATCCAAGGCCCTGCTTCTCCCCAATCATCAGGATGCCAAGAATATTGTACTGTACGAAATAACCGTTCTGGATGTGGCATTAAAATTGTTGCTCTTCCATCTTGGCTAGTGAATCCAGTGTTTCCATCAATAGAGCCATTAGGATTGGCTGGATATTGTTGGGCTGGTGATCCAGTAGCATTAATAAAACGCAACGCTATTAGCCCATCTAATGTTTCTAAATGTTTTACATCAGGTATTGCCACCTGTCCCTCCCCATGTGCAATAGCAATAGGCAGACGTGAACCGACCATATCTTGGAAAAACAGCGAAGGTGATGGCGGAATCTCCACTAAAGATAAACGCGCTTCAAATTGCTCTGAACGATTACGGATAAACGTAGGCCAGGCACTAGCACCTGGGATCAGCTCTCGTAAATGGGCTAACATTTGGCAGCCATTACAGACTCCTAAACTAAAAGTATCAGTACGATTAAAAAAAGCTTGAAATTCAGCACGTACTTTAGAATGTAATAGAATGGAATTAGCCCAACCTCGTCCAGCACCTAAGACATCGCCATAACTGAAACCACCACAGGCCGCTAGACCAATAAATGATTGCAAAGATACAGGATTTGCTAATAGATCTGACATATGCACATCTATACAATTAAACCCAGCTTTATGAAAAGCTGCGGCCATTTCTACATGCCCATTCACCCCTTGTTCACGCAAAATAGCTAGTTTAGGCCGAATGCCAGTTTTTATATAGGGAGCTGAGAGGTCTACTTTAGGATCAAAACTTAGTTTTGTATTTGAAAGACCAGAATTGTCTGGTTGAGAAATACTAGCAAAGGCTTCTTGGGCGCATTCTGGATTATCGCGTAGAGACTGGATATGGTAGCTGGTTTCTGACCAGGCTTGTTGCAACACTATCAGGTTTTCTTGCAATATGGGTTGGCCATGATGCATAAATTTTAATATGTCATGAGCATTGATACTGCCAATTATAGCACTATACTCAATTAATCCAGCATGATCTATAGCATTAAATACCTTATCCAGATCAGTACGCCGAATTTGTATTACCGCCCCTAATTCTTCGTTGAATAGAATCTCTAAGGCTGTACCTCGAAGATTATCTAAAAATATATCAAGACCACAGTGACCTGCATAGGCCATCTCGCATAAGGTTACAAATAATCCTCCATCTGAGCGATCATGATAAGCTAACAGCAAATTATGTTTGACTAGATCCTGGATAAGATAAAAGAATTTTTTTAGGATTTGAGGATCATCAAGATCTGCTGGATTATTGCCTACCTGATTATAAACTTGGGCTAAACAAGAGCCACTAAGCCGATTTTGGCTATTACCAAGATCAATAAGTATTAGATCCGTATCCCCTTTGTCTGTTCGTAACTGTGGAGTTAGAGTATTTCTGACATCAACAACTGGGGCAAACGCTGAGATGATTACGGATAATGGAGCCACCATTGTTTGTTTAGAACCATCAGGATTATTCCAGACTGTGCGCATGGAGAGTGAGTCCTTGCCTACTGGGATTGCGATACCCAATTGAGGACAGGTTTCTAGGGCTATGGCATGTACTGTAGCATACAGTTTAGCATCTTCACCAGGATGACCTGCAGCAGCCATCCAATTAGCAGATAGCTTGATATCACTTAAGCTACTTATTTGGGCTGCTGCAATATTGGTAATAGCTTCACCAATTGCCATCCGTCCGGAAGCTGGAGCATTTATGATAGCAATAGGGCTACGCTCTCCTATGACCATGACCTCTCCAGTATAGCCGGTATAATCGGTGATGGTTACTGCACAATCAGCAACTGGAATTTGCCAAGGTCCCACCATTTGATCTCTAGCCACTAAGCCTGTAACGGTACGATCCCCAATAGTTATTAAGAATGTTTTATCCGCAATAGTGGGAAGGTGTAGCAAACGGTATGCCGCTTCTCGTATATCTATATTAGTAATTTCTAATTCTGGTTTAGGAAACGCTAAACTGGTAGCTGTGCGTAATAGCCCTGGTGGTTGTCCAAATAGCAAGCTCATAGGCACGTCTATGGGATTATTGCTAAATTGCCTGTCCCTAACTAGCAATCTATTTTCTTTGGTTACTTGGCCTACTATGGCCCAAGGACAGCGTTCGCGTGTACAGATCTGGCGAAAGCTTTCTATATAGTTACTATCCAAAGCTAATACATAGCGTTCCTGAGATTCATTACACCATATTTCTAATGGTGACATGCTGGGATCTGCATTGATAATGGCCCGCAATGCAAATTTACCACCAGAATCAGAGCCATGTACTAATTCTGGCAAGGCATTAGAGAGTCCACCAGCACCTACATCATGAATAGATAAGATAGGATTTTTAGTACCTTGTGCCCAGCACCAGTCAATCACTTCTTGACAACGCCGTTCTATTTCTGGATTAGCGCGTTGTACAGAAGCCAGATCTAGCTCGATATTCGACGTGCCAGAACTCATACTGGAGGCTGCTCCACCACCTAGACCTATACGCATCGCCGGGCCACCGATAATTATCAAAGGACTACCTGCTGGTAATGGCAATTTATGGATATGGGGTTCTCGAATATTACCTAATCCACCAGCCAGCATGATGGGTTTATGATAGCCGCGTAATTCTAAGCCATGCGCTCCAGGAACTTGATCTTCATAAGTACGAAAATAGCCACATAAATTTGGCCTACCAAATTCATTATTAAAGGCGGCAGCTCCAATTGGCCCTTCCAGCATAATATCTAAAGCAGATGCAATGCGTTTAGGATGATCATAATCGATTTCCCAAGGATGGATAAATTCTGGAATGCGTAAATTGGATACAGAAAATCCGGTTAAACCAGCTTTACTACGAGCACCCCGGCCTACTGCGGCTTCATCACGTATTTCGCCACCAGCACCCGTAGCCGCTCCAGGCCCTGGGGCAATAGCTGTAGGGTGATTATGGGTTTCGACTTTTAGCAAGATATGAATTGGTTCATGCTGTTCTTGATAGACTCGAGTTTTGGGATCGGGAAAAAAGCGCAATCCTGGAGATCCATGAATAACCGCTGCATTATCGGTATACGCAGATAAAATTCCCGTTTTTGAATATGCGCTAGTGTGACGAATCATCTCAAATAGGCTATGAGGTTGCGGATCGCTATTGATACTCCAAGCGGCGTTAAAAATCTTATGTCTACAATGTTCCGAGTTAGCTTGTGCAAACATCATTAGTTCTACATCCGTGGGATTACGCCCTAAATTTTGAAAACTGGTGTTTAGATATTCAAGTTCTATATCAGAAAGTGCCAGTCCTAAATCCTTATTGGCCTTGATAAGAGCTTTTGGTCCATCATTTAAAATATTCACTATAGTTACTGGTTTGGCCGATACTTCAGCAAATAGTTGGGCTGCATCTTGAATATCGAACAATACTGTTTGAGTCATGGGGTCATGTAATACAGCAGCGATTGCCAGGAGATTCTCTTGCTTAGTTTCTATATAATAAACCGTGCCCTGTTCTAAGCGTTTGATTTTGTTAAGACCACAGATGTGCATGATATCAGTGGCTTTAGAGGACCATGGGGATTGAGTACCAAGACGTGGTACAGTTATTAACATGGTTGCAGTGGGGTTATGTGGAGTCGAGTGTGCTTGAACAAGCTGTTTTAGTAATTGGATTTCTATATTATCTAAAGGTAATTGTAAATCTGCTAGATATATAGATTTAGCATTTATTTGAGTTGGATATTTAAGTAGTGTGGTTAATTGTTTTGTAAGTTTGTCTAAATGAAATTTAGAAAACGGTGCAGTGCCATATAACACAAGCATGATTATAATCCTAGGTTATTATTAATATATTTTTTCTAATTCTACCGCTTTTTGTAGGCAAGTAAATATCACCAGTTGATATAGCTACGGATTTGCTTAATGTGGGCATTTCCAAACAAAAATATTGTATTGGGTTTTAAGCTTCTATCTATAAGGCAACACACTGAATTTGCAATAACTTAGCATGTAGAATGGGTATATGTGTAGCCAAAATCCATCGTTTAAATAGTTTAATGTTATTTTGATGGGTTTCACTGATTAATAGGAGGTTATATAGTTCCCACTCTCTGCGTGGGAACGATATAACCTACAATTCTAATCTGACAAAGTAGAATTAATCTTGTATTATTATAAAATTACACGTCCATTAAAAAGAAGACTATTTATAATGAACACTTTAATGAAAAATAAACCCATTGATGAAACTAATCCATTGTTTAATGAAATATTACATTCAGCTCGTTATCTAGTAAATACCAATGGAAATAAAACCGATGTAGTGTTGTCTTTGATTAACTGGAATAAACTGTTAACTTTATTAGAAGAATTGGATGATCAAAAGATTGTTCAAGATTGGTTGCCTCAACTAGAATCGGGGCCAATTTTATCGGGAGCATTGCGCTGGGAGGATGTAAAAGAGGAATGGGAAAATGACACAAACGTAAGAGCGTGGAACGATCACAACAAAACCATATGATTAATACCTTGCTATTTGAATTTAAGGTACGGGTAAGCTATTGCTGGATGTGCTGGATATATTTTATTAGAAGTACAATGAACATTTACATCCATTTGTTCCAAGATTACCTGTCCAATCACTCCTTCTACTCCATAATCAAGAATGAGAGTTTGGGAAGCTGCAATACGCTCATGCCAACTAAAACAGGCGATACAGGTATCAAATACCTTAGTTGTACCATCACCTAATTCTACATCAACTCTAGAAGTTACATTAAAGCCCAGCTTTTCAAAAGTATCCCTCGAAATACTTGGCAATACAGCTCCGGTATCGATTAATAAATCTAAATCTATCGATACATTAGTCATAATATTCGTTACTTTGAATGTGTCTCTAACTTCACCCATACTTACCTCGTGTTGAATTTTGTGTTATAGCTCATAGGATGGGTAGAGCTAAAGCGAAACCCATCATTTTAAAAGTTTAATATATTACTTCATTCGCTTCGCTCATTTCGTTCTACCCATCCTACGTGCTGTCAATCCAACATCTTCCAATAATCTTGGGTTGCCAAACGGACAAACTCAACCTACATGTCTGAATCAGGTACCCTTGTAAATATTTCATTTTTGATAAATAATAGATTTTTGTATATTGACTTTAAATCCTCTATTTTGCTTGCGACAAAAATGTCTGAGATAAAATATTGGTATTTATGTAGTGCGAGTTTTTCTAAAATTACAAAATGCCAAATCTCTCCAATAATATAAGCACCTTTGATGACTTGCCAATCATTCAATTCAACTGCACTAATGAGTTCAGCTAATAGTTGTGGTCTTGGATTGCTATATTCTTCATGTCTTTTAAATTCTTGAATGAAAAAATATGGTTTTTTGCTCTCAACTAACCCTTCGCTGACGACAAAATCTACTGTGCCATTTAGAATGAATTTATTTGTTTGATAGCTCATTGCAACTTCATAAAAATCGCGAATTTTTTTTCTATAGGATTGAAAGCAGATTTTATTTAGAATAGGCACGATAAATTTAACTTTTAAATCTTCTTCACTATAGCTTGCAAGCAGGGCTTTGTTGGTTTCGATCAAATCCGCTAAAAATCTTTCTGTTGGGTCGTCTATATAAATGTTGTTATTTAGCCATGCCTTAAAGATACTCTGATCTAAGTTTTTTTCAATTGTAAATAATTTTTTTAGGTCAATGTCTCTGATTTTGCTGTATTGGTAAGTGGGGATTTTGTTTTTGCCGGTTAGGATAGCAATTTGTTGTTTTAATTCTGCTATTTCTTGTAATAGTTTTAATTCTATTTCAGTATTCATGTGGGACTGGTTTAGTCTAATTCATCAATTAATGTTAAGCTATTTAAGAATTTTTGTATTATACTATTTTCTAATTCTAATTTATCATAATTGACAACCGTAGGTTGGGTTGATGGTCTCATCGTCAATCCGACATCTTGCAATAATGTTGGGTCGCCAAACGGACGGCAACCCAACCTACAATAAATATTGAAATATAATCATAATGTTATGAGCAAACATCAGACTGAACCAGTGCCGTTCAAAACCGATATAATTTATTTTTGAACCTTGATTTGCAAGATTAACTAGATTATCTTAATTAACGCATCATGGTAATCATGAAAATCAAGTGAATCATGGTTTAAAATATTAGAATTTTCTAATATACATATATGCAAAAAAAATCGCGAGCAACCGCCCCTTTAATAGCAGCACTCACAAGCCTTGAAATTTTTTTTTGAGGCTCGCCCACTCGCCTCTT